>JBBDTC010000030.1:0-1966 GCA_040904625.1 Gammaproteobacteria bacterium
CGATTTCGATGGTGCCGCTCGGGCTGTTCCTCGGCTTCTGGGTTGCCTTCGGCGCTCTGGCCGACCTCGGCGACCGCGCCAAGCTGTTCCGGGCCGACCTCGGCACCAGCATGCGTCGCCTGTTCGGCCTCCCCCGTACCGTCTGGGCGACCGCCATCGCGCATTTCGGTATCGGCGTCACCGTCATCGGCATCGTCGCCACCACCGCCTGGGAGCGGGAACTGGTCACCACCATGCGGCCCGGCGACACCGCCGAACTGGCAGGATACGAGATCAGCTTCGACGGGCTGCAGCGGGTAGCCGGCCCCAACTACTCCAGCGAGCGGGGGCAATTCACCATCGCCGCCCATGGTGACGAGCGGCGGGCCGAACCGGAGCGCCGGGTTTATGCCGCAAGCGGTATGCCGACCACCGAAGCGGCGATCGAGACCTTCGGTTTCTCGCAGCTCTACCTGCAGCTCGGCGAGCCTGCGGTCGACGGGTCGCAGGTGGTGCGGGCCTGGTACAAGCCATACATCCTCCTGATCTGGCTCGGGGCGGTGCTGATGGCGCTCGCCGGGCTGTTGTCGCTGAGCTATCGGCGCCTGCGGGTGGGGGCGCCGCGTCCCGCAGCGGCCCAAACGGCGCCGGCTGAATAAAGACGCTGCTGCTGGCATTGCTGCTGACCCTGGCTAGCTGGCCGGCCCTCGCCGTCGATCCGGACGAGATTCTCGATGATCCGGTGCTCGAGCAACGGGCGCGGGATATCTCGGCCGATCCGGATCATCGTCCGCGAGCGGCTGGTCGCGGGCGACAGCAATGCCGAGGACATACAGTTCTTGGTCGATCGCTACGGCGAGTATGTGCTGCTCAATCCGGTGCTGGCGCCGCACACGCTGCTGTTCTGGGCTGTGGGGCCGCTGATCCTGCTGGTCGGGGGCGTGGTGGTGCTGGCGAGGACCCGCCGCCGCTCAGCCCCCGGAGCAGCACCATCATCGACGGCGGAGGAGCGCGTCGCGCTCGCGGCGCTGGAATCGACGCCGTTGGTATTAGAGTTGGGCTTGCCGCTGAGATCGAAATAGGCGGCCAAGTGTATGATAGAGGCGATATTGTCGCCATAGGCGACACGGACACGCGTGAACGCTGCTTCCACGCTGGCATCCGATGTCAGGTCGAAGCAAACGCATTCGGCTTCCGCAGGCGGATGAGGCGGAAGAACTCGATCGAAGCCAACGATCGTGAATTTCTTCGCGAGCTCTTTAATGATTGCAGTGCCGAGTGGCCAGTTCCCGCGGAGCCTTGCGTGCAGGCACTCGATATTCGCGTACGGAGGGATTGGTCGCAGGGCACAAGAGTATGCTGCCGCGGATGGGAGCCAGCCCCGCGCCCCCTAGCAATAGCCCCTTGGCGGACCCTGCACCCCTGCACAGCCGCTACGGCTCCGCTGATGCCGCCTGATAGTTCCGCTCCCGTTCCCGCTAGACGGATATAGTCGAGGATGGAGAAGATCTCATCGTCGCTCAGTATGTCCGTATGTCCCTGAAGGCTGGCATGTCGCTCTCGTAGCCGGGCGCGATGGCCTGCAGGCCAAACTTTGTGATTGTGAAAAGCTGCTTGTCCGAGTGGTGCCAGGTGCGGCCGCTCTCATCGTGCGGCGGAGCCGGCAGGCGCCCTCTTTCGCCGCGCTGCATCCAGTGGCTTCGCCTTCGGGCTCGGCGCCGTGACACTCTGCACAGTTGGTAAGGTATAGCTGGTGACCCACGGACACATCCGGCGTGTCCCATGCACCCCGTCCCGGCTACAATCGAAACGACAGCCACATGGCGCGCATCTACTGTCGGGTCTAGCCCAGGAGCCAGGGCGGCGAGTGGTCGTTCGACGGCCGATGTCGCCGTTGCGGGATTTCAGAACTCGGAATGCAGGGGACGGAGCGCCATTCCGCACCTTCCCATTCTGACGGGTCCTCCCCGGTTGTGGGAGCTATGAG
>JBBDTC010000031.1:0-11915 GCA_040904625.1 Gammaproteobacteria bacterium
CTCGTCGCGACTCGGCCGCTTCGACCACCATGCGGCTGATACGCCCGGTAGTTACGTCCTGTTTGCGGATGTAATCCCAGGCGCCTGCTTTGATCGCGCGTGCTGCAAGATAGTCGTCGCCGGTCGTCGTCATCAATATGGTCGGCGGCAAACAGCCGCCGGGTTTGAATTCGATCAGCCATTCGATCCCGCTTTCGCTGCCGCCGAGCTGCTGGTCGAGCAGAAGGACGTCGTACAACGACCAGTCGAAGCCGGGCCCCGGCTTGCCTTGTTGATCGGGATCGTACTCGCTGACCTCGATCTCCGGCAGACTTGCCGCGAGCATGCGCCGCAGGACTGCCATGTACTCGCGCGAATCGTCGACGATGATTACGCGCATGGCGCGCGAAGCGCGCTCGGACGGGCCGGTGGACAAGGGCAAGGCCATCCTGAACTCAAGCAGGCAGTTGGCGCTGATGCGCCTGGTTCATCAGGGTGTGCTGACCGCGCCGGGGCTTTGCCATCGCCATACGCCGTTGCGGCATGGCGCCGATCATGCCTGGTTCGATTGTGTCCATAGAATCCCCTCGAGAGCCGCAGCCGTGGTGCAGCGGCGGCAGTCGCCTGACGCGCCTCCGGCCGCGTGGCCAACGCGCGACATGCCCTCAAAAAAAGGGCTGCAAGAGCAGCCCTAATACGCTGGTGACAGGTCGAAACCCGTCAACTCACCCACGGAGGTGTCAGGATTGGAAACGAGCCAACAGCCGGCGGCCTTCTCGGGTGAGAAAACCTTCGCGGCTGACGAAGCCGGCATCGATCGCCAGGCGCAGCGCAGCACGCCGGGCGGCACTGCGCGGGACATAAACGTCGCCATCGCCGTAATGACAAGCGATGACCTGAGCAATGGCGTGCTCCTGGTCCCTATCGCTGTCGGTTGCCGTATTCATGTAAGGCCTCAGCTTCCCGATTTGGTTTGTTGAAATAATATTATGAGGATAGGATAGCCATGTAATCAATAATGTCAAGAATCTTTTTTATCTTATTGATAATTATTGATCCTTTACCGAGGCCCTGCCCGCTGGGTCAGCGTTCAGTCGCTCACATGCGGGCGCGCCAGGTAATCGTGTGAACGCATCTCGCGCAGGCGGCTGGCGGTGCGGAGAAACGGCTGCGCCAGGCGCTCGCCGCGGTAGAGTACTTCCGGTTCGCTTGCGGCGGAAACGATGAGATTGACGTTACGGTCATAGAGTTCATCTATCAGGTTGATCAATCGCCGCGCGGCGTCGTTGTCGTCTTTGCCCAGGCTGGGCACATCGCTGAGCAGTAACGTGTGGTGGCAACGGGCGATTTCGATGTAGTCCGCGGTTGCCCGGGGGCCGCCGCAAAGCGCGTCGAAGGCGAACCAGGCCACGCCCTCGGCCAGGCGGCGCGCCGGTATTGCGCGTCCTTCCACGACGAGAGCGGTATCGCGCTGACCGCCCGCCCCTGCGATCGTGTCGAAACAGCGCTCGAGGGCCGCATCCGCGCCGCTGCGATCACAACGGTAGTAGACCGGAGCCTGTTCGAGCGCGCGCAGGCGATAATCGAGATCGCCAGCCAGTTCGACCACTTCCAGATGCTTCTCGATGAGCGCGATGGCCGGCAGGAAGCGCTCGCGCTGCAAGCCGCCGGCATAGAGAGCCGCCGGCGCTTCGTTTGATGTGGCGACGACGGTCACGCCTTCGTCAAACAAGGCCTCGAGCAGATTGCCGAGGATCATCGCATCGGTGATGTCGCCGACGTGGAACTCATCGAGACACAGCACGCGGAACTCCTCCGCCCAACGTACTGCGATGACAGTCAACGGATCCTGGCACTCATCCAGTTCGCGCAGCGCACGATGCGTGCGCTGCATGAAGTGATGGAAATGAATGCGCAGCTTCTCGTTCTGCGGCAGGCCCTCGTAGAACGTATCCACGAGATAGGTCTTACCGCGGCCAACCGGCCCCCACAGGTACAAACCGCGAACGGCCCGCCACGGCGGCGGGCGGCGCCGCAGCAGCCGATCGAGCAGCCCCGGAGCACGCCGGGCCGGTGCCGCGGCAAGCGCATGAAACACGCGCTCGAGATGTTCGACCGCGGCCGCCTGCGCGGCATCCGGTGCGATCCGCCCCGCATCCAGGTCGGCGTGATAGCGTGACAGCGGTGAAACCGCCGGCACCGCCGGGTCAGGTTGTCCCCTTTCGTTCACTGCTCATTCCAGCTGATGATGGTGCTGCTCACCTGGCGATGCGAGCCAGCCGGCCATTCTACAGGGCATCGTGCGGTGGCTTGCGCTGGCACTCACGGGTAAGGACACTGACCGGAATGATTTCGTCGAAACGCTACAGCGTCCCTGGCATTCGTCGTTCCATTGCCGGAGCCCTGACGCACATGGAGCAATCCCGACCTGTTCGAACCATCGCGACAGTCGCTCCGTCGTCAGCCGCGGGCGCTGGCCGTCACGGCACATTGCGCAACGCCGAGCAGACACCACGCTGACATGTTCATTCGGCAGAAAATGCTCGGCCTGCTCGCGTCCATCGCACTCGTGCCGCTGGGCCTCGTCATCGCACTGGACCGCCATCTGCTGGTCGAACTGAGCGACGATTTGACGCGGCGCAACGCCGGCGCGCTGGCCGAGCAAGCCGTACTCATGATGGACCGCATCGCCTCTGACTACGCCCAGACCCTGGACCGCGAGGCGCGACGGATACGCCTACTCGTCGCGCTGCAAGCCAGTGAAGCCGAACGACTTCTCGCCGACCCACCGTCGCCGGCGAACGCACGGCCGCTGTTCTTCGAAGAGGCGTTCGACAGCGCCGATCCCCGACTCGAACTGGCCGATGCGCCCGCGCCGCGCCTGGCGCGATCGGCGCGCGGCGGCGAGCCCTTGGCGGTGTCCTGGCCGCACGTGTCGCTGCACATCAATGGCGGGATCGACGATGAAGACTTGATTGCGCAGGCACGCGCGCTGGCGGCAATGGCCGATTTCTACAATACGGTGCGTGAACCTGATGATCCGATTCTCGGCTGGCACTATGTGGTGCTCGAAAACGGCCTCAGCGCATCGTGGCCCGGGCACGGCGGCAACCCGTCGGATTTCGACCCGCGCCGGCGCCCATGGTACGCCGCACAGCGCGAAAGGCCGGGCTTTCGCTGGCACCGCCCACACCGCGATGCCAGCACCGGTGCGCTGTTGATAAACGCCACGCTGCCGCTGTTCGACGCCGCCGGAGCGTTCATCGGCTTGACCGGAATCGACGTCGATCTGAGCTCGACGTTCGATCTGCTCCAGTTGCCGCCGACGCTGGACGACGGCAGTGATGTCCTGCAGGCGGCGGTGTTGCGTCCGCCCATGGTCGACACCCCGAGCGTCAACGTTCTGGCCCGCCGCCACGGCGGCGAAGCCCACAGCAACTGGCAGACCCTGCCTGATATCGAACCCTTGGACCTCGGCAATACCGCGGCGACGGCGCGCGTCGCCGCGGCCATGATCGCCGGGGACAACGGGCATCTGCGTACCAGCGTCCATGGCACGGACAGCTTCGTGCTCTTTCATCGCTACGGCGAGGGATTCGGTTACGTCGTGCTTATCGTACCGGTCGCCCAGGCCACCCAGGCCGCCCTCCAGGCCGCGCAATACGCAGACGAGACGACACAGGCCCACGTCACACATCTGCTGCTCATCGTCGCCGCGATCGCCATGGCCGCCGTGCTGGTCGCGCTTGCCGTCGCGCGGCACTTGAGTCGTCCGATCGAGGATCTTGCGCGCGCGGTCAGCCGCCTCGCCGCAGGCGATCTCGCCGCTCGTGCGGCGCTATCCACGCGCGACGAGCTGCGCGGGCTGGGCGAGGCCTTCAACGCCATGGTCCCGCGCCTGCAGGCGCATGCCCGCATCGAGGACGCGCTGATCCTGGCGCGCGAAGTTCAGCAACAATTGTTGCCGCCAGAGGCGCCCGAGGTGCCCGGCTACGACCTCAGCGGGATGACCCGCTACTCCGAACAAACCGGCGGCGACTACTTCGATTTCATTCCCTTCGCGAGCGCGGCGGGGCCGCGAACCGGCGTTGTCGTTGCCGATGTCTCCGGCCACGGCATCGGTCCGGCCTTGCTCATGGCAACCGCCCGTGCGCTCCTCCATGGTGGCCGCGATCGCGGCCATACTCCGGGAGACCTGCTCGGCTACGTCAATCGCGAACTCTGCGACGATGTGAGTCAAGGCCACTTCGTCACGCTGTTCCTGCTCGCCCTGGATGCCGCCGACGGTCGTCTCGAATGGGCCAGTGCCGGGCACGACCCGGTCATCGTCTATCGCGCCGACAGCGCGGACGTCGACGAGCTCGGTACTGATGACATCCCGCTCGGGATCGATGCCGAGTGGCGCTACGCAACCCATACCGGCGCGTTGTTGGCACCCGGCGACATCGTCATCATCGGCACCGACGGCATTTGGGACACTGCCAACGCGCGTGGTGAACGTTACGGCAAGGCGCGTCTGCGCGAGTATGTCGCCGGCCATGCCCGGCTTTCCGCGCAAGCCCTGTGCGCGGGGCTGGAAACCGAGCTGCAGACTTTTCGCGAAGGCGTCGCGCAGAGCGATGACGTGACCCTCGTCATCGTCAAGCGCGTACGCAGCTGAGCATTGCCCGCGCGGCCCGGCAAAGATCATGCTCGCCCTGCTCGTCATCCTTGCCCTGGCTGTCATCTTCGGCCCGCAGCTCTGGGCCCGACATGCCTTGCAGCACCATAACGGCGAGCGCGCGGATTTGCCCGGCACCGGCGCTGAACTCGCCCGCCACCTGTTGAGCTCCGCCCGCCTCGACGGCTATGCCGTAGAGCAGGCTGCGCCCGGCACCGGTGATCATTTCGATCCGGAGCGCCGCGCGGTCGTTCTCAGCGAGGCGCATCACGACCGGCGCTCCCTGACTGCCGTCGTGGTCGCTGCGCATGAGGTCGGCCACGCCATCCAGCACTACATCGGCTACCGCCCGCTGCAGCTGCGCCAACGCCTGGTACGTTTCGCTGCGATGGCCGAACGGCTTGCGTCAATAGTCCTCCTCGCCATCCCGTTCATCACGCTGGTGACGCGCTCGCCCGGCGCGGGAGCCGCCCTGTTATTCGCGGCCATCGCGGTCATGGCGATCCCGATCGTGGTTCATCTGATCACGCTCCCGGTCGAATTCGACGCGAGCTTCAGGCGCGCCCTGCCGATCCTCGAGCTCGGCTATCTCGAACGCTCCGATCTGCCACCGGCACGCCGTATTCTCGCCGCCTGCGCGATGACTTACGTTGCCTCGGCCCTGGCCAGCCTGCTCAATTTCGCCCGCTGGATACGCTTCCTGCGACGCTGACGCGGATTAGAACAGCTCGAGCTGACGATCATCCCGCGCCGGTGCGACGAAGAGTTCCGTGGTGAGCGTGTGCCGTGCGCGGTTGAGACCGAGTTCGCGACACTTGCGCCTGAAGCGCTGTCCGATCAACTCGGCAAACACGCCGCTGCCGGTCATCCGTCGACCGAACGTAGCGTCGTTGTCCGCACCGCCACGCAGATCGCGTATCCGCGCCATCACGCGCTCGTACTTGAGCGGATAGTGCTGCTGCAACCAGTCCTGGAAGAGCGGGTTCACTTCGCGTGGCAGCCGCAGCACCACGTACCCGGCGTGCTGCGCACCGACCTGCGCGGCCGTCTCGAGGATGCGCTCGAGTTCGGGTTCGTTCAAAGCCGGAATAATCGGCGCGACCATCACGCCGCACGGGATCCCGGCCGCTGCCAGCCGCCGCAAGGTCTCGAGTCGCCGTTGCGGCGCCGCGGCGCGCGGTTCCATGCGACGCGACAGCTCGCGGTCGAGTGTGGTGACCGACAGGAAGACCTGCACCAGACCTTGCTCAGCCATTGGCTGCAGTAAATCGAAATCACGCTCGATGAGCGCCGACTTGGACACGATGGTCAGTGGATGGCGACAGGCAGCCAGCACTTCGATGATCGATCGCGTGATGCGCAAGCGTCGTTCAATGGGTTGATAAGCATCGGTGTTGGCGCCCAGCGACAGGGGCTCACAGCGGTAACCGGGCCGCGCGAGTTCGCTTCGCAACACCAGGGCAGCGTCTGGCTTGGCAAACAGGCGGCTCTCGAAATCGAGCCCTGGAGACAGATCGACGTAGGCGTGTGCCGGCCGTGCATAACAATAAACACAGCCATGCTCACAGCCGCGAAACGGATTGATCGAAAGATTGAAGGGCAGGTCGGGCGATTGATTGCGGTTGATGATGCCCACGGCACGCTCGACGGTCACGGTGGTACGGAGCGCCGGTGCGTCCTCGTCGGCGCTACCCCAGCCGTCGTCGAAATCCTCCCGCGAGGTCGCCAGATAGCGCGGGTCCGGCTGCGTGGTCGCACCTCGCCCGCGCCGCGCTAAGGAGCCGGTTTGGCGGATCTTCATGAAATCGAAGCTCGGCGGTAGTAGGCATACCGGCGACGCTCGCGGCGTGAAACGCGCAGATTCGCTGCGTCCCGCGTTGCCGACTCGCTGCGTTCCACGTGCCCCATCCTCTGCCTGCTGCCGTTTACAGTCCGCCCGGCGCTGCAAGCCCGGGTGGCGCCTGCCGATGCGCCTTCGCAGTGCCGCCCCACATGATTCAACGGCTGACGGCGTGGCGGAAACCATACTGCCATGTAACATCGCAGGCCGAAACGGTGCGCGCGGCCAGCGGAACGATCCGCGCGCACGCGACTCTCACACTCGCAACGATGGCAGGGGCGATTACAGCTTGGCAAGATGCGGCCGACAACATGGCCGAGACGTTGCTAATGTGATCACTTTGGCAAAAATCAATCGTTTAATGCGGCTTTTTGTTATATAGTCGCAACAACTTGTCTCAATTTCGCACTACCCGGTAATTCCAGTGAACATGCTCAAGGCCTTGATTTTCGACGTCGACGGAACGCTGGCCGATACCGAGGAGGTGCACCGTCTCGCCTTCAACCACATTTTCGCGGAATTCGGCCTGGGCTGGAACTGGACCCCGGAGCTCTATCAGGAACTGCTCGCCATTTCTGGCGGTCGCGAACGCATCGCGGCTTTTGGTCAGGATCTCCGTCAACGTTTCAACGACGAGCGCGAGTTCCGACAATTCGTCATCGCCACACATCGCGCCAAGACGCGCAAATACGCCGCCATGCTGACCGAGGGAGAAGTGCGCCTGCGCCCGGGGATACGGCGCCTCATGGACAGTGCCCGCGAAGCTGGCATCGTGATGGCGATCGCCACGAGTTCGGCGCGGTCGAACGCCGAAACCCTGCTTGACAACAATCTGCCACCGGGCTGGCGTGACTGGTTTGCGGCCATTGAAACCTGTGATTCGGTGGCGACCAAAAAGCCGTCGCCGGCCGTCTACGACGCCGTGCTGGACAGGCTGTCGATCCCGGCGGCCAACGCCATCGCACTGGAAGACACCCGTAACGGGATGCTCGCGGCGACGGCGGCCGGCATCGGGACCGTGATCACGACCCACCGTTTCACGCGTGGCGACGATTTCGCCTCGGCGCTGCTGGTCGTCGACAGCGCCGGCGAAGCCGATCAGCCTTTCACCGTCGCCGCCGGTGACGCCCACGGCCGCAGCTATCTTTCCCTCGAATTGTTCGATGTGCTGCTCGAGGACCAGGCCATGTCCCTACCACAGCCACAGGTCCGCAAATCCGCCTGACCGCACGATGAGGCCGGAGCGGGGGCCGCAGCGGCCCGGGCGCGGCAAATTCGGAGGCACTTCGTCCGATGACGCTGACCGAACTTCGTTACGTCGTCGCAGTCGCCCGGCATCGTCACTTCGGTAAAGCAGCGGAGGCTTGTTTCGTGAGCCAGCCGACCTTGAGTGTCGGCATCCGGAAACTCGAAGACGAACTCGGTGTGCGTCTGTTCGAACGCACCCGCAGCGATGTCATCATCACGCCCATCGGCGAGGCCTTGGTAGCGCAGGCACGCGAAGTCCTCACTGCCGCCGAAGCACTGCGTGACATGGCGGAAGCGGCGCAGGATCCGCTCGGCAGCCAGCTCGTCCTCGGCGTAATCTACACCGTCGGGCCCTATTTGATTCCGCGGCTCATCACCGCACTCAAGGCGCGTGCACCGAAACTCACGTTGATCGTACGCGAAGGCTTCACGGACGAACTCGCCGAGCAGCTCCGCGGCGGCGAGCTCGATTGCGCCATCATGTCCCTGCCTTTCCGTGATCCGCGCCTGGTGTCGCGTCCGCTGTACGAAGAACCCTTCACGGTTGCCGTACCCAGGGACCACCCACTCGCAGGGCGCGACGCCATCAGTGCCGGCGACCTCGCCGGAGAGACGCTGCTCCTGCTCGGCGCGCGCAACTGCTTCCGCGAACAGGTCATCGAGGCCTGCCCGGCCTGCATCACCCCGGACGACAGCGCCGCAGGAGAAATGCAGAAAACCCTGGAAGGCAGTTCGCTGGACACCATCTGCCAGATGGTCGCGGCGGGTGCCGGAGTGACCGTGGTGCCGTCGACGATGCCCCTGAACGAAGATCTGGGCCGCCACATCGTGTACAAGCCATTCGCAGCGCCCGCCCCCGCGCGTACCATCGCAGCATTCTACCGTCGCGGCTTCGCCCGTCCGGAACTCATCAACTGTATCGCACAGTCGGTACACGACGCCGAACTCGGCGGCGTTCACTACGTCGATTGACTCCCCGACCCTCGGTTCGTCACTTGATGACCAGGTAGGCGGCCTGATTGCCGCGGTGAACACTGAGCAGGAGTTGACCGGGAACCTGGTTGACGACCTCGACAAACGCGGCCACAGATGGCGTCGGCACCCGGTTGACGGAGCTGATGATGTCGCCGCGGCGCAGCCCGGCCCGCCATGCCGGGGAATGCTGGGCGATGTCATAGACCATCACACCGCGGAGACGCCCATAGGCGGGAGAGTCCTTAGGGATCTCGCCGACCGTGGTGCTGGCCATGCGTTCATTCTTGAACGGCTTGTCGACCACGGCTTCGCTTTGGGCGCCGATCTCGACCCTGGTCTTGCCCGGTTTACCGTCCCTCAGATAGGCGATTTCCACGGTCTTGCCGACCCGTGCGAGGCCGATCCGGGTGCGCAGCTCCGCGGCATTGGCCAACTTGCGCTGGTCGAAATGGGTAACGACATCGCCCGGCATCAAGCCCGCCGCAGCTGCAGGCGATGCAGGCATGACGCTGGTGACGACCGCCCCTTCATTGACCGCGAGCCCGAAGGCCAGCGCGAGATCCGGATTCAGATCCTGGAACTGCAGGCCGAGGAAGCCCCGGCGGACTTCGCCGAAGCTGACCAGCTGCTCCATCACTGCGCGCGCCATGTTGATGGGGATGGCGAAGCCGATGCCGATGTTGCCGCCGCTGCGCGAGAATATCGCGGTGTTGATCCCGACCAGCTCGCCGCGCAGATTGACCAGTGCGCCCCCCGAGTTGCCCGGATTAATCGACGCATCGGTCTGGATGAAATCCTCATAGTCGAGACCGAGCCCGGAGCGCGCCAAGGCGCTGATGATGCCCGAGGTTACCGTCTGGCCAAGGCCGAACGGATTACCGATGGCGACGACGAAATCCCCCACGCGCAGCGCATCCGAGTCGGCCAGTTCGATGGCGGTGAGATTCTCCGCCGGCACACGCACCACGGCGACATCGGTATCCGGATCACTGCCGATGAGTTCGCCTTCGAGATCGCGCCCATCACGCAGATTGACGGTGATCTCGTCGGCATTGGCGATCACGTGATTATTGGTCAGGACGAGGCCGCGTTCGGCATCGACGATGACACCTGAGCCCAGGCTCTGGGTCTTGCGCCGCAAAGGCCGATCGGGAACGTTGAAGAATCGCCGGAAGAAGGGGTCGTTGAACAGCGGATTGGTCCGCAACTCGACATGGCCCTCGGTGGCGATATTCACAACCGCCGGAGTCACGCGTTCGAGCATCGGTGCCAGGCTGGGCAGGGGCTCGCCGTCGGCGACGGCGGGAAGCACGGCGAACGCCGGCCCCGCCCCGAGCAGGGCGGCGATCAGGATCAGTTGTTTCAGAATCGAGCAGGACGTGGGCATGGCTTGCGTCAGCGTTGCGATGTAGGGTCGCTGCGATTCTATCGTGCCCGCCCGGACTTCGACTCAAATCCAATACGCCAATTTGGTCATGACCCTGGCGTGCCCGGCCATTGCGACACGGGCCAACCACGGCAGGCGCATGGCACCACCGGCCCGGGCCGCATCAGCGTGCCGCGCTTCGTCGTCACGCATGGCGCGCACCACCGCGCGGCTGCGGCGATCGTTGCCGGGCAGTGCGGCCAAATGCCCCTCCAGATGGCGCACGACCTGCCTTTCGGTTTCCTCGACGAAGCCCAGGCTGACCCGGTCGCTGAGCGCGGCCGCGCTCATGCCGATGGCCAGTGCCCCGACGAACCAGCCGGGATCGAGCCGGCTCGGACGGGCATGCAGTTCATCCAGGCGGGTTCGGCACCACAGCAGGTGATCGCCTTCTTCGGCCGCAGCGCGCTCCAGCGCGGTGCGGGTCGCCGGCTGGCGGGCCAGGAGCGCCTGACCCAGATAGAGCGCCTGCGCGCAGACCTCGCCGGCATGATTGACCCGCATGAGGCCCGCCGCATGCCGCCGTTCGGCAGGCGAGAAGGCCGCCTCATCGGCGACGTCCGCGGCAGGATAGGGGCGATTCTGGCGCAATCCGCTACGCGTGGCTGCCCGCAGCAGCCCATCGAGGCCGACCAGCACGCGGTCGCAGGCGGACAGTTCACGCATCCGGGAAAGCGTCGCAGCGCCCCCGCCGGGTGCCGCCCGCTGCAAGGCCAAGGGCCCTAAATACCGCCAAAAGAAGGGGTTTCGCATTGACACCCCAGGGGACTCTCCGTACCATTGCGCCTCTTTTTTCCAGCCCATTCAGCAATGATGAAAACTTACACCGCGACGCCGTCCACGATCAAACGTGACTGGTACGTCGTCGACGCGACCGATCAGGTGCTCGGCAGGCTTGCCAGTGAAGTCGCACTGCGCCTGCGCGGTAAGCACAAAGCCCAGTTCACGCCGCACATGGACACCGGCGATTACATCGTCGTCGTCAATGCCGGTAAGATTCGCGTCACCGGCAACAAGACCGAAGACAAGATGTACTACCGCCACTCCGGCTACATCGGCGGCATCAAGGCAATCAACTTCGCCAAACTGCGCGACAAATCGCCGGAGACCATCATCGAACGCGCGATCAAGGGCATGTTGCCGAAAGGACCGCTCGGCCGCCAGATGTTCCGCAAGCTCAAGATTTACGCTGGTCCCGAACACAACCACACCGCGCAACAACCGATCCCTCTGGAATTCTGACCCCATGCCAGCAGCAGAAATCTTCTACAGCACCGGTCGCCGCAAGACCTCCTCCGCACGCGTGTTCCTGACCCGCGGCAGCGGCAACATCATCATCAACGGCAAACCGGTGGATGAGTATTTCGGCCGCGAGACGGGCCGCATGATCGTCCGCCAGCCGCTCGAGACTGTCGCCATGGCGCATGATTTCGACATCAAAGTGAGCGTCGACGGCGGCGGCACCACCGGCCAGGCCGGCGCCATCCGCCACGGCATCACCCGGGCCCTGATGGAATACGACGAAACGCTGCGCCGCCCGCTGCGCCAGGCCGGATTCGTTACCCGCGACGCGCGCGAAGTCGAACGCAAGAAAGTCGGTTTGCACAAAGCACGCAAGCGCCCGCAGTACAGCAAGCGCTGAAGCACCTGCATGCAGGGCCAGCCCCGTTCAAGGCACTGGCCCGCGCCGCAAATTGCACTCGGCGCACAGAATCGATAGCCTGAGAGCCATCTTGGGGGATCGTCTAATGGTAGGACAGCGGACTCTGACTCCGCCAGTCTAGGTT
>JBBDTC010000032.1:0-11910 GCA_040904625.1 Gammaproteobacteria bacterium
AAGCGCGCGTTCTCGTTGAATAGCCCCACTATTCGCCTCGAACGCGCGCTCATTTTGCCTCGCTCTCCCACTCGCCTCATCACGATGCCCTAAGTACGACAGTCTGCTAGGCGCCGACGGCGCGTCGTTTCGATGTCACCGACGCTGCGGTGGTAGTCGAAACGAGGCCGCCAGCGCAACAGCGGCGTGCCATGATGAGCGCCGTTCACCGGGAGAGCTGCGCGCACCTGTAATGGTGCGGGGCACCTGAACACAGATGAGAATGAAACACATTTCTGCAAAGCACGGCGAAGCTGGCCTTTTGCAGGTGTTCTCGCTAGTCTGGCCCTCTCGACAACAAGTCGGTGCATGTCGACGCATTGTACCCGCACGGCCTTGCGTTCGACTTGGGGAGGAGGCCCGTCCGAGCCGGGAATTCTTCCCGACCGCCTGGACGGACCGGCACCGGCTCGCGGGTGATGCGCAACGGACACGGTCGCCACGCGACGAATAACATCAAGCGGTTCCCATGATCCCGCTTCAGCGACGAGGAGGTTGATGATGCTCAAAGCCCTGCAACTCGAACCGGAAAAGTGCACCGGTTGCCTGCAATGCGAAATGGCTTGTTCGTACGAGAAAGAGGGTATGTTCAATCCGTCGAAATCACGCATCAAGGTATTCACATTCCATGACGAAGGGCGTTTTGCCCCCTATACCTGTTCGCAGTGCGCCGAAGCCTGGTGCCTGCATGCATGTCCGGTCGAGGCCATCGTGATCAACCCCAAGACGGGCTCCAAGGACGTCATCGAGGAGATCTGTGTCGGTTGCAAGGTCTGCACCATCGCCTGCCCCTTCGGTACGGTCAATTACAACGCCGACTCGGGCAAGGTCATCAAATGCGATCTGTGTGGCGGTGAGCCGGCCTGTGCCGAAGCCTGCCCGACCGAGGCCATCACGTACGTCGATGCCGACCATACCGGGCTGGAGCGCATGCGTGCGCACGCGGCCCAGAGCATCCCGAAGAACTGAACGAAGACGGCGACGGAGGAACAGACATGGCATGGCAAGGTAAAGTACTGCGCGTCGACCTGAGCGCCGGGACGTGCAAGGAAGAGCCCCTCAACATGGAGTGGGCGATGAAATACATCGGCCAGCGTGGACTCGCGACCAAATACCTGTGTGAGGAAATCGATCCGCGCGTCGACGCGCTCTCGCCCGAAAACAAATTGATTATGGCGACCGGTCCGCTGACCGGCACCATGGCCTCGACCGGTGGGCGCTACTCGGTCATCACCAAGAGCCCGCTGACGGGGGCGGTCGCCTGCTCCAACTCCGGTGGCTTCATCGGCGCGGAAATCAAGCAGGCCGGTTGGGACATGATCATTTTCGAGGGACGCGCGCCACGGCCGGTCTACCTCTATCTCGAGAACGACCAGGCGGAAATCTGCCCGGCTGACGACATCTGGGGGCAGTCGGTGTGGGAAACGGACGAGCGCCTGCACGCGAAATACCAGGACCCGCAGCTGCGCATTGCCTGTGTCGGACGGTCGGCCGAGCAGGGCTGCCTGTATGCAGCGATCGTCAATGATCTGCATCGTGCTGCCGGCCGCTCCGGGGTCGGCACGGTGATGGCATCGAAAAATCTCAAGGCAGTGGCGGTGCGCGGTACCAAAGGCGTCGGTAATATTCGTGATGCGGGGGCGTTCATCAAGGCAACGACGGCAGGCAAGAAGACGCTCGCCGACAATGCCGTGACAGGCCAGGGTCTGCCGGCGATGGGGACGCAGGTGCTGATGAACGTGATCAACGAAGTCGGCGCCATGCCGACGCGCAATATGCGTGAAGTGCAGTTCGAAGGCGCTCACAAGATCTCGGCTGAAGCCATGCACGAACCGCGCGAGAGCGACGGCAAACCCAACCTCGTCACCAACGCGGCCTGCTTCGGCTGTACCATCGCCTGCGGGCGTATTTCGACCATCGATCCGCAGCACTACACGATTCAGAACAAGCCCGAATACATGGGTGCCTCCGGCGGCCTGGAATTCGAGGCCGCTTGGGCGCTCGGTTCCGATACCGGCGTCGACGATATCGATGCGCTGACCTACGCCAATTTCCTCTGCAACGAAGATGGCATGGATCCGATATCGTTCGGCGCGACGGTCGCTGCAGCGATGGAATTGTTCGATATCGGCGCAATCACGACCGAACACACCGGCGGTCTCGAGATGCGCTTCGGTTCCGCCGAAGCCCTGACCAAAGCCGTCGAACTGGTTGCCACGGGCGAAGGCTTCGGACGCGATCTCGCGCTCGGCTCGAAGCGCCTGTGCGAGAAATACGGCCATCCGGAGCTGTCGATGACGGTCAAAGGCCAGGAGTTCCCAGCCTACGATCCTCGCGGTATTCAGGGCATGGGGTTGGCGTATGCGACGTCGAATCGCGGCGCCTGCCATCTGCGCGGCTATACGGTGTCATCCGAGATCATGGGGGTGCCGGTGAAAACCGATCCGCTGTCGACCGAAGGCAAGCCCGAGCTGGTCAAAGCCTTCCAGGACGCCACCGCCGCGGTCGACTCGACCGGATTGTGCGTGTTCACGACGTTCGCCTGGACACTCGAAGACATCGCACCGCAGGTCGATGCGGCTTGCGAAGGGGGTTGGACCTCTCAGAGCATGCTCGAGGCCGGGGAACGCATCTGGAACCTGGAGCGCAAGTTCAATCTCGACGCCGGTCTGAGCAAAGCCGATGATACGCTGCCCAAACGGCTGCTCAAGGACGTCGCCAAGACCGGGCCCGCAAAAGGGATGGTCAATCGCCTCGACGAGATGCTGCCGCTGTACTACGCGGCGCGCGGCTGGAACCCCGAAGGCGTGCCGACGAGCCAGACCCTGACGCGCCTCGGCGTATGACGAGCGCCTGACTGTGCTGTCCCAGAGCAACGGAGATCCAGCTATGAAACATGTCGTAATCGGGGCAGGGCCTGCCGGCGTCGTCGCCGCCGAGACCTTGCGTAAGCTCCAGTCCGATGCCCAGGTGACCCTGGTCAGCGACGAGCCCGAACCGCCCTATTCGCGTATGGCGATCCCCTACTTCCTGGTCGATCAGATCAAGGAGGACGGCACCTATTTGCGCAAGAACGCCAATCACTTCGAGTCGCGCGGAATCGACATCGTGCAGGCGCGCGCCGCGCGCCTCGATTGCAAGAGTCGCCAAATCGAGCTCGACGGCGGTCGCAGCCTGCCTTATGACAGGCTCCTCGTGGCAACCGGCTCGCGGCCGGTTTCTCCGCCGATCCCGGGTATCGATTCGGACGGCGTCACCGCCTGCTGGACACTGGCCGATGCCAGGCGCATCGCCGCTACGGCCAAACCCGGTGCGCGGGTAGTCCTGATGGGTGCGGGTTTCATCGGCTGCATCATTCTCGAAGCCCTGGCCAAGAGTGGCGCGACGCTCACGGTCGTCGAAATGGAAGACCGTATGGTGCCGCGTATGATGAACGACACGGCGGGCAACCTGATCAAGGACTGGTGCGGGAAACAGGGCGTCAAAGTCCACACCAGCATGCGCGTCACTGCGATTGAGAAAGACGCCGGCGCACTGCGCGTGGTGCTCGAATCGGGTGAGACTATCGATGCCGACATGGTGGTCTCGGCAACCGGTGTGAAGCCGAATCTCGAGCTGGTCGAAGCTGCCGGAATCAAGACCGATCAAGGCATCCTGGTCGACCGCCACCTGTGTACCAGTGACGAGAACGTCTTCGCTGCCGGCGATGTCGCGCAGGGCATCGATTTCTCCACGGGGGAGTATTCGGTTCAGGCCATCCAGCCTACCGCCGTCGACCATGGTCAACTGGCCGCTCGCAACATGGCGGGGCTCGCTGGCGCGATTCATCGCGGCTGCGTCAATATGAACGTGCTGGACACCATGGGACTGATCTCGAGTTCATTCGGGCTGTGGATGGGCAAGGACGGCGGGGATTGCTCGGAGTTGCTCAATCGCGAGCGTTTCCGCTATCTCAATCTGCAGTTCGCCGACGATGTCCTGGTCGGAGCGACGAGTCTCGGTCTTACCGAACATGTCGGGGTGCTGCGAGGACTCATACAGAGCAAAACACGACTGGGCAAATGGAAGGACAGGCTGCGCGAAGATCCGACCCGGATCATGGAAGCCTATCTCGCCTCCACCCAGGCGATCGGATTCAACGCCAGCGTCATGCGCTGAGCAATCGCGTTGCTGCGACAGCCGACGGGTTGTCGCGGCGGCCACAAGGCCAGTCGAGCTGGGAACCTGAACGCCCGCAACCCACAACCCACGGCGCCGGTGAAAATCACCCTCAAGATGTATGCCTCGCTGGCGCAGTTCCTGCCGCCTGAGGCTGAACGCAATATCGTCGATATCGATGTCGCGGATGACGCCTCGGTCCATGACGTGATCGACCGTTTCCACGTACCGCGGCAATCAGCGCATCTCGTACTCATCAACGGCGTCTACATCGACCCGGCGCGCCGCGACGAGCCCATCTTTGCCGACGGCGACGCTCTTGCAATCTGGCCGCCGGTGGCCGGCGGCTGAAACGACGCCCGTAGCGATGGCGGCCGGAAGCAGCAAGGCAGCGGTTGCGCAGCTGTTCGACACCGCATCCAGGCTGCACCAGGAGGGACAGCTGCAGCGCGCCGAATTTCTCTACAGGGATGTATTGAGGCAGGTTCCCGATCATGGCGATGCGCTCAACATGCTCGGCGTCATCGGCTGCCAAACGGGAAATTTCAGGGCTGGCGCCGATCTGATCCGGCGCGCACTCGACGCCGAGCCCGATAACCCGGGTTTCAACAATAACCTCGGCATGGCCCTGCTGCAGATGAACGACGTCGCGGCCGCCGTGATGCACTTCGAGCGCGCGGTGAACAAGCGGCCCCGCTTTGCTGAAGCCCAGTTCAATCTGGGTAATGCCCACCTCGCCCAGGGCGAGCGCGATGCTGCCGAGAGGCACTTTCGCAAAGCCCTGCGCGTGCGCGCCGATTATCCCGAGGCGCTCAACAATCTCGGCAATCTGCTCAGAGAGCGCGGCCGGGCGGGAGAAGCGCTCCCGCTGTTGCACAAGCTGGCCCGGCGCCTGCCGGACGCCGCGCCGGTCCACTTCAATCTCGCCCTGGCGTACCTCGCACAGGGGCAGACCGATGAGGCATTTGCGGCCTGTTCGCGTTCGCTCGAACTCGACACCGAACAGCGCGCCGCGTGGGAACTGCTGGGAGACTGCCAGCGCCGTCGCGGCGCGCTTGCCGAGGCCGAAGCGGCATATCGTCGGGCCCTCGACGTGGAGCCGGCCCGCGCTGAAACCTTGGACGCACTGGGCCTCGTGCAGTTCGCGCAAAGCCGCGTCGAGGCGGCGCGTACCAGCTTCGAGCAGGCCCGGGCACTCGTCGGCGAGTCGGCGCAGATCGCCGATCACCTCGGTATGACGTGGGCGGCCAGCGGCGATCGCGACCGCGCCAGTGCGTGCTTCGAGCGAGCGGTAAGCCTCGACCCTGTACACGCTGGCGCCTGGCGCAATCTGGCCGAACTGATCACCGGTGAGGAAGCCGCTGCCGGACTCCTGGCGCGCATCGACGGCGTGCGAGCGCGTGTCGAAGGGGATGGGCACGATGCTGCCGTGCTCGACTTCGCTCGCGGCAGGGTGCTCGATGAACTCGGCCGTTTCGAGCAAGCCTTCGCCGCTTACAGGCGTGCCAATGCGGTGCGCCGCAAAGCGATACGATTCGAGCGCGACGAGCAGTCTCGTTTCATAGATGCCATGGTCGAAGTCTTCGACACGGCATTTTTTCACGCCGGGGCGGCCGCGGCCGCCCCGGTTGGCGAGCAAGCGGTGTTCATCGTCGGTATGCCGCGTTCCGGGACGACCCTGGTCGAACAGATCGTGGCCAGTCACCGCGACGTGCACGGGGCCGGGGAGCTCACCTTCTTCCCCGCACGCGTGCCGGCCCTCGCTCGACGCCCGGGTTCGGCCAGACCTTTCCCGCACTGCGTACGCGGCAACCAGACGCTGCTCGCCGAACTGGGAACCGAGTACCTCGCCATGCTGGCGGGGCTTGGCGACGCCTGCCGCCGCGTTAGCGACAAGATGCCCTACAACTTCCTCTATCTCGGGGCTATCGCGGTGGCCCTGCCGCGCGCCCGGGTGGTGCATTGCCGGCGCGATGCGATGGCGACCTGCTTCTCGCTGTTTACCCATGATCTGGTCGGAAACCATCCTTATTCGCATGATTTCGGGGATCTCGCAGCGGCCTATGTCGGTTACGAACGACTGATGCGTCACTGGGCCGAGACGCTGCCCCTGGCCGTCCTCGATGTCGATTACGAGGCCCTGGTCGGCAACCCGGGGGGGGAGGCACGGCGCATGATCGAATTTCTCGGCCTGCCGTGGGACGACGCCTGTGACGCGTTTCATCGCAACGCCCGCGCGGTGACCACGGCCAGCCAATGGGCCGTACGACAGCCCGTTTACAGCGCGGCCAAGGACCACTGGCAGCACTATCGCAACCACCTCGAGCCTTTGCGTGAGGCACTCGAACGCGAGCGTCGACGGCACGGGCTGGCGCAGGCGGCCACGCCATGAGCCACCCGCTGCGTATGCGGCGGGCCGAGATGGGCATCTCGCGGACCGATTTCGTCCGGGTATTTCCGAATATCGTCGGCGACGGCGATTGTCATTGGCAGGACACGGCTGTACGGGTGTCCTGGCCGGCGGGCAAGACCGTCGCCATTACACTGTCGCCCGAGCGCGTGCGGCGAATCGCGAGCCTGTCGATTCCGTCGCTCGACGTCGAGTTCGAATTCACGGGCATGAGCACGACGGAATGCGAATCGTTCATGCAGCGTTTCGACCGCGCCTTCCACAAAGGCGGTGGGTGACCTGCGCTCCGCTGTCGTGCCAGCGCCAAAGCTCCGCGGTCGATATGTCGCATTTTGGCAACGTGTCGAGCAAAAGCATCAGGTTGGCCGTTTTATTTGTTGCAAAAGTGTTGTCACATGCCTGGCCATGGCGTAGACTCCAACCGTCGCGTGTTTCGTGGATGAAAAACAGGGCCGCACCGTCAGGGAGCAGGCCCAACCGGGACCGGGAGTCCCGCGCACACGAATACGTGCTAATGAGAAAAATTTTTGCTTCAGGGTCATGTATCGAGCCACAGAGTGCTCTTGAGTTAGGAGGAAGTGATGGCAAATCAATTTTCAAAGACCAGGATTGCCGCAGCAGTCAGCGCAGCCGCATTCGGCGCAGGTCTGAGCGCCCCGGCCGGCGCGGTGGTCGTCGTCGGCGGCAATGACGGTTGGGAAGTCAGCTTCGACGGCAACGTCAACGCTTTCTACACCGTCGGCGATTACGACGCGGGCTACGTCGCGGAAACCGCCGACAAGGATGCCTCACGCGTCCATTCTGGCTATCTCCCCGCTTTCTTCAGCTTCAACGTCAAGACGCCGACCGTCGGCGGCATGACGGGCACCGGGCGGATCAGCTTTGCCCCGGTGATCCATACCGCTGGCTCGAAGACGCAGTTCTCGGCCCAGAGCAACACGGCCGGCCCGATTCCCGGCATCAGCGGTGCGGCCATCGATACCCGTGAAGTGCTGGCCAACCTGAGCGGTGCTTTCGGCGAAGTGAGCTTCGGGCGCACGCTGTCGCTGTTCGGCCGTAATGCCATTCTGAACGACATGACCTTGTTCGGTGTCGGCTTCGTGCCCGGCGCCGATCACTTCGGTTCGGTCACTTTCGGCCGCTCCGGACACGGCTACACCTACCCGGATTTTGCCGCACGCTTCCAGTACACCACCCCGGTGGTCGCGGGCTTCCAGGCTGCGGTCGGTCTCTACGATCCATCCATCGTCGATGGCGCCACGACCCGCAACGCCGGCGGAGCGGTTCCGGGCGGATTCCTCGATGAAACCGATTCACCGCGTTTCGAAGGTGAACTGAGCTATTCGACTGCCATGAACGGCGCCACCGCCAAGTTCTGGCTCGATGGCACCTGGCAGGACGTCGAATCGAGCTGCAGCGGTACTGCTTTCGACGTCAATGGCAACCCCATCCAGTGCGGTAACCTGACCACTCAGGCCTGGGGCGTGGGCGGCAAGCTCGGCTACATGGGCTTCGAAATGGTCGGCTACTATCACGACAACGAAGGCTTGGGCCTGACTGCGCAGTTCACCAACCAGGGCGTGTACTATGGCCCGGCGGGTAACGTCCAGGCCCGCGATGGCGACGGCTACTACCTGCAGGGCACCTACACCTTCAACGGCAAGACCAAGGTCGGCGTTTCTTACGGCGAAGGCAACCTCGATTCCGTCGGTGCGGGCAACACCGCTGCCAACGGGCTCAATGGCGATGTCGAGCGGCAGCTGTGGACGGTCGGTGTCTATCATGATGTCAGCAGCTGGCTGCGGGTGGTCGCCGAGTACAACAACGGCGAGTTCAAGACCGGCAATCCCGGTGTGACTCCCGGTGCTGAAACCTTCAGCGTAGGCGGTTTCCTGTTCTGGTAAAGCCTGCGCCCGGATACTGACCCGCCTTCTGAAAAGGCGCATCGGAAGATGCGCCTTTTTTTTGGCGCGCCGGGCATGGCGCGCAGCGCCTTGACCGGCGCGGTCAAATGCCTGCTTCTTCTCGCGCAGGTGTAACACTGCACGCGTTTCGTGGTCCAACAGCTCGTCAGCTGACGGGTACCGGCGACAGCGTTCCCTCGGCTATAATCCGGGCCCAGTGCAGGTCGACACCTGCCGAATTCGGCCTGTGGGAGAATCATGCGACATTTCACCCGATATCTCGTTCTGTGCAGCGGTCTGCTGATGACCGGCGCGTGGAGCGTCGCTGCGGTGGCCGATCTGCTACCCGATTTTTTCAAGAAGGAGCAGGTCAACGCGACGATCTGGGACTTGAACGAGCAGTACGTGCGCCTGGTCGAGATCGAGCAGGGTGCGCCGATGAACGACCATCCCGTGGTGCTGGAGAAAATCGAGCTCGATCAGGCCTTGGCGTCGCTGGAGCTTTGGATCGAAGGCGGGATTCTGCGTGACGAAGAATCCATCAATGTCTATCCGCGCCGGCAGGCCGCCCTCATTGCCGGCTATGTCAGCGAAGCATTGGCCAAGGCGGCGCCCAATGAGGATGTCACGTTCAACGTCCGCGGCTATACCGACGTGCTGTTGTCCATGGCCAAGGAGCGGGAATGGACCACGGGGCGCGTATTCCACCGTGACGGCAAACTGAACCTCATCATCGGCGAGTACCGCAAGAAACTGGACAAGGCGAAAAAGAACGTCGAGGGTTCGTTCGGTATCATCGACGATTTCCGCGACGTCCATTTTCAGGTCGGTAGTCGCGACCGCAAAGGCAGCATGCCCGGACGGGTGGTGGCAACGGAGGGCGTCGGCTTCGGGGACGAGCAGCGTCCGGATTGGATCGTGATCGACGTCGCCAAGGCCGCGCTCGCCTATCGCCAGGCCCAGGTCCCCGCAGCGGTGCGTAAGGAGGAGATCAAAGCCAAAGCGGAGGCGGCGAAACTGACTCTCGAACGGCGCCAGATGCGCGAGGAAATGGCACGACTGCGCAAAGAGCTGCAGGAACTGCAGCAAGACAGTGGCCGAGCCGCCGCGGTGCCGACGGAATCTATCGAGGAACGTCTGGTGCGCTTGCAGCGCCTGAAGGACAAGGGATTGATTGACGAAGCCGATTTTCGCCGACGCAAGGAATCGATCCTGGGTGAAATTTGACTGAATACCTGCTCGGGAATGCTGATCGTGGTTGCCGAGCAAGCGGGTACCGTTTGCCGCGACCGTGCGCCGCAGGGATGCAGCGCTCGAGCCTACAGGGACGTATTGACGGCGCGTCGCGGCAGACCGTACCCGCTTACGACCCGCCTTGGCCCCATGGCGCCCATCTCGGGGCAGTTATTCAGCGCGGCGCGCTGTTGGCCGTAGCGGCGTGAATTCCGCCATGCGTACCCTGTATGCCCCGCTGCAACCCTACCAGGTCGAGCAGCTCGACGTCGGCGACGGCCATGTGCTCCATGTCGAGCAATGCGGCCGTCCCGATGGCATTCCGGTGCTTTTTCTGCACGGGGGGCCCGGCTCCGGGTGCAAAGCGGATCATCGCCAGTTCTTCGATCCGGCGCTGTATCGGATTTTCCTGGTCGACCAGCGCGGTGCCGGTCGTTCGACGCCTTTCGGCGGCGTTGCGACCAATACGACGCGCCATTTGATCGACGACCTCGAACGTATCCGCAGCCGCCATGCCATAGACCGGTGGCTCTTGTTCGGTGGTTCCTGGGGTGCGGCTCTGGCATTGGCCTATGCGGAGGACTGCCCGGATCGTGTCAGCGGAATGATCTTGCGCGGCACTTTCCTGGCGCGGCGCCGTGATGTCGACTGGTTCTTCAGCAACGGTGCCAATCGTCTGCTGCCGCTGGAGTGGGATCGATTCATGAGCGACCTGCAGGCGCCGCCAGGTGCGGATCTCGGGCAGTTCATGTACGACGGCATCCTGGCCGAGGACCAGCCCGTCGTCGAGCGCATCGCGCGCGCCTGGGAGGCGTGGTCCGGTGCGGTGGTGATGTATTCAATCGACTCCGCACCCAGTGTTGCGGCCGCCGGTCCGCTCGAGCTCGCCATCGGCAAAGCCCGCATGGAAATGCACTATGCGCAGCACGGCTATTTTCTCGAGGAGAATCAGCTTCTCGATCGAGCGCACCGTCTACCACGTGTGCCGACCATCATCGTGCACGGCGCTCGTGATATTACCTGTCCGAGTGAATCCGCCTGGATCATGCACCGTGCACTGCCACACTCGCGTCTGCAAATCCTGCGCACCGCCGGCCACCTCTCGAGTGAAGGCCCGATGGTCGATGCACTGGTACGTGCTACGGATGAGTTGGCGCGGCAGCTGAGCTGACTGCAGCGGAGGAGCGCGCATGTTCTCGTTCGCCGCGATTCGGGATGATGACCGCCCACTGCTCATGGGGATACTCAATGTCACCCCAGACAGCTTCTCTGACGGTGGACGCTTCGTCGATTTGGAGCGTGCTTGCGCCCACGCCGAACAAATGGTGGCGGAGGGCGCCGACATCATCGATGTCGGCGGCGAATCGACCCGACCGCGGGCGCAGCCGGTAGCCGATGACGTTCAACTCGAGCGCGTCGTGCCGGTCATCGAACAACTACGTTCTCGGCTGGCTGGGCGTCGTGTTTCACTCAGCATCGATACCCGAAGTCCACGTGTCGCCGCCACCGCCCTGGCGGCCGGCGCGAGTATCGCCAACGACGTCTCCGGCGGTGTCTCTCCGGAAATGCTGAGCGTCGTCGCCAGCCATGGTGCGGGGCTGGTATTGATGCATATGCAGGGCCTCCCGGCGACGATGCAGCTCGACCCGCAATATACTGATGTGGTCAGGGAAGTCGGCGATTATCTTGTCGCGCGCGCCGCGCGGGCACTCGAGGCTGGCATTGCTCGAGAGGCACTCGCGATCGATCCGGGGATCGGCTTCGGTAAGACACGTGAACATAATCTGTGTCTGCTGGCCCGTCTCGATGAGCTGGTTTCTAAAGGTTATACCGTGCTGCTGGGAACCAGCCGCAAACGTTTCATGGGCGCCATCTGCGCCGAAACGGATCCGGCCGAACTCCTCGGCGCGACGGCGGCGACGACGGCTATGGCCGTCATGGCGGGCGTCAGGATAGTCCGCGTGCACGATATCAAGGCCAACCGTCAGGCTGCCGATGTGGCCTGGGCCTGCAAGCGTTACACGGGCCCCTAGCAGCCTGTCGGACTTAGGCCGCATCTACTGCGGCGGCGGGATAGCGGTCCAAATCGGCGCGTATTCTCGTTAAATAGCCCCACTATTCGCCTCGAATACGCGCCAATTTGACCTCGCTCTCCCACCCGCCTCG
>JBBDTC010000033.1:0-11891 GCA_040904625.1 Gammaproteobacteria bacterium
GCCTTGCCAGCCGGGCGCCTCGACGCCCCAAAATCGCCCAGTTATTCTGCGGCGGACCCTTATGAGCGCTGCCGGGTGGCAGCCGTCAAGCTGGTTCGACGGCCTGCCTGCACCCCTGCGTCGCGGGGTTCAGCAGTATGCGCAGGGCGCCCCCGCCCCGACATTGACCCGGATCAGCCTCCGCGCAGAAACCACTCGAGGTGTTTGTTCACATCGCTCCGATTCATCGCAGCACACTTTTGTCGAAGCCGCCGACGAACACCGCATTGCTGCTGCGGGTGAGTTCGTCGATGCGCAGCCGCTTGAGCGGCTCGTAATCCACCGAGCCATACCAGGCGCGTGCGCTGTCTGCATCGGGAAAACGGATCACGACCGTCCAGTTGCCGGACCACGAACCCTCGAGCAGTTCGGCGGCCGGGTCCGCCGCCAGTACTTCGCCGC
The DNA here is from genome assembly GCA_040904625.1 of Gammaproteobacteria bacterium. Taxonomy (GTDB): domain Bacteria; phylum Pseudomonadota; class Gammaproteobacteria; genus JACKNG01. Next base: position 442 of record JBBDTC010000033.1, read on the forward strand.
CGCTGGCCTCGATTTGCGCGACCACGGTCCTGGCGTAGCGCTCGAGGTAATCCGCGTAATCCTTGATGTCGATTTGCGCCAGCAGGTAGCAGGGCAGAGTCGGGGGTGTCGTCATCGGTCGCGCTCCGAGGGTAAGGGGATATATCTCCGATGGTACCCGCCAGTTCCTAGGAAGCGCTGCAAAAGTGGCTGCACAGCCACTTTTGCAGCGCTTCACAAAAGCCAACGCGAGCTTATTCGACGTTTTCCCAGGGCACGTTGCCGGAGAAGGCCGGCACACTTGCCGGCGCGCGGATACGCCCGGCATGTATCTCGATCTCCGCCGGGTCTTCTATCGGCACGGAGCAGTAATCCGGATTACAGATATAAAGCGCCGGGCGCTCCCGCGCTGGATAGCGCCCCGGCGCCTCGTGGTGCAGAATCTTGCGCGGGTGATAAACGCCCCGCGCCGCCGCAAAGAGTGCATTGGCCTGACCATTGTCATCTCGGCTGACAATCGAGAATTCGACGTAGGCGGCCGTCAACGTTTCCAGAGCCAGTGCGAGTTCGCCAGTCATGCGCCCTTCGCGACGCAATAGGTGCGGGATTGCAACCGCGCGAACGGCGGCTTCGGCTGCTCGGGCCAGCTGCGGTTGTTTGCGCAGGATGGCGAGATCATAGAGAAAATGTGCCGCGCGCGCGTTGAATTCGAGCGGTTTTCGCGGCGCTATCACGGCCTCTGGATCGGACGGTTTCGCGTAAAACCCACCGTTTTCGCGGTCGATTAATGTGGTTTCCATGGCTCGTGCGATCGTGCCTGCGTGATCGAGCCAATAGGGTTGGCCAGTGGCCGTATGGAGTGCGAGCAGAGCGCTGCCGAACCAGGCTTGCGCCGACAGAAACGGCACCGTTACAACCGACAGCGCGCGCTTGCGCGCCGCCTGGTCGACGAACTCATCCTGCGCGGTCTGTTGTATCCAGCCGGCCGCCGTTTGCCGGGTCACCATTAACACAGCCGCGGCGCGCTCGGCCGCCGCCAGCAAGCGCCGTTCATCGGTTGCGACAAAAGCCTGCACGAGGGCGACGACCAGTTCACCGTTTTTATCCGTATAGACAGCGCGATCGGTCACCGGCAAGCCCCAGCGGCGCCGCTTCGCGTCATCAGCCGCCCAGTAATCGTCACGGCTCACATCTCGGGGCAACTGTGCCGGTCGATCCTGCTGGCTGGTGTAGAAGGTGCCGTGGGGTGACGTCATCTGCGCGTCGAGATAGGCAAGGACGGCATCGATGGCCGCAGCAAAACGCGGATCGCGGGAGACCATGTATGCCTCCGCAAATACGTTCAGCGCATGGGCCTGGTGCGAGATGCGTTTCTCTGGAATCGGCTCGCCAGCGCCCGAACGCGCGACGAACACGCCGCCCCAAACCGGATCCAGCAGGTTCAGGTAATCCTCCGCCGCGCTCAGCGCGCGCTGCCTCAGTGCCTCGTCGTCATACATATGGGCGCGCATGAAAGCCGCCTGCAGACGGGCGCCCGAACCCGCCCGCGAGCCGTCCCCGGCCAGATGCCGATCGAGACGTTGTCGGAGTTCGTCGCGCACCTCGCTGAGCGCGCTCGCCGACGGCTCAGCTGGCGCTGCGTAGGGCGCGAGCTCGTCGGCCTGCAGGGTCCCCGCGGCCTGTCGCTCCAATAGGTCATCGAGGATAGGAAGGAAATTCTGCGGCAGACGATTGCCGCGCAGCGCCAGCACCTGCTCGGCGTCCGGCGTCATGAACACCGTCGCCGGCCAGGCCCAGTCAGAGTAGCGCTCGCCGAGGTCGGGCCGTGCTTCCGCGTCGACCTGGATGGGGATGAAATTCGCCGCGACGCGAGCGATGACTGCCGCATCGGCATAGGTGATCTCGCTCATATTGCGACACGCCGTGCACCCTTCCATACCGACATCCAACAGGATCAGTTTGCCGCTCCGGCGGGCCTCGGCGAACGCTTCCGGGGACCACGCGCGCCACTCGATTCGGGACGAGTACGACTGCCCGGAGCGGGCGCCAGGCGCGCCCCGTGCAGCCGCGAGGTCGTCCCGCTGAACCGTGTCGCTCGCTGATCGCGGCCGCTCGTTCCCGGCGGCGGCAACGAACGGCAAATGGTCGTCGTCCGTCGCAGCGAAGCTTGTGGGTGTCGCGAGCGCACTCTGCGAACCGGCCATGAGCACGAGCCCACTCAGGCATAGCGACAGGACGAAGCGAGGGGCTTTCATGGCATCGATAATTCGCAGCCGAATCATCGACTGACCTCATCGGCCCGCGGGCAAACCCGCGACCCAGTCGACGAGTGCACTGGCGATCGCATCCGGCGAATCTTCCTGGATGAAATGCAGGCCCTCCACGGTTACCTCGCGCTGATTCTTCCAGCTGCGTGCGAACTCGCGCAGGCGTCCGGTCAGGATCATGCCGGGTTCGGCATTGATGAACAGTTTCGGCACCTCCGTTTGCGCCATGAAGCGGCTGTACTCGGCCACGACGGCGCTGACATCGGCAGGTTCGCCGGCAATCGGCAGTTGGCGTGGCCAGGTCAAGGTCGGACGCCGGTCCTCACCCGCCTCGCGGTAAGGTTCACGGTAGACGTCCATGTCCTCGGCGGAGAGCTTGTAGAGCATCGCGCCGGGGAAGACGTTCTCGATGAAGACGTTCTGCTCGAGCACCAGCTTTTCGCCTTCGGGAGAACGAAACGCCTTGAACAGGTCGACGGCCGCCGCCGGCCAATCGCTCCATTCGAGACCCGCCACCAGAGCTTCCATATAACTCACCCCGGCGACCGCCTCGGGGTGGCTGCGCAGCCAGTCGAAGCCGAGCGCGCTGCCCCAATCATGCACAACCAGCACGACGTCACGCTCGACGCCGAGTGCGGCCAGGGCACCAGACCAGTAATGGCGATGCTCGGCGAACGTGTAACGCTGCGGCCCGGAGTCCGGCAGCTTGTCGGAATCCCCCATCCCGATCAGATCGATGGCGATACAGCGACCCTGTTCGCTCAGTTGCGGCAGGATGTTGCGCCACAAGTAAGAGGAAGTCGGATTGCCGTGCTGGAACACGATCGGCCGGCCCTGCCCCATTTCCACATAAGCCATCCGCCGGCCATCGACGGTGACATACTTTTTCCGCGCCTTCCATTTGGTGAGTTCGCTCATGAATCTATTCTCCTTGCTGGATTGAGGGCGCAGCTCGGGCCCGGGACCCGGAGGTCTGCCAGCGCTGCGGCAGTGAGGAAGTCTTCAGCCGCGCCGTCTCCTCATCAGAGCTTATCCACTCACCGACCTTCCTGCCCCACGCCCCAAAAATCCCCGGGGCGTGGGGCCGCCCCGGGGTATGCTCGTGACGCCGAGGTGGCGAAGACTCGGCATGAGGTGCCACTCGCACCCCTGATAGATGCCGCTCGTGCACGGTCGTTACGTCTGCAGGCGATCGCGGCCTGCGCACCGTCGTGCCCGACGAGATCCCTGCCGGGCGCCCCGAAGGCACAGACCTACGCTGTCAGAACCGCCCGATGAACTCGATGCCCCAGACGGCCGGATCGTTGACGAAACCGGAAAAATTATTGAAATCTATGGCGCCGTTGATCGACCGCGTATCGAACACATTACGGCCGAACGCCGCAATCTCATAGCGTCCGCCGCGCGACACGTAGCCCCCGCGGAAGCCGACTTCTGCCACGTCGTCGCTGGCGAACTCGACACTGCGATAGAGAAAGAAATTCACCCGGCTGCGGTAGGCGACATCGCTGAACAGATAGAGCTCGCCCGCACCGCCGAACACCGGCACGCCGTAGCGGAAAGTGAGATTGGCAATATGCCGCGGCGCCTGCGGCAACGAATTACCATCGATAAGGGCATTGCCGGTGAGCGGATTGATGGGATCGAGCACGGTACAGGGCGCGGCACAGACTGCGACTTCGAGCGTAGTATCGTCGATTTCGGTCTCGTTCAGACTGTATCCTGCCGTGATCTCGAGATTGTCGACCGGCTCGAGGATGCTTTCGAGCTCCACGCCGTGGCCGCGGACGCTGTCGGCGTTCAGGAGTTGATTGAAATTGCCGGCACCACCGACGGCCGTGAGCTGTTGATCGTCGGTCTCGAAGTAATAGCCCGTGGCGTTGAAGTGCACCCGTCCGCCCCAGGCGACGGCCTTGAAGCCGACCTCGAACGAGTCGATGGTCTCGGTATCGGCGACGGTGACGGCGTCGCCGAAGACGATACGGCCCTGCACTGCCGGCGCCCGGAAGCCGCGCGCGTAACGAGAGAACACTGAGAAATAGTCCGTCATCGCGTAACGTACGCTGGCGTCACCGCTGAGCACGGTATCGTCGAGATCCCGGGTAACAGGCCCGAGCGGCGGCGCGCCGAAAGGCCCGAGCAGGCGGGCGGCAGTGAATTCTTTGTCTTCGCCCGAGACGCGCAGGCCGCCGCCCAGCGTCACGCGCTCGGTGACGGCCCATTCGGCGGCGCCGAACAGGGCCCAGGCCGTCGTGTCCTGCACCTGTTCTGCAAGGCCATTGACGAGACCACCGGCGAGGGTGTCGAAACTCAGGTTCTCGAGTTCGAGGTTCTCGAAAAACAGAAATGCGCCGAGCGTCGACGACACGTCGGGCGCAGGGGTGAACGCGTAGCGCAGCTCCTGGGTAATCTGATGGTGATCATTGATGTTATCAGCCGTTTCGGCCGCGAACGGGATCGAACCCCGCCCCGCTGGCGGCGCGAAATCGGCCCCGAAGCCACCGTCGACATCACCGCGCGCGGTAATCTCGACCTGCTCGAAGGCCGTGATCGAGGTCAGTGTGCCGCCGCCGAGCGCGGCCTCCGCTTTCAAGCTGACACCGAAATTGTCGACTTCGAGGATCTGCGTCGCATCCTGAGCGGTGCGGCGCAGGTCGAAATCACGCACCAGCCCGCCGGCCCCGGGACGAATGATGTTGGCCCGAAACAGCCGCGAGCCACCGTCCAGGACGCGGCCATGCACGTTCAGCAGCGCCGAGAAATCCTGGCGCGGCGCGTAGAGCAACTGCACCCGCCCGGCGAATTCCTCGAACTCCTCGAAGCCCTTCTCGCCACCGCCGGTGAAGGTATTGCGCACGAAATCGTCGCGCTGCTGATATTGGAACGAGGCACGGGCCGCCAGCGTATTCGCCACCAACGGCCCGCCATAGGCACCTTCCATATCTACCGTATCGAAGCGGCCATAGGATCCGCGCAGATAGCCGTCCGGTGTCATCCCGGGCCTGACCGATTCGAACTTGATCACACCGGCCGGTGTATTGCGCCCGAACAGCGTGCCCTGCGGCCCGCGCACGATTTCGACCCGTTCCATGTCGAATACCGGGAAGCCCTTGAGTATCGCGTTCTCGAGCACGACATCGTCATAGACGAGCGACACGGGCTGGCTGGCATTGAGATCGAAATCGGTATTGCCGAGTCCACGGATGTAGAACCGCGGAAATGTACGCCCGGACGAAGATTCGGCGTAGAGGCTCGGCGAGCGCGCCGCGAGGAAGAGGATGTCCGGCGCACCGGAGCTGATGACGTCGAGCTTCTCGCCACGCAGAACGTCGACCGACAACGGCACATCCTGAAGGATCTGCTCGCGCTTCTGCGCGGTGACGAGGACATGCTCCAGCGCGCGGGCGGCCGCGCTGATCTCGGCTTCGGCGGCCGCCGGTATCGTGTTCACGATCCCCATGGCGAACACGGCCAGCACCAAGTGCCGTTGGCGGAAAAAGGCGGCGCGGGGCAGTTTCATACAGTAGTTCCACAGATGCTCGCCACCGCTACCGCGTACAGGCAGGGGTTCGACGATGCTCGAAAGCCCCATAGATGAATGAACATCGGTTTTGTTACGCCGGCCCCTGTCCAGGGCCGGTGTTCGCTACGCATCAGCGGCCGGTCAATGCTCGCTTCAGCGCTGCCAATTCCGTCGCGGTTTGCGGCTGTTGCGGAAACTCGCGCCCCGCCCTCACATACCAGTAATGCGCATTCGATACGTCGCCCTCCATCAGGTGCACGATGCCGTGGGCCCAACACGCCAGGGCGGAATCCTCGTCCTGCTGCACGATGAGGTGAGCGGCCTGCCAGTCGCCAGCCTCGAGGAGCGCGAGCGCGGTCGCAATCTCTGATCGCTCAGCGCCCGATACCGGACCCCAGTCCCGCTGGTCGCGTCTTTCTTCGCTCATCCTCTTTTCCTCCTTGCAACGGCTGTGGCGATTGCTCACCGCTATCGCGCGCCTCGGACCGAGCGCGCGCGTAGGCACTCAAGCTGAACCATTGTTGCAGGCTGCGCTCGAGTGCACGGTCCCCGGCTAGCCGAATGCTGCGCCGTGCCAGCGCCCGGGACAGCGACGTCCGGCCAAGCCATACCTCGGTCACCGCGCGCAGGCTGCCGCTGAGCAGCAGATCGAGTTCGTAGCCCGGATCGCGATCGCAGATATCCGCTTTACCATCGCGCAAGACCAGCCACCAGTCGGGTGCGCCAGTCCCGCCGCGGAAACGGAAGCCCAGGTTGACGGTACGGGCCGGCAGAGCGCCGGCATCGATGCGCCGGCTGATATCGAGCACGAGGTAGTACTCGTCGAGTTCGTCCTTGGCCAGCGTGCCCGGCACCCAGCGTGCGGCCCAGGTGCCCATCTCATCGATGACCGTGCCGAGCGCGCACCCGGCGCGGGTCAACTCGTAGACACGATGCGGCTGCCCGGTGCGGTCTACGTGGGCGACGATGCCGGCCCGCTCGAGCTCCTTGAGGCGCTTGGCGAGGATGCTCGGCGAAGCCGTCGCCAGCGCCCGCTGCAGTTCGCCGAAACGCGTGGTGCCGAGCAGAAGTTCACGCACGATGAGCAAGGTCCAGCGTTCACCGAGGATGCCGGCAGCCTTGGCCACCGGGCAGAATTGTCCGTACTCCACGCCAGACCTCCGCGAATCTCCCCAAGGACCCGTAGCACGCTACACAATTTGTAGTATCGCGCATAGCTTACCGCCTCTACGATGGGTCAGGAGCATGGCCTCGCCGCGACAGCGGCGAGACCATGGCCGCCAACGCACTGCAACCATCGTCGAGGGGAATCGAGATGTTTCACCAACCCGTATTCGAGAAAAGCGAGTTCGAGGGGCGTTACGAACGCGCCTGGGAGGCAATGGGCACCGCTGGGCTGGACGCCATCATCACCTATAACCCGGGCAATCAATTCTGGCTGACCGGCTATATGGGCTCGCTGTCGGCCAAACGCTTTCCCGAGTTCTCGCATCACGCGCTGTACCCGAAGGTGGTGCTGCCGCGCGGGGGCGATCCCGTCATCGTCGGCTTCGTCATGCCCGAGGAAACCTATCGGCACGAGACCTACGTCGAGGACATGCGCTGCGTGAAGCCGGCGCTGGAAGAAAACCGCCCGCTGGCCATCAAGAGTGTGCTGAACGGGCTCAAACTCGGCAAAGGCCGCATCGGCATCGATCTCGGCGCCTACGGTGGCATCGTCGTACCGGAGTACGAGAACCTGAAAAAGGCGCTGCCGCACGCGGAGTTCGTCGATTGTGCGGATCTCCTGTACCGCCTGCGCATGATCAAGTCGGCAGCCGAAGTCAGCTACCTGCGCATGGCCGTTGAAATCCAGAACAACGCCTTTCGCAAGTTCATTCGTCGTATCGGCTGCCGCATGAGCGAGACCGAACTCATGTTCACCCTCTTCCAGTGCCAGGCGGAAGCCGGCGCGACCGAGGCCGGCATTGCCATGCCCTGGACCCATCCCGGTTACAGTTTCTTCCGTGCGCAGTTTCCGGATCGCTTGATGGAGCCGGGCGATTTCCAATGGATAGACGGCGGCGCGCTGTACCGCGGCTACTGCTCCGATTACGACATCATCATCGCCTACGGCGAACCGACGGCGAAGCAGATCAAGGCTTTTGACGACATGGGCCGCATCTACCGCGATGCCCTCGAACATTGGCGGCCCGGACGCAAGATCTGCGACATCGCGCAGGACGTCCGCAAGGTCGTCAAGGCGCATCGCCAGGTCGATCCACTGGACGGCCATTTCGTCGGCCACAACCTCGGCTACGAAATGGTCGAGAAGCCCTGGTTCGGCATCGGCTGCCCGCCGGATCTGACGCTCGAACCCAATATGGTCATCGCGCCCGAGTGGTTCATCAAAACGCCGTTCGGGCCGATGCTGTTCGAAGAAAACTTTCTCGTCACGGACACCGGGCTGGAGCGCCTCACCGATTACCCCTCGAAGCTGCAGGTCGTGCCGGACTGAGGGCCCGCCGCGTAGTCCGGCTCGATTGGCATCCGGCGTTCAGGCACACACCGGTGGTAGACGATCGACCCACGGTGCCGCCTGCTCTACCTGCGCAGCCACTCGGATGAGCAAATCCTCGCGCCCGTAGGCAGGCACGAAATGCACGCCTACGGGCAAACCCTCCGCAGTCCAGTGCAGTGGCAGGGACATGGCCGGCTGACCGGTCGCGTTCATCGCCGGCGTGTAGGGCAGTACCGCGAGGTTGCGCTGCCACTTGGCCTGATGGTCGGTGCTCGGGCCGCCCATATCGCCCAGCAGGGGCGGCGGTTCGGCGAGGGTCGGCGTGACCAGCAGGTCGAAGCCGTCGTCGGCCCACCAGGCGGCCATGCGCCGGGACCAGGCCTGCAGCTCCGTCATGATATTGAGATAGTCGGCGGCGAGGATGCGCCGTCCGTCTTCGACGAAGCGCCAGGCATAGGGCTCGATGTCCTCAGCGCCGATCGGCGCGCCGACCATGGCCTCTATCTGGGCGGCGGTCGCCGCGGCGTCGGCCTCGATCTGTCGACACCAGGGCTCGAGCCAGGCTTCGTCGTAGGCCGCTGGATGGGCGATGCTGACATCGTGGCCCAGTGTCTCCAACAAGCGCCCGGTGGCCTCGACGGCGCTGCGGCATTGCGCATGCAAGGGCGCCGCGTTGCCCGGCAAGCTCGGCATCAGGCCGATGCGCAAGCGGCCCGGCACCTGGTGCAGCTCGTCACTGTAGCTGCGGGCCGGCGTCGGCGCCGCATAGGGATCGCCCGGCATCGTGCCGGCCATGACGTCGAGCAGGCAGGCCATGTCGCGGACCGATCGCGTCATCACGCCTTCGGTCGCCATGCCGTCCCAGCACTCACCCAGTGCAGGCCCGAGCGAGACCCGTCCGCGGCTCGGTTTGAGCCCGAAGATACCGCTCATGCTGGCCGGGATACGCAGCGAGCCACCGCCGTCGCCGCCGTGTCCAAAGGCAACCAGGCGCGCCGCTACTGCTGCCGCACTGCCGCCGCTCGAGCCGCCGGGCGTACGCGTCACATCCCAGGGATTGTGCGTTGGACCATAGGCCAACGGCTCGGTCGTACCCATGAGGCCCCATTCCGGCGTGTTGGTGCGACCGATGCTGATCAGCCCGGCGGCGCGGAAGCGTTGCGTCAGGTAGGTGTCCTGGGGCGAGTTGAAGCCGAGACGCTTGAACAGACGCATGCCGCTGTGGAGCGGCTCGCCGGCCGGCCCACCGAGTAAATCCTTCATCACGAAAGGCACGCCGCGCAGCGGCCCGGCCGGTAAATCGGCCGCCCCGGCCTGCGCGCGCGCCTTGTCGAACAGGGGATGGATGATGGCGTTCAGTTCGGGATTGAGGCGCTCGACCCGCGCAATGGCGGCATCGATCAGCTCCAGCGGCGTCACCTCGCCCTGCGCGACGAGCGCGGCCTGTGCAGTGGCATCGAGATGGACATAGGGATCGGACATCGAGCAGGACTCCTGATGGATTTGCCGGGCGCGAGCGACGGCGCTTGGAATGACCTGTCCCGCGCCAGCCGCATCGGTTCAGCGCAGTCTCGGAGCTGTCGTCGTCGCGGTCAAGCCGATGCGGCCGATGGCTGCGGCCTATCGTGCTGCTCTATGTTCCGCTGGCGGCAATCCCGCTTCGACGAAGGCCCGAAACTCCGGCATCAGGCTTTCGCGGATCTCACGCCACATGTCGCGCCCACCCGGCGACGCCAGGTGGCGGACCAGCGGTGCGGACATGCTGTCCCATTGCTCCGCGGTGATGACACCATCGTGGAACAGCTTGTAGGCATTCTGGTAGTGACGAAAGACCGTGTTGTACCAGGCCAGCATGCGCATCTGATCGGGTTCTTCGAGCCGATCGAGACCGTCGCGGGCGCGAATCGCCAGCTCGCACAGGCTGCGGTCCGCGGTCAGCATGAGATTGGCATTGGTGATGTAGTTGAGCAGTTCCTGGTAGGCGCTGCGTCGGATCGCACGGGTATTCTGGCGTACCTGCACGGCGAGATAGCCCAGCGTAGCGACCACACCGACGGCGGCGACTATCTGAGCGATGGCATTGACGGCGTCGAAGTCCATGGAGCGGGCCTGGCAGCTGAGGGTCAGGGCTCGACTATAGCCCGTCCGCGATGGCCTGGCGGCCGATCGACCTGTCAACGCATTCTGGAATGCAGCGAGCCGATTCGCTCTGGTGGGCACGCCACGGAACGCAACCCTCCCCGACGACGGCCGTTGCGCGCAAGCGCGGCTTGCCTTCAACGCACCGCCGCCCCGATCTCGCGCTCGAGGATGTCGACGATTTCGGCGTAATGGTTCGGGCTCTCATAAGCCTGCGTATGCACGAGATGGGTAACACCGGCCTCACGGTACTCGTGCGCCAGGTCACACGCGGCCGCACGTTCGGCCAGAGGCAGCGTTTTCATGGCCACGACCTCCATGGCCGGCCGGCCCATCGTGTGCGCCTGGTCCTGCAGGGCCGCGGCGTGCGGTGCGAGCTCCGCCGGCGACAGCGACACCGGCATCCAGCCGTCGCCGTAGCGCAAGGCCCGCGGGATGGCAACGGCCGCTTTGCCGCCGACGTAGATCGGCGGGCGGGACAATCGCGGACGCAGGAACAAGGGTTGGCCGTGCATTTCGATCAAGGGGTCTTCGGACGCCGCATGGATGAACGACAAGGTCTCGTCGGTAATGCGTCCGCGCCGCGAACGCGGCACGCCGAGCGCCGTGAATTCTTCAGCGAGGTAACCGGGGCCGACGCCGAGCAGGAAACGGTTGCCGCTCAGCACCTGGATCGACGCCAGCAGTTTGGCGGTGACGATCATCGGTCGGTACGGCAGGACGAGTACGGCGGTGCCGAAGCGAATACGTTCGGTCACGGCGGCGAGGAAGCTGGCGAAGGCCAGCGGGTCCACGATTGACCCCATGTCGTCAGCGATGCCGTATTCGTTCTCGCCGATTTCCGGCGGCAGACCGATGTGATCGTTGAACCAGATCGCATCCAGCGTCGAATCATCCGCCGCCTCGGCGCAGCGACGCAAGAATTCAGGCTCCGCCGTCGGGCCCCAGTTGCGGATATTCATGCCCAGCTTCATGTCCTGCGTCCTCCTAGCAGCCTGTCGGACTCAGGCCGCATCTACTACGGCGGTGGGACAGCGGTCCA
>JBBDTC010000034.1:0-11868 GCA_040904625.1 Gammaproteobacteria bacterium
CGTGCGCCGCAGGGAGGCGGCGCCCGAGCCTGCAGGGATGTATTGACAGCGTGTCGCGGCACACGGTACCCGCTGGCGACCCGTCTCCGCCACCTCGGGTACATTGACGAGCAGGTATTCAGATGACCGACTGGCAACCCGAAGCGGTGCTGCAGGCACTCGCACAAGGCGCATTCGACGACGCCGCGGCACTCACCGCGGTTCGCCTCGCAGTGCGTCCGGACGACGCCGAAGCCTGGTTCCTGCTCGGCACGGCGCGCCACCGCCAGAGCCGCTTCGACGAGGCAATCACTGCTTTCCGGCGTGCCTGCGACGCCGATCCTCGCGACATTCGTCCGCGCAGCGCACTCGGTGCCATGCTCGCCGCCGCCGGCAATACCGCCGCCGGCTTGCACGAATTCGAAGCGGCCCTGGCGCTCGCTCCCGACAACCCGCGCCTGCTGATCAATGCTGCCATCGCCCAGGAAGCGCTGGGCCGGGACGGCGCCGCCCTGGCGCTCTACGAGCGCGCGATCGCGACCTTTCCCGGCATGGGCGATGCGCTGCAGAATCGGGCGGCGCTGAATCTCAAGCTCGGCCGGGTCGATGCCGCCCGGCAGGACGCCGAGCGCCTGGTGGCGCTGTTTCCGGACGTTGCCGCCCTGCTCGAACTGCGTGCGACTTGCGCCTTGGCTCGAGGTCAGCCCCATGCCGCCCTGGCAGATTATGCCGCCGCATCGCGTCTCGAACCCGGCCGCGGTGAAGCCTGGGCCGGTTGCGCCGTTGCGCTCGCCACCGTCGGACGCCTCGATGAAGCACGTGCCGCGCTGCAGCGTGGCCGTGCCGCCGACCCAGACGGGGTCGAGCATTTTGCTGCCCTGGCTCGCCGCGACGCGGCGAAGACCCGCACGGACGGCACCTTCCTCGACCCCCGACGCATCTACCTGATTGCCGCCTGGTACCGCCACCGCGGCGCCGACTGGCGCGGCTTCGACGCGTTTCGCGAAGCTTTCCAGACGCTCGTCGCGACGACATCCGGCACACCGCAGGCGCTGGTCGATCGTGCGCTGCTGTTCGCCGCCTGCCATCTGCCGCTGACCGCGCAGACACGCCGGCAACTGACTGCCGACATCGCTCGGCAGGTCACCGCCAATGCCGCGGCCGAGGCGCGACCGTTCGTTTTCTCAGTCTCCTCGCGTCCACGCGTCCGGCTGGGTTATCTGTCGGCGGATTTCCGCGAGCACCCGGGCAGTCAGGCGCTGCTGCCGGTACTCCGTCACCACGACCGCGAGCGTTTCGAAATTCACGCCTATTCGCTGCACGAACAGGGCGGGGCGGCTCGCGACGGGGTGGCATCGCTGTGCGATAGTTTCATCGATGTCAGCACGCTCGACGATGCCGCGATTGCCGAGCGCATCCACGCTGACGGCATCGACATTCTCATCGACAAGACCGGCTACGCCGAGTACGGCCGGGCCGAGGTCCTGGCCATGCGCCCGGCGCCGCTGCGGGTCAGTTATCTCGGCTTCCCGGGCAGTCTCGGGCCGGGCGTGGTCGACTATCGCATCAGTGATCGCCTCGCTTCGCCGCCGGGAACGGAAGCCGAGTTCAGCGAATACCTCATCCGCCTGCCGCATGCCCATATCGTGGCGGACCGCGGCATCGCCATCGAGCCGCCGCCCGGCGGACGCGCAGCGCAGGGCCTGCCGCAAACCGGCTTCGTCTATGCCTGCCACAACAACACCGCCAAGATCGAGCCCGCTGTCTTTGCCTGTTGGATGCGACTGCTGGACGCCGTACCCGAGGCCGTGCTGTGGCTGCTCGAGGGGCCACCCGGCAGCACCGGCCGACTGCGCGAGGCGGCTGCCGCGGCCGGGGTCGATCCGAGCCGCCTGGTATTCGCGCCGCGCGACGCCGCGCCGCGTTACCGCGGCCGCTTGCAGCTGGCCGATCTCTATCTCGACACGGCCGTGTGCAGCGCCCATGTCACCGCCAACGACGTGCTGCTGGCCGGTGTGCCGCTACTGACCCGGCGCGGCGATACCTGGGCCGGCCGGATCGCGGCCAGCCAGGTCAGCGCCGCCGGCTTGCCCGAGCTGGTCTGCGGGAACGAAAACGACTATGTCGGGCAGGCCGCACGCCTCGCCCGGGATCCGGCGGAACTCGGCGAGCTGCGTTCGCGCCTGGCCGCGCGCGACGCCGCGCTGTTCGACACCGCCGCGCGCGTCCGTGACTATGAATGCGGCGTGCTGGCGGCCTGGGCACGCTACCGCGCCGGACAGGAATGTACCGCGCTCGACATCGCGGCCGCGGACCAGAGCCTTTGAGCACAGGGCGCCCCCGCGCCGGGTGATTCAATCCGCCCGGTCGGCCTCGCCCTGCACTCTGAGCCCCGCCTTGAAACGCTTGAAGTTGCGTACATAACCAGCGGCCGACTGCGTCAAACCGGCGATCTGTTCGTCGCTCAGCTCGCGCACGACCTTGCCCGGCGCACCCATGACCAGGCTGCCGTCCGGAATCGTCTTATTTTCGGGGATCAGGCTGCCGGCGCCGATGAGGCAATTACGACCAATCCTTGCCCCATTGAGGATGACGGCATTGATGCCGATGAGGGAATTGTCGCCGATGTTGCAGCCATGCAGCATCACCTTGTGCCCGATGGTGCAGTCGCGGCCGATGACCAGCGGACAGCCGGGGTCGGTATGCAGCACGGACAGATCCTGCACGTTCGACCGGGCGCCGATGGTGATGAGATCGTTGTCGCCGCGCACCACTGCGCCGAACCACACGCTGGCATCCGGGCCCAGCGCCACCGAACCGATGACAGTCGCACTGTCGGCGACGAAATAATCCCCTGCCGCCGTCACCCGGCGCTCCTCGAGTTGGTAGATCACAGATGCTCCCAGGCTTTCACAAATCACACGAGACGCGCACCATAACGCCTACCCGAACCCACCCACAACCAATCCGCGGAAGGCTGGATTGTCCATGACCAGACAGCCACGCACTTTGCCAGGATGACAGCCTATGACGACCGCCGGCACCACGCTCTTCGACACGGCCATCGGCCCCTGCGGGCTGGCCTGGCAGGCCAGCGGCATCGTTGGCCTGCAGCTGCCCGAGATGACTCCCGCAACCACCCGCGCGCGGCTCGCGGCTCGCTTTCCGGCGCTCATCCCGGCCGAACCGCGCGGTCCAGCAAGGCGTGTCCGCGATGCCGTTATTAACCACCTCGCCGGTCGTTCGGCCGACCTCGACGGGATCGCGGTCGACCTCTCCGCCTGCACACCGTTTCGCCGCACCGTCTATGCCGCTGCCCGCAGCATTCCTCCCGGCCAGACGCTGGGCTACGGCGAACTCGCCGCACGCATCGGCACGCCAGGAGCGGCCCGGGCCATCGGCCAGGCCATGGGCAGCAATCCCTGCCCGATCATCGTACCCTGCCATCGCGTACTCGCAGCCAACGGCAAAGCCGGTGGGTTCTCGGCCAGCGGCGGCACCACGACCAAAGCCTGCATGCTGCGCATCGAAGGCGCCGCGAACGTCAGCTTCCCCGGCTTCGAGTACGATGTCCTGGATGCCTTGGAGCACCTTCGGCAAGCCGATCGACGGCTCGCCCGCATCATCGATCAGATCGGCGTGCCCAAAATGGAGGTCGCGCATACCTCGAGTGTCTTCGTCGCTCTCGCTCGCGCGATCGTCTACCAACAGCTATCGGGCAAGGCGGCGGCAACGATCTTCGCTCGCATGTGCGCTTTGTTGCCGCGCGGCGAGCGCGATCTGAATGCAAGAAATGTCCTCGCACTGGCGCCGGCCGCCTTGCGCGGCGCGGGGCTGTCGAACAACAAGTCGCTGGCGATGCGCGATCTGGCCGAACGCTCACTGAGCGGCGAGATCCCGGAACTCACGACGCTGCGCCGTCTCGATGACGATGCCGTGATCGACACGTTGACCCGGGTGCGTGGGATCGGCCGTTGGACGGTCGAGATGATGCTGATGTTCCGCCTCGGCCGCCCCGACGTCATGGCCGTCGACGACCTCGGTCTGCGCCAGGGCCATGCGCTGATCTTGGGGCGCAGCGGCGAGACCGAGCGCCGTGCGCTCGCTGCCTATGCCGAACGCTGGCGTCCTTATCGCAGCGTTGCCGCCTGGTACTTGTGGCGCGCGGTCGAACTCGCCCGGGAAGGCTGAAACAATCACCGCCTGCCGCTCGCGCTCCGCTGTCAGTCGAGATGGAGCGTGATGCGCCTGTTCTGGCGTCCCTTCTTCTCGACCTTACCGAGGCGTACCCGGCCTATCTCGCCGGTCCGTGCGACATGGGTGCCGCCGCAGGGTTGCACATCGACACCCTCGATCTCGATCAGCCGGACCCGGCCCTGGCTGGCCGGCGGCTTGACCGACAGGGTGCGCACGAGATCCGGATTGGCTGCCATTTCGGCGTCCGTAATCCAGCGATAGCCGACCGCGTGGTCAGCCTGGACGAGTGCGTTCAGCGCGTCTGCCAGGGCTGTTTTATCGATCCCTTCGACCATGTCGAAATCGAGCCGCCCCTTGTCCTGGGCAATGGCGCCGCCCGTTACCGGGTAGGGCACGAGGGCACACAGGAGATGCAGGCAGCTGTGGGTACGCATGTGCCGGTAGCGATATTCCCAGTCGATGACGGCCTCGACGGCATCACCCACCATCGGCGGTAATGCGTCTGTGGCGAGCCGGTGCCATATGCGGCCGGCGGCATCCTTGCGCGTATCGACGACCGCAATTTCCTCGCCCACCGAAGACCGCAGCACGCCGCGATCGCCCGGTTGGCCACCACCTTCTGGATAGAAAACCGTACGATCGAGTTCCACCTCACCATCGCTCAGAGCGACGACCATCGCGCCGCACTGACGCCGATAAGCGTCTTCACGAAAGAGTTCTTCGGTCATCGCAGCTTACCTGTCGCTAAAGGGTGGTAGGCGCGCGCAGCGGCTCAGAGCGTCGGCCGGCGCAGATGCCAGTCGGTGAGCGCTTCGTAGGCGGCCGCCGCGCGAATGATGGCGGCCTCATCGCCATGGCGGCCGATGAACTGCATCGCCGTCGGTAGACCCTCCGCAGTGAAGCCGTTCGGCACGGTGATACTCGGATGCCCGGAAAAATTTGTCGGCGCCGAGAAACGCACCAAGGCCGGAACCTCCTCGACGGCCATGACGGCTTGAGGATCGGGCTGGGGTCCGGCCGGTGCCGGCATGGCCGGGCAGACCAGGACGTCGAGACCGGTGAGGAGTTCGTCGATCAGTGCGCATGTAGCCTGCCGGTGGCGTGTGGCGCGGGCGTAGGCGGTCGCACTGACCGTCGTGCCGTAATCGAGCAGGGCGCGGAAAGCCGGACCGTAATCATCGGCCTGTTTGGGATAGAACTCGTGGTGCCCGAGCAGTGCATCCACCGCGCAGACATCCATCCAGTAGCTGGCAGCATCGGCGAGTTCCGGCGAGTTGAGTTCGACCACGGTCGCGCCTTCGCCGGCCAGCACCTCGATTGCGGTGAACAGCGCGGTACTCATGTTCGGATCGGTATCGGTCGTCGAATAAATGCGATCGAGCCCGACGCGCAGCCCACGCGGGCCCCGCGCCATCGCCGCAGTATAGTTCGCCGGCGGATCGGTGCGCGTCGCGCCGTCGCGCGGATCGCGCCCTTCGAGAATCGCGAGCATGGCGGCCGCATCGGCGACCGAGCGCGTCATCGGTCCGATATGATCCAGAGTATCGGAGAGCGGAAAGACGCCGTAGCGGCTGATTTTGCCGAAAGTCGCCTTGATCCCGACCACCCCACAGGCGGCGGATGGAAAGCGAATCGAACCACCGGTATCGGTACCGAGGCTGCCATAGCAAAGCGATGCCGCGGTCGCCGCCCCCGAACCACTCGACGATACTCCCGCCCAATGATCGAGCCGCCACGGGTTGTGCGGCGGCTGATGCGTCGGGTGGTAACCGTAGAGCGCGAACTCGGTCAAGGCCAGCTTGCCGAGCGTGATGGCGCCTGCGGCATTGAGACGCTCGACTACAGCCGCGTCGTAGCCCGGACGAAAATCGCGCAGGATGGGCGACGCGCAGGTCGTCGGCACGTCGGCCGTATTGACCAGGTCTTTCAGCGCGATCGGAATGCCGTGCAGGACGCCGCGATAGGTCCCTGCCGCAATATCAGCTTCTGCCGCTTGCGCCTGGGCCATGGCGAGTTCGGGCGTGACCCGCAGATAGCTGCCGATTTTAGGGTCGATGGCCGCAATCCGGGCGAGCATGGCTTCCGTCAACGCCACCGGTGAGACCTCCCCGCGGGCGATGCGCGGCGCGAGGTCGGTTATGGTCGTCGTCAACAAGTCGTCAGATAGCGTCATCGGTCCTCCCATGAATCCAGCAACTCTTCGGTCCGGTGGCCTGGCCGGTGCTGCAGGTCTAACTCTACAAGGTCGCTCGACACACCCGCTGTGCCGCCGTGGCGGCACCAGACAAGGTGCCCGTCACGATGCGTCGGTTATCGGCAACGCATCTATTTCGGCATCGCTCGGAAACCGTCCCGTGGCCTTTTTAGAGTAGGCCAGGTGCCCGCCGATCCGGATCTCGAACACACCGCCGTCGCCTTCTTTGAGACTGACGCTGTCCACACCTAGTGCGCGTAACCGATCCCTCGCCCGGAGGGCCTGCGGCTCGTAGTTTCACCTCACGCAGTATTCGATCTCGATGTCCATCCTTAGTCTCCCGGGGTTCATGCCGCACACGGCCGACAGCTGCGGCTTGCTGCCTATTGTAGAGGCAAGGCTCCACTCGGCGGTAAGGGCCCGCCACAAAATAACTGAACTATCTGGAACGCCGATTCATCCCGTCTGGCAGCGTTGCTCGTCCGTTGAATAGAACCACTATTCGCCTTCCTCGCGCCTGGCCAGCCGGGTGCCTCAACGCCCCAAACAGCGAAGTTATTGTGGCACGGACCCTAAGCAGCCTGTCGGACTTAGGGTGAATCTACTTCGGCGGCGGGATGCGGCCCAAATGAGCGCGCATCCTCGTTAAATAGCCCCACTATTCGCCTCGAATGCGCGCTCATTTCGCCTCGCTCTCCCACTCGCCTCGCGACGATTCCCTAAGTCCGATAGGCTGCTAAGCGCAGGCGCAGGGCGTTCAACAGGCTGATCACGGCAAACTGGCGCACGCGTTCGCGATCGCCCGGCAGGCGTACCCGCTCGACCACTGCTTCGGACGTCGTCGCCAGGCCCAGATAGGTCTGCCCAGCGGCACCACCCTCGCCGAGATCGTGCTGGCCGGTCGTGGCGAGCCCGATGTCGGCGCCGAAGGCCCGGCGCACCGCCTCGGCCAGTATCTTGGCTGCTTCCGGCGTGCCCAGGAGCTCGGCCGGCACGCCGAGCAGGGCCGCGCGCGGCGCACCCGCCGTCGGCACGATACCGCCGAGGAAAACCTCGCCGCGTGGGTCGAGCGCGGACAGGCGCATCGAGGCGATGCCGCCACTGGTAACTTCGGCGATGGCGAAAGTGAGCCCGCGCTCGCGCAGGCGATCGAGCACCACGGACTCCATGGTCTCGGCGTCAGTGCCGAATACGGTTTCGCCGAGCAGAGCGCGCACATGCGGTTCCTCGTCGTCGATCAGACGCACGGCTTCATCGGCATCCCGGCCCTTGGCCGTGATCCGGACCTTGAGGCCTTCGATGCCGCTGGCCAGAAAGGCAATGGTCGGATTGCCCGCCGCATCGAGTGCCGTGATGCGCTCGCTGAGGAGTTCAGCGAGCCTCGATTCGCTATGGCCCCAGGTGCGCAGGGTGCGACTGCGTATGACGGCGCTGAAACCCGCGCGGCGGACCAGGTCAGGCAAGATCGCGGTAGTCATCATCTGGTGCATTTCGTAGGGCACACCCGGCACGGCATAGATGACCTTGTCTCCGACCGGGCAAATGAGCCCGGGAGCCGTACCCGGCTGATCGGGGATGACCTGCGCACCCTCCGGGACCTCGGCCTGGCTGAGATTGTTCTGCGGCATCGCCCGCCCGCGTGATTCGAAGATATGGCGGATGTGATCGGCTATGGCCGGCTCGAAAACGAGCTTTGCCCCCATCACTTCGGCGATGGCTTCGCGCGTGATGTCGTCCTGGGTCGGGCCGAGCCCGCCGCAGCAGATCACCGCCTCGGAGCGCGACAGCGCCAGGCGCAGCATGGCGACGATGCGCGCATGGTTGTCGCCGACCTTGGTCTGATAGAAGGAATCGATGCCATGCATGGCGAGCTGCTCGCCGATCCAGGACGAATTCGTATCGACGATTTGCCCGAGCAGCAGCTCGGTACCGATCGCAAGCACTTCACATCGCATGACGCTGGCCGTCCCTTCGCTTTTCTTATGCCGTACCGCAGACAGTGTACTGATTTCCGCCTGAAACTTGTGCCGTCGAGGAAACCTGCGGTGGCGGAGAAATCGGTAAACTGTCCCGCCCGCCATCCGCAGCGACGCTCGGAGACCGTCCCATGCAATTCACCCTCGTCGGCGCAGGTGCGCTCGGCACCATTCTCGGCGCTCACCTGATCGCAGCCGGACACGACGTGCGCCTGATCGCCCGCGGCCGGCGAGCCCTGCAACTGGCGGACGAGGGCCTCAAAGTGCGCGGGTTGACCGAGCTGGCGCTGCCCTGCGAGGCCGTCACGAAGCCTGACCCTACGCGCGATCGCGGCGTCCTGATCTTCGCCGTCAAGACCTATCATATGGACGCCGCCCTCGAGGCGACCGGCGAACTCGTCCCGCACGCCGTGTTCTCCCTTGCCAACGGCGTGATGAAGAACGAGCAATTGGCGCGAGCCTTCGGTCGCGATCGTGTCCTCGGTTGCATGGCCAATTTCAGTGGCGAACTCGAGGATGACGGCGCCGTGCTGTTCACCCGCAACGTCATGCTCTATCTGGGCGGCCCCAACGCTGCCGCCAAGGAACTTGCGAGTGTTATCGATGCCGCCGGCATCAACACGGAAGCGAGCCCGCATATCGAAACCGTCGAGTGGTCCAAGTTCGTCGGCTGGCTCGCGCTTTTCGCGCTCGCCGTCATTGCACGCTCGACCACCGGCCGCTGCCTCGACAACCTGCACTTCGCCCATCTGGGCGTGGCCGTGATCCGCGAAGCTGCCGCCATCGCAGAAGCCCGCGGCATCACCCTGATCGACCAGTCGCCGGTGCCGGTCAGGAGTCTTGCCATGGGCCCCTTTCGCGAAGCCGTCGAACGGCTGCGCCAGGTCGGCCGGGAGATGCACGAGACCGCGCCGAAGCACCGCATGTCGGCGCTGCAGGATCTCGAGGCCGGACGCGAACTCGAAGTCCACGAAACGCTCGGCTACGCCGTCCGCGAGGCCGCCAGGCTCGGTGTCGACGCGCCGACCCTCGCGCTCTGCTACGAGATAGGTGCCGGCTTGAACACGTTACGTACGGCAGGCTGAGCCGGCGCCGCGTAGCGGGCGCCGCAGGCGAGTGCGAGAATACCCCGTGGTAGCGGCCATCACGCCGTGCCCGCGCCCAGCAGGAGAGGTCGCCCCATGCCGAGCTACAAAGCCCCCGTCGCCGATACCCTGTTCATCTTGAACGACGTCATTCGCCTCGGTGACTACGCCGGGCTATCCGGTTTCGAGGAAGCGACGCCGGACATCGTCGCGGCCATCCTCGAGGAAGGCGCGAAATTCGTCGAAGAAGTCCTACAGCCGCTCAACCAGATCGGTGACGAAATCGGCTGCACGCGCCACGCCGATGGCAGTGTGACGGCCCCACCCGGGTTCAAGGAGGCCTACCAGCAGTTCTGTGCCGGCGGCTGGCAGGGGTTGGCCGCGCCCGTCGAATTCGGCGGCCAGGGTTTGCCCCACGTCATCGCCAACGCCTTCGAGGAGTATCTGATCTCGGCCAATATGGCCTTCGCCATGTACCCCGGATTGACCCTGGGGGCGATGGCCGCCATCCGCGCGGTGGGTTCAGAGGAACAGCAGGCGCGCTACCTGCCGAAGCTGGTCGAAGGCCGTTGGAGCGGCACCATGAACCTGACCGAGGCCCATTGCGGCACGGATCTCGGTTTGCTGCGCACCCGGGCCGAACCGCAGGCCGATGGTTCGTACAGGATTTCTGGAACCAAAATCTTCATTTCCGCCGGCGAGCACGACTTGAGCGAGAACATCATCCACCTGGTGCTGGCCAAGATGCCGGATTCGCCGGATACGGTTCGCGGCATTTCGCTGTTCATCGTGCCCAAGTTCCTCGTCAACGATGACGGCAGCCTGGGGGCACGCAACGCCGTCAACTGCGGCGCGATCGAAGAGAAAATGGGTATCCACGGCAACGCCACCTGTGTACTCAACTACGACGAGGCCACCGGGTACCTGATCGGCGAGAAGGAGAAGGGCCTGGCCGCGATGTTCATCATGATGAACGCGGCCCGCCTCGGTGTCGGCTTGCAGGGCCTGTCGCTATCGGAAGTGGCGACCCAGAACGCTGCGCTCTATGCCTGTGATCGCGTGCAGGGGCGAGCGCTCTCCGGGCCCAAGAACCCCGACGGCAAGGCCGACCCGATCATCCATCACGCCGATGTGCGCCGCATGCTGATGAACGCACGCGCGTTCAATGAAGGCGCTCGCGCGCTCGCGCTGTGGGGCGCACTCCAGGTCGATCTCACCCATCGCGCGGCGAGTGCCGAGGAGCGCGAACAGGCCGACGATCTCATCGGGCTGCTTACCCCCGTAATCAAGGGCTACTTCACCGACAAGGGCTACGAAAATGCCACCAACGCACAGCAATGCTTCGGCGGCCACGGCTACATCCGCGAATGGGGCATGGAGCAGTTCGTCCGCGATGCGCGGATTGCGATGATCTACGAAGGCACCAACGGTATCCAGGCGCTCGACCTGGTCGGGCGCAAGCTGCCGGCCAAGGGCGGCAAGGCGCTGCGCACCTACCTCGGCATCGTCGGCAAGTTCATCAGCGCGCACCAGGATGACAGTACACTCGGACCTTTCATGGCCCAATTGTCCGCAGCGCTCAGCGATCTGCAGGGCGCGACGTCCTGGCTCATGACGAACGCCATGACCAGGCCCGACCATGCCGGCGCCGGCGCCGTACCCTACCTGCATCTGATGGCGCTGGTCATGTTCGGCCATATGTGGGGCCAGTTGGCCAAGGCAGCCGATGCAGCGCTCGCCAGGGGCGAGGGCGACCGAGCCTTCTACGAGAACAAGCTCGTCACCGCACGCTATTTCTTCTCTCACGTGCTGCCGGAAACGCGCGTCCAGCGGGCGCGGGTCGAAGCCGGCGCGGACAGCGTGATGGCGCTGGCGCCAGAAGCGTTCTGAAAAAACCAGGGGATGGCGGATGAGAGTCTGGGTCGATGCTGACGCCTGCCCGACGATGATCAAGGAGGTCTTGTTCAAGGCCGTCGAACGCCTCGGCATCGAAACCACCCTGGTCGCGAACCAGCTGGTGGCCGTGCCGCCATCGCGCTACATCCAAGCACTCAAGGTCACTGCCGGTTTCGATGTCGCCGACAACGAAATCGTCAAGCGACTGAGCGCCGGTGATGTGGTGATTACCAGCGACATCCCGCTAGCCGCCGAAGTGATCGAAAAACGCGGCCATGCCTTGAATCCCCGTGGCGAACTCTATTCCCCCGACACCATCCGCCAGAAGCTCAACATGCGCGACTTCATGGACACCATGCGCGGCAGCGGCCTGCGCACCGGCGGCCCGCCGCCGCTGAATGCCAGGGATCGCAAGGCCTTCGCCGATCAGTTGGATCGCCTGCTGACCCGACTCACGCGGCCAGGGCCGGGTCCGGCGGTACGCCGGTGAGCTGATGTCGCAGGCCGGATCGCGCCGCAGGATCCGACTCGCCTTAGGATC
>JBBDTC010000035.1:0-11692 GCA_040904625.1 Gammaproteobacteria bacterium
GGGCCTACTACGAATTGGGCTGGGGCGGCTGGTGGTTCTGGGATCCGGTCGAAAACGCATCGTTCATGCCCTGGCTGGTCGGCACGGCGCTCATCCATTCGCTGGCGGCGACCGAAAAACGCGATGTCTTCAAGAGCTGGACGGTGCTGCTCGCGATCGCCGCTTTTGGCTTGAGCCTGCTCGGCACCTTCCTGGTCCGTTCGGGCGTGCTGACCTCGGTCCATGCCTTCGCCACCGATCCCACCCGCGGCGTGTTCATCCTGGCCTTCCTGGTCCTCGTCATCGGCGGCGCGCTGGCGTTGTATGCCTGGCGTGGCCCGCGCGCACTCGGCAGTGCCGAGTATGCGCTGACCTCACGGGAGAGTTTCCTGCTGGCCAACAGCGTGCTGCTGTCGGTCGCCACCGCCACGGTACTGCTCGGCACACTCTATCCGCTGGCACTCGATGCGCTGGATCTGGGCAAGATCTCGGTCGGCCCGCCTTATTTCAATGCCGTGTTCGTGCCGCTGATGGTGCCCATCCTGGTCCTGCTCGGGCTCGGCCAGGGCGCCCTGTGGCGGCGCGACAGCCTCAAACGCATCGTGATGTCCTTGCGCATGCCGCTGCTGGCGACGCTGGTCGTCGTGGTCGGGGCCGCCGCCATGCTCGAACCCGGGCACCGCATCGCGGCGCTCGGCGGCCTGGCCCTCGCCGCCTGGGTCGTCAGTGCCACGCTGCGCGGCGTCGTTGCCCGCTGCCGCGCGCGGCAGCGGTCCTGGACGGCTTTCCTGTCCCTGCCCGCGGCGTTCCTGGGCCAGGCCATCGCCCACATCGGGTTCGCCGTGACCGTGGTCGGGGTGACTCTGGTCAGCCTCTACAGTGTCGACAAGCATCTGCGCATGGCGCCGGGCGACACCGTCGAGGTCCGTGATGTGAGCTTCACCTTTACCCAGGCGTCGCGGGTCGACGGCCCCAATTACGACAGTACCCTCGCCCACTTCGTGGTCCGTCGTGAGGATAGCGTGATCGCCGAACTCGAGGCCGAGAAGCGGCTCTATCGGGTCCGCGGCATGCCCATGACCGAAGCCGGTATCGCGCCCGGCTTCACCCGCGATCTCTACGTCGCCCTGGGCGAGCCGCTCACCGAGGGGGCCTGGAGCGTGCGCATCAGCATCAAGCCGTTCGTGCGCTGGTTATGGCTGGGGGCGCTGTTGATGGCCGGCGGCGGCGTGCTCGCGGCCTGCGACCCGCGCTTCCGGCGCGCCAGTGCGTCGCGCCGCGTGGCGATCGACGCAGCCGGCGCCGCAGTGCGACCCCGGGGCTGACCAGCACGTGCGTTTCCTCATCCCGTTGGCGCTTTTCGTCATCGTCGTCGGCTTTCTCACCGTCGGCCTCGAGCGCGATCCGCGTCTGGTGCCATCGCCGCTGATCGGCAAACCGCTGCCGGCGTTCGAACTCGGCAGCCTCGCCGCCCCCGACACGGCCCTGACACGTCACGACCTCGACGGTGAAATCTATCTGCTCAACGTATGGGCGTCATGGTGCGCCGCCTGCCGCGACGAACACCCCTTGCTGGTCGAACTGGCGCGCCAGGGGACGGTGCCGCTGATCGGCCTCAACTACAAGGACGAACTCGACGACGCCCGGCGCTGGCTGATCGAGCGCGGCGATCCCTACCGTCTGAGCCTGCACGACCAGAGCGGCCAGTTGGGTCTCGATCTCGGCGTCTACGGCGTCCCGGAGACTTTCCTGGTCGATGCCGGCGGTATCATCCGCTACAAGCACATCGGCCCGCTCACCGCCGATGTCCTCAGCCGCGACATTTTGCCGCTGCTGGCGGCGCTGCGGGACGGATCATGAAGCGGGGCTTGATCACGCTGCTGCTGGCACTGTTCGTTGCCGCTGTGCAGGCGGCCGATGTGCCGCTCGGTTTCGACGACCCGGCGCTGCAATCCCGTTACGAAGGCCTGCTCGAGGAGTTGCGCTGTCTGGTGTGCCAGAACCAGTCGCTGGCCGACTCGCATGCCGATCTGGCGCAGGACTTGCGCAATGAAGTCTTCCGCCTGCTCGGCGAAGGGGCGAGCGATGCCGACGTGCGCGCCTTCATGGTCGAACGTTACGGTGATTTCGTGCTCTATGAACCGCCGCTGCGGACCTCCACGATACTGCTATGGGCCGCCCCGGCGCTGCTGATCCTCACCGCCCTGATCGTGATGGTGCGGCTGGCCCGGCGCCAGGTCGCGGCACCACCCGCGCTGAGCGCCGCCGAACGGGACCGCCTGGAGCGGCTGATCGAAGCCGACCGGCAGCGCGAACCATGATGTTCTGGAGCCTCGTCGCAGCGCTGGTCGCGGGCGTGGCAGCGCTCGTCATCGCACCCGCCTGGCGCCGTCCGCGGACCAGCGCTGAAGGCACGGAGCACGATCAGCTGCGCCGCTTCGCCGAACTCGATACGGATGTTGCGACGGGAGAAGTCGCCCAGGATCAGGCGCCGTTGCTGCGGGCCGAACTCGAGCGCGCCGTGCTCGATGCCGTGCCCACCCAGGAGACGCACCAGCATCTCGGCAATCGCTGGCTGCTCGCCGCCATCGTGGTGGCGGCGCTGCTCGCCGCCATCCCGCTGTACGAGAAGCTGGGCATGCCGCGTCTGGCTGAACTGGGCCTCGATGTGCCGGGGCGCGATACCGCACAGACTCAACAAACGATCGACGAACTGCTCGAACGCGTGCGTGAACGCACGCGCAACGTGCCCGACGATCGTGAAGCCTGGACCATGCTGGCACGCAGCACCCTGGCGCTCGGCGACTACGACGAGGCGTTGGCCGCCGCCGAGCGCGCGCACGCCCTCGACCCCGACGACGTCGCCGGCAAGCTGTTGCTCGTCGACGCCCTGGCGATGCAGGCCGACGGGCGCCTCGGCGACCGCGCCAACGCCCTCCTCGACGCGGTGTTGGCGCAGAACCCCGAGCATCCCACGGCGCTGGTGCTCACCGGGATAGCCGCCCAGCAGCGCGGCGACGACGCCACAGCCCGCGACCACTGGCAACGTGCGCTGGCTCTGCTGCCGAGCGACGCCCCCTTCCGCGCCGAATTGGTCGAGATGCTCGCCCGCGTCGGCGCAGATCCCGACCGTGCGGAGACGACCACCCAGGAGCAGGCAGGCAACGCCGCGCCGGCAGCGAGCGAGGTCGCGATCGAGGCCAGCGTGCGCCTCGCGCCGGAACTCGCTGACGCTGCCGCGGACGAGGCGACGCTGTTCGTCATCGCCCGCGCCGTCGACGGCCCGCCGGCGCCGCTGGCCGTTGCCCGGCATCGGGTCGCCGATCTGCCGCTGACGGTGCGCCTCGATGACAGCATGGCGATGATCCCCGGTGCCACGCTGGCGGCAGCCGGACCGGTCTACGTCGTCGCGCGGGTCTCGCAATCCGGCAACGCCTTGCCCGAGGCCGGCGATTTACAAGGCCACAGCGCCGCTTTCGATCCCCGCCGGCAGACGGTGGTCGAGATCGTCATCGACACCGTGCGTAAGTGACCGATTCTCACGCAGACACACATGTTTTCGGTGCGTCGACGAGTGCGCCGCTTGCGTCGATACAGCACGCAGCCTACTCTGGCGGTCCCTCCTCGCGCGGCCCTGAAGCGATGACCTATTGCCTTGCCATTAAACTCAATGCCGGCCTCGTGTTCGTATCGGATTCACGCACCAATGCGGGCGTCGATCAGATCAGCACCTATTCCAAGATGCATACTTTCGGCGTCGATGGCCAACGCCAGTTCTGCCTCTTGACGGCGGGCAACCTGGCGACGAGCCAGGGCATCGTCAACCAGATCAAGCACGACATCGCGCAGGGTATGCCGATGTCGCTGATGACGATGAAGAACCTCGACGATGCGGCGGATTACGTCGGCCAGGTGAGTCTGACCCAACAAGAGAAATCGGGCGGTGGCCGCGAGTTCGAGACGAGCATGATTTTCGGCGGCCAGATTTTCGGCGCGCCGCCGGACGTGCTGTTGATCTATCCACAGGGCAATCACATTTCGACCTCGCAGACCACGCCCTTCCTGCAGGTCGGCGAGAGCAAGTACGGCAAGCCGATCCTCGATCGCATCATCAGCCCCGACACCGCCCTGCATACCGGGGTGCTGTGCGGCCTGGTATCGATGGATTCGACCATGCGCAGCAACGTCACCGTCGGCCCGCCGATCGAAGTGCTGGCCTACGCCGCCGATACGTTCGTACTCAAGAATCGCCTGATGCTGGACGACGACAGCGACTATCTGCGCGAGCTCAAGCGCAGCTGGGACCAGCGGCTCAAGGACGCGTTCCGCTCCCTGCCGCCACCGGCCTGGGCGACGACCTGGGATCATCCCATCGATGGTCAGCCGGAGCCGGCGCCCGCACCAGCCCCGCAGGATGTCACTTCGCGCTGAGAACTTTCAGCACGGCTCTGGCACGGCGCGCTTTCAAGAGGCTTTGGCGCTGCCGGTCGATGTCGATTTCTGCTGCCTGGTCTGATGGTGCTCGCCGACCACCGGGGCAGTGGCCAGCGTGCTGTCCGGCAGGAACCAGGTCTCCTCGATGGCATCGTGCAGGCCGCTGAATTCGACCTGCAATTGGTCGATGAAGTCGTACAGGCCATCCTTCTGCAGAACGATGCGGACATTCGCTTCGCGGACACGACGCAACACCGACAAGGTCTTCGCCACCGGCACCGCGTCGCGCGGCAAGGCGTCGAGGCTCGATTGAACGGCTTTCAGGCAATGCGCGATGGCGCGCGGGAAGGCTTCGTCCTGGAGCAGGAAGGTGACGACCTCGTCGGCCCGCACGCGCACCGGCACCAGGCGCCGGTACATCTGCAAGGCGCTCAAGGAGCGCAGCACGCTCATCCACAGAATGCTCTCGTAGGGGCTTTGCGCGCCTTCAGGCACCTCGCCGCCATGCATCCACGAGACCCACGGAAACACATTGGCGGCGCCGACGTCGACGATGCGGGAAGTCATGTCGCCGCGCTCCAGATAACGCCCGGCGCGCAGAAACTGATAGGCCGCGTCACGGCTCATGGTGCCGGCCAGACTGCCGATCACGAACTGGCAGGAATTGATGACGTGGGTGAGAAAGACATCGCGGCCGCGGCGCGCCAGCGCACCTTCGACGTTGTCGTGGATGTAGAGGAACAAGTCATTGACCGCTTCCCAGGTATTGGCCGGCACGATCTCGCGCACCGTGCGGGCGTTCTCGCGCGCGTAGGTGGCCGAATTGAGCACCGAGGTCGGGTTGGAACGATCAGCGAGATAGAATTTGACCACGTTGCGTTCGTCAGCACGCGAATAGCGCTCGCCGAAGGTCTCCTGGCTGCCGGTGATCGCGACCAGCGATTCCCACACCAGCTTGGCCGGCCGCGGCAGATCGAGCAGCACATTGCCATAGACGTTGATCAGGCGTGCGGTGTTCTCGATTCGTTCGAGGTAGCGGCCCAGCCAGTAGACCCGTTCGGCAACTCTTGACAGCATCAGTCGACGATCCAGGTGTCTTTGCTGCCGCCGCCCTGGGACGAGTTGACGACAAAGGAATTCTTGATCAGGGCGACCCGGGTCAGGCCGCCCGGCGTCACGTAGCGATTGGCGCCCTGCAGGATGAAGGGGCGCAAATCGACATGGCGGGGTTCGATGCCGCCCGGCGCCACGGTCGGACAGGTGGAGAGCGAAATCAGGGGCTGAGCGACGTAATTGCGCGGATTGCTGCGAATGCGCCGCGCGAAGTCACGGCGTTCGCGCTCGCTCGCCGTCGGCCCCATCAACATGCCATAGCCGCCGGACTCGTTGACCGGTTTGACGACGAGTTCGTCGAGGTGCTTGATGACATGGTCGCGCATGGCTTTCTCGCCGCAGCGATAGGTCTCGACATTGCGCAGGATCGGCTCTTCGCCGAGATAGTAGCGGATGATGTCCGGCACGTAGGTATAAACGGCCTTGTCGTCGGCGACGCCAGCGCCGGGCGCATTGGCCAGCGCCACTTTGCCTTCCTGCCAGGCGCGCATGAGGCCGCGCACACCGAGCGTCGATTCGGGGTTGAAGACATCCGGGTCGATGAACAGATCGTCGATGCGCCGATAGATGACATCGACGCGTTCCAGCCCCGCGATGGTGCGCATGTAGACGAAACCGTCATCGCCGACGACCAGGTCGGAACCTTCGACCAGTTCCGCCCCCATCTGCTGGGCGAGATAGGAATGCTCGAAATAGGCTGAGTTGTAAATACCCGGGGTCAATACCACGACTTCGGGGTAGTCCAGCGGGCGCGGCGAGAGCGAGGCCAGGGTGTCGAACAGGTAGGTCGTGTACTCACCGATCGGACGCATGTTCTCCGATTCGAACAGCTCCGGGAACACCCGCTTGGTGACCTTGCGGTTCTCCAGCATGTAGGACACACCGGACGGCACGCGCAGATTGTCTTCCAGTACGTAGAATTCGCCGCGATGGTCGCGGATGAGATCGGAACCGCAGATGTGCGCCCAGGTGCCGAATTTCGGCCGAATGCCGCGGCAGGCGGCGCGGTAATTGGTCGAATCGAGGATCAGCTCGGGCGGGACCACACCGTCCTTGAATATCTTCTGCGCGTTGTAGACATCGTCGATGAAATGATTCAGCGCCACCAGACGTTGCTGCAGTCCCGCCTCGACCTTGTCCCAGTCACGCCCCGCAATGGTGCGCGGAATGATGTCATAGGGCCAGGCGCGGTCGATATTGGTTCCCTGGGTATAAACGGTGAACGTGATGCCCATGGTTTTCACCGCGAGCTCTGCGCCCATCTGGCGCTCACGTATTTCCTCGGTGGTCAGCGAGCGAATGTGTTTGGCCACTGCGCGCCCCGCGGCACGGGCCCGCCCCGGCGAGCTGATCAGCTCGTCGTAATAGCCGTTCGGATCGTATTGCTGCCAGGAGAATTTCATAGAATAGGGTAGTCTGAACGCAACATCATCATCCCTCCCAGCGAATGCGAAAGCAAACCCGAGGTCCGTGCGTGTGAGTATACGAGTCTCCATCCGACACAAGACAGACTACCATTTCGACCGCCCGGTCAGTCTGAGCCCACATGTGCTGCGACTGCGCCCGGCACCGCATTCACGCACGGCCATCAAGGCCTACTCGCTGCGAGTCGAACCCGGCGAGCATTTCCTCAACTGGCAACAGGACCCTTATAACAATTTTCTTGCGCGCCTGGTGTTCCCCGAGAAGACACGGCAGCTGTCGATCGATGTCGAAGTGATCGCGGAGATGGTCGCGATCAATCCTTTCGATTTCTTTCTCGAAGAGTCGGCCTCCGACTACCCGATCGCCTACGACAGGGAACTCGCTGAAGATCTCGTGCCCTATCTCGAGATCGAGGAACGCGGGCCGCACCTCAGCGCCTGGCTGGCCGAAGTCGATCGGAGTCAGACGCCGACCATCGATTTTCTGGTTGCGCTCAATCAACGGCTCGAGCGCGACATCGACTACATCGTGCGCCTCGAACCCGGCGTCCATACCTGCGAAGAGACGCTCGCCAGCGGCCGCGGCTCGTGCCGCGACAGCGCCTGGCTGATGGTTCAGATCCTGCGCCATCTCGGCCTCGCCAGCCGCTTCGTCTCCGGTTATCTCGTCCAGCTGGTCGAGGACATCAAGGCGCTCGACGGCCCGGTCGGGCCGAGTGCGGACTTCAGCGATCTGCATGCCTGGACCGAGGTCTATCTGCCTGGCGCGGGTTGGGTCGGCCTCGATTCGACCTCCGGTCTGTTCGCCGCGGAAGGGCATATCCCGCTCGCCGCGACCCCGCACTTCTCCCATGCCGCCGCCGTCGAGGGTGCGACCGGCCCGTGCGAGGTGACACTCGAATACAGCAACACGGTGAGCCGGATCTACGAAGACCCGCGCGTCACCAAGCCCTACACCGACGAGCAATGGCAGCGTATCGCGGCGCTGGGCGAGGCCGTCGACGACAAACTCGTTGCCGGCGACGTCCGCCTGACCATGGGCGGTGAACCGACCTTCGTCTCGATCGACGATTTCGAAGCGCCCGAATGGACCATCGCAGCCGATGGCCCGGCCAAACGCCAGGCCGCTGAAGCTCTGCTCACGCGGCTCAAGGAACAATACGCCGCGGGCGGCTTCGTCCATCATGGGCTCGGCAAATGGTATCCGGGCGAACCGCTGCCGCGCTGGGCGCTCAGCATCTACTGGCGCACCGACGGCTAAACCCTGTGGGGTTATCCGGCGCTGCTGGCCAATCTCGTCACGGCACCGGCCGTGCCGGCCGACGGCGTCGACGCCGAATTCGGCCAGCGCCTGGCCGCGCGCCTCGGCCTCGAACAGCACTATGTACAAACGGCGTTCGAGGACACTTATTACTATCTCTGGAAAGAAGGCACGCTGCCGACCAATGTCGATCCCAGCGACGCCCGGCTGAGCGACCCCCTCGAACGCGAACGTCTGCGGCGCCTGTTCGATGGCGCCTTGAACCGGCCGGCCGGCCATGTCCTGCCGCTCGAGCGCGACCCGCACGGGCACTGGTTGAGCAGTACCTGGCCGCTGCGTCGCCAGCAGCTGTTTCTCATTCCCGGCGACTCACCGCTGGGCTTGCGCCTGCCGCTCGATGCGCTGCCCCCAGCGGCCGACGACGATGCCGAGCGGCCGCCGCCAGTCGACCCCTTTGCGCCGCCGCAACCGCTGCTGCCGCGCCACTGGTACCTGCACGCCAATGATTCATCCCCGGCCAGCGCGCAGCAGCGCAAGTTGCAACAACGCACCGACAAGCTCGTGCGCACAGCGCTGTGCACCGAGATCCGGGATGGGCGTCTGTACGTGTTCATGCCGCCGATGGAACGCCTCACCGACTACCTCGCCCTGCTGCATGCGGTCGAGGCGACCGCGGCCGAACTCGATCAGCCGATCGTGATCGAAGGTTACGAGCCGCCGCGCGATCCGCGCCTGCGCCTGTTGCAGATCACGCCGGACCCCGGGGTGATCGAAGTCAACGTGCATCCGGCAAGCGCTTGGCGGGAACTCGTGCAGCTGACCGAGACGCTCTACGGCGAAGTCCGCCAGGTGCGCCTCGCCACCGAGAAGTTCATGCTCGACGGTCGCCACACCGGCACTGGCGGCGGCAACCACGTCACCCTGGGGGGACCGACCCCGGCCGATTCGCCCTTGCTCCGGCGGCCCGCCCTGCTCGGCAGCCTGATCAGCTACTGGCAGAATCATCCGGCGCTGTCGTACCTCTTTTCGGGCTTGTTCATCGGCCCGACCAGCCAAGCACCGCGGGTCGACGAAGCCCGCGACGATCGTCTCCACGAGCTCGACATCGCCCTCGCCCAGCTGCCCCGGGAAGCCACCGAGTCCGCGCCCTGGCTGGTCGACCGCGTGCTCCGCAATCAACTCATCGATCTCACCGGCAACACCCATCGCGCGGAATTCTGTATCGACAAACTCTACGCGCCTGAACACAGCGGCGGGCGACGCGGCCTGCTCGAGTTCCGTGCCTTCGAGATGCCGCCGCACGCCCGCATGAGCCTGACCCAGATGTTGCTGATCCGCGCCCTGGTCGCGCGCTTCTGGGAGGCGCCCTATACCCACAAACTGATTCATTGGGGCACCGCCCTGCATGACCGCTTCATGCTGCCGTGGTTCGTGTGGGCCGATTTCAGCGACGTCATCGACGACTTGAACCGCGCCGGCTACGCCTTCGAGCGCGACTGGTACGCGCCGTTCTTCGAGTTCCGCTTCCCGCGTTTCGGGTCCATCGCCCACGACGGCATGGAACTGACCCTGCGCACCGCGCTGGAACCCTGGCACGTCCTGGGCGAGGAAAACACCGGCGGCAGTACGGCGCGCTACGTCGATTCCTCGACCGAGCGCCTGCAGGTCGAGGTGACCGGCTTCGTGCCGGAACGCTACGCCGTGTTGTGCAACGGCTATCCGGTACCGCTGCAGCCGACCGGCGTACGCGGCAATTACGTCGGCGGCGTGCGCTTCAAGGCCTGGGATCCGCCTTCGGGTATGCATCCGACCATCGGCCAGCACAATCCCCTGACGTTCGACCTCGTCGATCGCTGGAACGAGCGCGTGCTGGGTGGTTGTCGCTATCACGTCACCCACCCGGGCGGGCGCAGCTACGACACCTACCCGGTCAATGCGCGCGAAGCCGAAGCCCGCCGTCTGACACGCTTCGAAACCATCGGCCACACGCCGGGCAAGGTCGTCGCACGCGAAGCGCCGGTGGCGCGCGACATGCCGTTCACGCTCGATCTGCGCCGCCACCCGGCCGTTTGAAAGCGCGGGTGGCAGACTAAGGGCCCGCTATAGGCCGGTCTCGCCGTACAGCGCCGTGACAGCACGCCGCGCCAGCACGCCGACCTGGTAGGCGCGATAAGTGGCGCTGGCATAAGGGTCGTCATTCAGTTCGTCGGCATCGATGGTGATATCGGCGAGTGCTGCCGGGACCATGTCCACGGCCAAGGCCGCTTCGATGGCGTGGGCGCGAAACACCATCGGCCCGGCGCCGGTCACGGCCACACGCGGGCCGGCCGCGGTGTCGGCCACGAAGACACCGGCGATGGCATAGCGCGACGCTGGATGCGGCAGCTTGAGGTAGGCCGCGCGTCGCGGACAGGGGAAACGCACGGCGGTGACGATTTCGTCCGCGGCGAGCGCGGTTTCGAACATGTCGGTAAAGAAAGATGCCGCCGGCAGCTCGCGTCGATCGGTGACGACGGTCGCTTCGAGCGCCAGCGCGGCCGCCGGGTAATCGGCGGCCGGATCGTTGTTCGCCAGAGCGCCGCCCAGGGTACCGCGGTAGCGCACCTGGACATCCCCGATACCCGCCG
This sequence comes from Gammaproteobacteria bacterium, assembly GCA_040904625.1. Taxonomy (GTDB): domain Bacteria; phylum Pseudomonadota; class Gammaproteobacteria; genus JACKNG01. Next base: position 10,839 of record JBBDTC010000035.1, read on the forward strand.
CCAGCGCGGCCAGCGCCGGCAGGCGCGCGCGAACCAGCGGCGCACTCGCCACCTCGGCATGACAGGCCATGGCACCGATGACGAGCGTCTCGCCGTCCGCGTAAATACCGTTCAAGTCCGGCACGCGACTGAGATCGATCAGGCAAGAAGGCGTGGCGAGGCCGAGCTTCATGGTCGGCAGCAGGCTCATCCCTCCGGCCAGCAGACGTGCTTCGGGATCGGCCCGCAGCGCCGCGCAGGCCTCCGCGAGCGTGGCCGGCCGCTGGTAGTCGAAGCGCTGCATCAGCGTGCCCCCGCCGCGGCCCGCTGCACCGCCAGCACGATGTTGTGATAGCCCGTGCAGCGGCATAGATTGCCCGCGAGCCATTCGCGTATCGTCGCCTCGCTGGGGTCTTCGTGCCGTTGCAACAAATCGACCGCACTCATGATCATGCCGGGTGTACAGAACCCGCATTGCAGGGCATGCGCTTCGCGAAACGCTTCCTGCACCGGATGCAAGGCACCCGCCTCGGCGAGACCTTCGATGGTTGTAATCGATGTGCCGTCGGCCTGTACCGCGAGCAGCGTGCAGCTCTTGATCGAGCGTCCGTCGACCAGCACCACGCAGGCACCGCACTGGCTGGTATCGCAACCGACGTGTGTACCGGTCAGCAAGAGATGCTCACGGAGGAAATCGACCAGCAGGGTGCGCGGCTCGACTTCGGCCGTGACCTCCCTACCGTTGACCGTCATCGTCACCTGCATGAAGCGTCCTCCTTAGGGTCTGTTGAATAGAACTACTATTCCAATGGCATCTACTCAAAGCGCGGAGAAGCCTCTCCTGCGGGGAGTCCTTTGGCGGAATGGCTCCCTTC
>JBBDTC010000036.1:0-1916 GCA_040904625.1 Gammaproteobacteria bacterium
AACCACTGACCCCTGCCGTGTGAAGGCAGTGCTCTCCCGCTGAGCTAATCGCCCGTCTTCTGATGGGGCCGCGATTTTATGGGGCGCAGCAGGGGCGGTCAAACGCCGCTGTCGCGCACGCGGGAGACGATGCGACGGCTCCATCCGACCAGTGGCCGGCGGGGAGGGCGCGTAGGCACTCGGGGTCGGCCGCCTATAATGCGCCTTCCCGTTTACGCAGCGCAGGTCCGCATGACTATCGTCACCCGTTTTCCGCCCAGCCCTACCGGCTATCTCCACATCGGCACGGCGCGCACCGCGCTCTACAACTGGTTGTACGCCCGGGGGCGCGGGGGGCGCATGGTGTTCCGTCTCGAGGATACGGATCGCGAGCGTTCGACGCAGGCGGCGGTGGATGCCATTCTCGAGAGCATGGCCTGGCTGGGCTTGGATTACGACGAGGGGCCCTACTATCAGAGCCAGCGCTACGATCGCTACCGCGAGGCGGTGCAACAGCTCTTCGACGCGGGTCAGGCCTACCATTGCTATTGCAGCCGCGAACGCATCGATGCCTTGCGTGACGCGCAGATGGCGGCGAAGGAGAAGCCGCGCTATGACGGGCATTGTCGTGACAACCCCGATGCGGACAACGGCAACCCGCCGGTGGTGCGGTTCCGCACGCCGCCAAGCGGCAGCGTGGTGGTCGAAGACCACGTACGCGGCGCGGTAACGTTTCGCAATGACGAGCTCGATGATTTGATCATCGCGCGCTCGGATGGCACGCCGACTTATCATCTGACAGTCGTCGTCGACGACATCGATATGGGTGTGACGCATGTCATCCGGGGTGACGACCATCTCAACAACACCCCCCGACAGATTCACATCCTCGAGGCGCTGGGTGCGAGCCGGCCGGTCTATGCCCACATCCCGATGATCAACGGCCCGGATGGCAAGAAGCTCTCCAAGCGCCACGGTGCGGTGAGTGTGCTCGAGTATCGCGAGGCGGGGATATTGCCGCAGGCGCTGCTCAACTATCTGGCACGGCTCGGCTGGTCGCATGGCGATCAGGAAATCTTCTCGCCGGACGAACTCAAACAGCTGTTCGATATCGATGGCGTCAACAAATCGGCGGCGGCCTTCGATCCGGACAAGCTGGCCTGGGTCAATCAGCATTACATTCAAACGCTCGATCTCGAGAGCCTCGTCGCGCAGGCTGAACCGTTCTTCCGCGCGGCTGGCCTCGATACCGGGGACGGTGCTCACCTTGCCCGGGTGGTCGACGCACAACGTACGCGTGCGAAAAACCTGGTGGAGATGGCGGACAAGAGCCACCCCTTCTTTGGCGAGCTCGGCGGCTTCGACGAGGCCGCTGCCACCAAACATTTGCGGGGCGTCGCTGCCGCGCCGCTGCGCACGCTGCGCGAGCGTCTGGCTGCCCTGCCAGAATGGACCGCAGAGGCCCTCCATGCCGCCGTCGAGGCGGCCGCCGCGGAACACGAACTCAAGCTCGGCAAAGTGGCTCAGCCGCTGCGGGTGGCAGTGACGGGCAGCAGCGCTTCGCCGTCGATCGATATCACCCTCGCTCTCATCGAGCGTGACGAGTGTCTGCGGCGCCTCGACATGGCGTTGGCGTACATCGCCGCACGGCAAGACGCAGCTTGACACTAGTACTACCCTAAAGTACTCTGCGCGCCCTTGGAAGCGAGCGATAACGGATTGATATTGCGGCAGAATAGCCGCAAGCCGCCGGGTCGCGAGGCAACCATCGGCAAAGACAGCCGGATACCCAATGGGGCCATAGCTCAGCTGGGAGAGCGCTACAATGGCATTGTAGAGGTCGACGGTTCGATCCCGTCTGGCTCCACCACCACCGTCCCCTTCGTCTAGAGGCCTAGGACACTGCCCTTTCACGGCGGCAACAGGGGTTCGAATCC
>JBBDTC010000037.1:0-1905 GCA_040904625.1 Gammaproteobacteria bacterium
AAGCGGGCAATTTCGAGATCAAGGGCCATGCGGGTATTGTCCAAGGCTAGCGGAGGTTGGCGCCTGCGGTCGAGGCCGCGGCAGGCGCTGGCGGCGTCAGTATATCGTCGCCCGTTCAGGTCTAGCCAGTAGAGCTGACCCGCGCCTGCGCGGCCCGTTCGCGATCGCGGCCGGTGCCGTCGGGCAGCGCGCGCCTGATCGCACTGGTCTGCGCATCATCGCTCATGGCGTGTTCCGTGAGCAGGCGCCGCCAGTGCCGCGCGCCCGCGGCGCCACGGTACAGATTGAGCAGATGTCGACTCAGCCTGCGCAGCGGCGTGCCGTTGGCGCGCTCCACGGCGGCGTACGCGATGTACCGGTCGACAACCTCGGCGCGGGTCGGAGGCGCGGTATCGCCGCCGAACAGCGCGGCATCGAAAGCCACCAGATCGAATGGCACGGCGTAGGCATGGCGTCCAACCATGACGCCGTCGACGGCGTCGAGCTGCGCGCAGGCTGCCGCGGGATTGTCGATGCCGCCGTTGGTTATGACGACGAGGTGCGGATATTCCCGCTTCAGACGATGCACCCAGGCATGTTCGAGCGGCGGGATCTCGCGATTCTCCCGCGGGCTCAAGCCCTGCAACCAGGCTTTGCGAGCGTGGACATGGAAGACGCGACAACCAGCGTCGCTCAGTGTACCGATGAAATCGCTGAAATACGCATAGCTGTAAAGTTCGTCGACGCCGAGACGGGTCTTCACGCTGACTGTGGCTTGACTGGCGGCGCCGCCGGTCAAGCCTTCGATGCAGCGCGCGACCAGCTGTGGGTCGCGCATCAGGCATGCGCCGAAGGCGCCGGACTGCACCCGTTCACTCGGGCAGCCGCAATTGAGGTTGATTTCGGCATAGCCGTACTCCACCGCGATACCGGCGCAGCTTGCGAGGGCATCCGGATCGCTGCCGCCGAGCTGCAGGGCCAACGGGCGTTCGTCGGGATGGTGGGCGAGGAAGCGCTCGCGCTGGCCGTAGAGTATGGCTCCGGTGTTGATCATTTCCGTGTAGAGGCGGGCGTGCGGGCTCAGCAGGCGGGCGAGATAGCGAAAATGGCGGTCGGTACGCTGCATCATCGGTGCGATGCACAGCCGCCAGGCGGCCGGCTCGAGGGCGCCGGGCAGGGTATTCACGTGTCGCTACCTGCAAGAATTCGGGCGGTGAATGTCGCGCGCAGGTAAAAGCCGCGCGGAAGCGTTGCGGCCGGGCGTCCCGCCGCATCGTAGCTGGGCATCAGGGCATCGCGGTTGGCCGCCTTGGGACGGACTTGCAGGTAGGTGCCGAGGCGGCCATCGATCTGGTCGAAGCGGCCGGTGGCAATCAGTTCCATGTGTTCCTCCCAATCAGCGGCCAGTACCTGCTCGTCCAAAGCGCTGGGGCTCCATAAGCGCGCCTGGCCGATGCGGCGCCTCGCCAGGGGTGTGCGCGAAGATGCCTGCACCGGAATCCACAGGACGCGAGCAAGCTTGCGGCGCACCGTCGAGCTTGCCCAGCGTTGACCGGTCAGATCGTGCAAGGTCAGCGTGCAAACATGCGTCGATTCGCGCGGGCGCTCGTCATCGCCTACGGGAATAGTTTTGAGCTCCACGCCGAGATGTTCGAAATCGGGCACAGGACGGGATCCGCCGCTCGCACCGAGCGCCGTTTCGAGTAATTCGCCCACGACGCCTTTGTGGCCGCGCAGATCCTCGGGCAGGTGCGAGCCTGTTTGACGTGCAAGATCGCCCAGCGTCACGCCGGCCAACGCGCTGGCGCGCTCGAGCAGTTCGCGCTCGGAACCCGGCTCGCGGCCGAATGGCGCGCTCATTGCCGGTCGTCCTTAGGGCCTGTTGATCTTTCATTGTTCGGTGCTGTTGCCCCTGTAAGGAGGCCA
>JBBDTC010000038.1:0-11533 GCA_040904625.1 Gammaproteobacteria bacterium
GGTCACGAAAATGGCCACAGCAGCGCCGAACAATGAAAGATCAACAGGCCCTAGGACCCATGCTCGAAATCGCTCCTGCGTTGATGGCCTCTCTCCCCTGGCTGATAGCTCTGACCGTAGCCGGACTGGTTGCGATGCTCCTGTGGCGCCACGTTCACCACTTGCGTCGCGACCTCGAGCAGCTGCACGCCAGCGCCGCCAGCCTTCAGGCCGAGAGCATGGCGAGCGCGGAGCAGCTGCGTGCCGCGAAACTCGAGACCGCACAGCTGAAGACATTCTGGGCAGAGCGGTCGAGCGATCTGGAAGGGCGGCTTACGAGCCTCGACTCGGAACTCGTCCAAGCCCGACAACGCAACACCGAACTCGAGAAAATGCACGCCAAGCTCACTGCGCAGCTCGAACGGCTGCCCGAAGTCCTGGCCGAACTCGCACTCGAGCGCGAGCGCCTGGCGACGCTGCACGCACGACACACACGACTGGAGGCCGACTTTGCCGCGCTCGAGACTCGCAGCCGTGAACAGGCGCGCGCCGCCACCGACAAGTTGATTCTGCTCGAGCAGAGCGAAACGCGCCTGACCCGGGAGTTCGAGAACCTCGCCAACAGGATCTTCGAGGACAAGCAGCGACGCTTCAGTGAAACCAGCAAAGCCGGCGTCGAAACCCTGCTCGGACCGCTGCGCAATCAGCTCGGCGAATTTCGCCGCAAGGTCGAGGACATCTACGACAGCGAAAACAAGGATCGCGCATCACTGCGCACGGAAATCCTGCAATTGAAAACCTTGAACGAGCGCATCAGCAGCGACGCCCTCAATCTCACCCGCGCGCTCAAGGGCGACAGCAAAGTGCGCGGCAATTGGGGTGAGTTCAAGCTCGAACGTCTGCTCGAGCAATCGGGATTGAGTAAGGGACGAGAGTACGACATTCAGGCGAGCTTCCGTAACGAGGACGGCCAGCGCCTGCAGCCCGACGTGGTCGTCCATCTACCTGAGGGCAAGGATGTCGTGATCGATTCCAAGGTGTCGCTGATCGCCTACGAGCAGTATCACGCTACCGAGGACGAAGCCGGACGCGCGCACCACATAGCTCAACACATCGCTTCCCTGCGCGCCCACATCCAGGGCCTCGCCGCCAAGAACTACGATGAACTCGTCGGTGTCAATTCGCTGGATCTCGTGATCATGTTCGTCCCGATCGAGCCGGCTCTGCTGCTCGCTCTCGAGCACCAGCCCGCTCTCTACGAGGAGGCCTTCGGCAAGCGCATTCTGCTGGTCAGTCCGTCGACCCTGATGGGTACCCTGCAGATCATCCACAACATCTGGCGTTACGAACGCCAGAACCGCAATACCCAGGAGATCGCCACCCAGGCAGGCAACCTGCACGATGCTTTCGTCAACTTCGTCGACAGTCTGGATAAGGTCGGCGAAGCCCTCGTCCGCGCGCAAGGCGAATTCGAGACCGCGCGCAAGCGCCTCGTCAGCGGCCGCGGCAATCTGGTGGTACGCACCCACAAACTCCGCCAGCTCGGCATCAAGACGCGCAAATCGCTGCCCGACGCCCTGATCGAGGAAGCCGGGGTGAACGACGACGATGTCACGGCCCTGCCTGATGCCGATTGACCCAACTGCCCGGCCACCAGCGCGGCTCCCGCTAGACTCCCTCGCGCGGCCGGTCTCGCCGCCGGCGCACAGCTTGCATCTGGCCCTTTTCGCCCGCTCGCTTGGCGGTGGCGGCGGCGCGGAGCGGGTCATTCTGCAACTTGCCGGAGCGCTGGCCGAGCGCGGCCATCGCGTGGACCTGGTGCTGGGCCGAGCGCGGGGACGGTTCATTAACGAAGTCCCGCCGGACGTGCGCCTGATCGATCTCGCGCACCGTCCCGCGCCGCTCGCACTCACCGCACTGATGCGTCGCCCGCGCGACCTCGCCACCCTGTGGCCGGCCTTGTTCATTCCCGGAGTCGCACAGGTGCTGGGTGCGATCCCCGAGCTCACCGGTTACCTGCGCCGCGAACGGCCGGTCGCTCTCGTTTCCGCCCTCGAGTTCGCGAACTTCGCTGCCCTCCTCGCCATCGAGCTCTCCGGCCAGCCGACGAGGAGCGTGGTGACGGTACACAATCATCTGAGCACGTCCATCGCCGCGGCCGACCGGCCGCACCTGCGCTTCGTGCCGCGCATTGCCCGCCGCCTTTATCCGCGCGCGGATGCTATCGTCGGCGTCTCCGAGGGTGTCGCCCGGGACTTGTGCGCGCTACTCGGCCTGGCGTCCGAAAAAGTGAGCACAATCTATAATCCCGTCGTCACTGCGAGCATGGCCGAACAGGCCATAGCGCCGGTGCCACACCCATGGTTCGCGGCTGCTGGCACTCCCGTCATCCTCGGCGTCGGCAAGCTCAAACGGCAGAAGGATTTCGTCACTCTGATCGAGGCGTTCGCCCTTGCCCGGGGCCAACGCGATCTACGCCTGCTCATCCTCGGCGAAGGTCCACGGCGCACAGCCTTGAGCGAACTCATCGACCAACGCGGCCTGTCGACTTGCGTCGAACTCATCGGTTTTCAGGCCAACCCCTATGCGTTCATGTCCCGCGCGGCCTTGTTCGTGCTGTCTTCGGCCTGGGAAGGCTTTGGTAACGTCCTGGTCGAAGCGATGGCCTGCGGCTGCCCGGTGGTCAGTACCGACTGCCCCAGCGGGCCGGCCGAGATACTCGCCGCCGGCCGCTATGGCCGCCTCGTTCCAGTCGGCGATGCCGACGCCCTGGCAAGAGCCATGCTCGCAACGCTCGACGCACCGCCGCCCGAGGACGAACTTCGCCTGCGCGCGGCGGCTTTCTCGGCCGCGCACTGTGCAGAAAACTATGAACGCTTGATTCGCACGCAACTCGGCGAGACGCCTGATGTCAATCTGGTCGACGCCGAGGACATGGCGTAATACAGGAGTCCCACGTGACGGTCGCTCGCCAAAAATGCATCACGCCCTGGATACGCCGCCTACGCTATTTCGGCTCGCGCCTGTTTGGTACGCGTCTGCAGAAATCGCAGAAGGTCTATCTGGTCGAGATCGGCGGGCAGCGGTTCAAACGCATCGTATTGCACGACGCCTTCCTCGCTTCGCGAATGGCCGGCAATCTCGAAGCGTTCGGACCAACGCCCTATCTGCCGCGTCTGGTCATCTGCTACGAACAGGAGGTCTGGGTGGACTACGTCGCGGGCCGTACCGTGAACGCAGTCGATGCTGATTTCATCAGCCAGCTCGCCGGGCTTTACGGCCATCTCTATGCCCGGGCGCCGCAGCAGATCGCCGTACCGGGCTCAGTATGGGCTGACCGCATCGACCGCGATCTCGACTTCCTGCAACGCGTTGGCATCATCGACGGCCGGCTGCACGCCGCGCTGATGCGCCGCCTCCCCGACATGCTGCCCGTGCAGGCCTGGACAGGCTATGACTATACCGACCCGGTGTTGAAAAACTTCGTCCGAAGCACGAACGGACAACTGGTTGCCATAGATGTCGAGAGTCTCGAGGCAGGACAATTATTGGGGCTCGGCGTCGCCAAAGCTTGTGCCCGATGGATGGGTCCCTATCGCGAGACCTTCTTCACTGCCCTGCGCCAAACGCAGGCGCTCGACATCCTCCCTTACTTCGAATTCGTCGAACTGGTGTTCGCCGCCTCGTATGCCAAACTGATGTACCTGGAACGAAAATGGAAGCGCATCGACGTCAGGCAGTTCGAGCGCTTTTGTGCCGCACATGAGCCCTAAGGGCTGATGGCGCGGGAATTTTCGACGGGCTGGCACCCGCTCGATTGACCCGCGTCGCGCAAGGCGAGGAGCTCCATCGTTGCGGCGATCGTCTGTTCGAATTCAAGGCTGGCATCGTAAGCGGCATTTGCTCCCTGGCCAAAAGGAGCAGCGAGACGCTGGGCATAGAGTCTTCCATGGAGTGTTCCGATGTCGCGCGGCGGCAGAACCCAGCAACGCTCGACGGCCCGCGCGCACAGATAGGTCAATCCCTGTTGAGGGCGAATAGTGCCGCGGCGATTGATACGTGGCTGCACGGCACGGACGGCTACCTTCTCGGCGAAGCGTTGCCAGAGCAGGCCTGAACGTGCCGGCACCGGCCATATGAGAAATTGTCTGCCGCGACTTACCGCGTCGGCGAGCATGGATTCACTTTCACCCGTGACCACCAACTGATCCGCATGCCGCAGCACCAGCGCATAGGGATTGGCCGGGTCGTCGGTAGACCACCGGTACAGGTAGTGGTGTTTCGGAAGCTCCTGATCGATGACTGGAATCAAGTCCGCGCTGCGCCGGCTGGTAACCACCAGAAGCTGTGCCCTGTAGCGTTCGGCCCAGCGGCAAACGTGTCGCAGCATTGCTTGCGCACGCTGAGGATCGAGGGTGTGGAAGCGGGAACTGCCGCCGACCAGCAAAGCGAAACGTCGCTCCGCTTGCAGCCAGCCCTGCCACGGATCCGTCATTCTCGTCGGTACGGCCTCACCGGCATTGAGGGGTAGCGTGGTGATCAATCGATTGGGGTGCGGAGGCAGATTGAAATGGGCGCACTGAATCACAACCGCGCCGTGCTCGGGTACGGGGCCGGCCTTGCGTCCACTCAACACCAGCCGCAGCCGGGGGAGTTTGCGGGCCAGTTGCCGGGCGACGCCGCCGCACACCCAGGCGCTGGCCACAATCACCTGGGCATCGTCGGGCACGGCCACGGCCAGCGGACGACGCAACAATAAGCGCAGCGCGAATTCGGGCTCGCTGAGCCCCACCTCGATGTGCTCGAGTCGGAGACCGGAGCGCTCCGATAAACGACGTGCGATAGCCTTGGCCTGCTGATTGTGCCCTGGTTTGCGGTGGGTGAGAACTATGATGGAACCCTCTGATATGGGGCCGCCGTGCAACCACTGACAGCGCCAGGGCTGCTGTCTGTAGCGCAGCCGCCAGCGGGTTTCGGGGTGGCGCCGCGCGGCGAGCTGGAGGTGTTGCAGCCAGAACCAGCGTGACCGGCGCGGGAGATCAGGCCTGGCCAGGGCTGGCTCATCCACATGCAGGATTACCTCGCCGAATACCTGGAACAGGCGCTCCAGTACCCACGGGACGTCGAGATCCGGAACCTCCTGAAGAAAGTCGGCGACGAAATGCTGCTCACGGGATGAGGACGGGGCGGGTGTTGCGAGCACCGCCAGCAAGCGATCGGCGTCATGCCGTCGGCTCAGGCGCGCCCAGGTATGGTGCCAGCGACGTGACGGCCGGCAGGCGTGAATCGGCATGAAACCTGCGTCTATCGATTCCTGCTCGAGATCGGCCCACAGTGGGTCGGTGGGGTTGTCGAAGTACACGTATTGATGGGGAAACGGGCACCAGGGTTGCGTATGCAAAGTGGTGAAATGAACCAGTCTCGACCGCATCGATTCATGTTCGCTATCCCGTGCATTCCACGTTTCGTCGAGAGGCCCCCACAGCCCCTGGGCAAGAGCCTGCCGCTCGAGATTGCGACGTGACGAGGATTGTGCATCCCGCAGCGTCCACACGGCCTGCATCCGCCGGCAGTCCAGCAGCATGACCGAGCTGTCCCTTTCGTTGATGGACAGGTAACCGCGGCCATTCATGGGGGTATCGAAAAGCTCCCCCGGATCGGCGAGATAGATCTGATCGGCGTCATTATATATCGCGCGACCCTCGCCCTCTGCCAGAGCCGGAATGGCAAAACGATAGTTGGTGAAGCCGGTCAGCCAGAACCGGCGCCGGAAACCTTGCAGATCACGCAACAGGTGCACGCGGTAAATACGCGTCGGATCACGGTGTTTCTCGATGGACCAGAGGAGATTGTGTTCGGCGCGGAACTGGCCACGTTCGCTGCCCACGAAGATCTCCACGGGCGGCCGTTGGCTCGGGTGTGCACCGGCGCGCGCACCGAACACGATGGTCTCGGGCTCGCGTTCTCGGGACGGCGGCCTGAATGCGTCGAGAGTCGACGGAACGGCTGCGTGCAGCAGTCGTTGGAACTGCAGAGGCATCGTTAGTCTCCGTGATTCTCCGGTTTGTTGGCAGGCTGCCCCGCAGCCCCTTCCAGCAGCCTGTCGGACCTAGGGAATCGTCACGAGGCGAACGGGCGAGCGAGCACAGCTTGGTGCGTATTCGAGGCGAATAGTGGAGTTCTTAAACGACAATACGCGCCGATATCGACCACTATCCCGCTGCCGCAGCAGCTTCGCTAAAGCTGCCACCCTCGTGCCGATGGCCTTCGCTGCCAAAGTATCCCATGATGGACGGGAGTCGGGCAATCTGGACATGATCCTGGGTGAATCAGCGCACCGCTGGACTTGGCTTCCCCGCATGAAACTGAACGAGTTGATGAATACCACCGCCTTCGCGCTGGCGGTCCTGTACAGCACCGTGTTCGGCGTGCTTACCGCCGGCGTGTTCGCACTGATTTATTGGATGAATACCGATTTCATCCTCGACCGCGCCAGAGCACAACTGACGCAGGAGACCCTTGCCCTCGTCACCATCTACGAATCCCATGGTATCGAGGCTCTCGCTGAGGCAGTGCGTACGCGTAGCACCGTGGCCGGGCTGCTCAGCCACCATTATCTCCTGGAAAATGTTTCGCTCGGATTCGTTGCTGGTAATCTAAGCGAGTGGCCGGAAGAATTCGACGCAAGCAATGGCTTGATAGAATTTCAACGGCCGGTCCCTCACCCCGCCATTGCTACCATCGACTGGGACGAGGACGCGTTCTATACCGTCGCCGCCCGCGTGACCTCACTGCCGAACGGCCATCGCCTGCTCGTGGGTTTCAGCCTTTACGAGTTCTCGGAACTCCGCGAACAAAGCCTGGCCGGGCTGATTATCGGGTCAGCCACGACCATCGTCCTGGCCCTAATCCTCGGCGTTGTACTGGGCCGCACGATGCTCAAACGGGTGGACGCCATCGATACGGCTTTGGCGGACATCATGGCTGGCGATCTGGGGCGCCGCATCACAGTAACGCAACGCATGGATGAGTTCGGCCAGTTGGCGGCGCGCATCAACCGGGTGCTGGACCGGCTGGAGCATCTGGTCATCACCCTTCGCGAGTTGGCGCGCAATCTATCCCATGATTTGCGCACGCCGCTCTATCGGCTGCGGGACAGGCTCGTGCAAATGCAGAACGCGGAGGGCGACAGCCGCTCGAACCGATTCGTCGAGCGCGGTATGCAGGATGTCGATACGCTCGTCAACGCTTTGGATGACCTGTTGGATGTGACACGCACCAGCGAGGGCTCACAACTGTCGCTGTTCGAAGAAGTGGACTTGACCACATTGACTCGGGAGGCGGCGCAGGACTGCGCGCGCCAGGCTCGGCGACACGGTGTGCGGGTGTGTTGTCACTTGGAGGACGGCCTGCGGGTAAGAGGTGTTACAAACCTCTTGTCCCAGGCCCTTGCCCATCTGCTACAGCACGCAATGGCCGGGACACGGCCGAGCGGAACGCTGGACATCCGCCTGGAGCGCCTTGAGGACCAGGTTAATCTCTCGGTGAGGCAGAGCGGCCCGATGTCGCATGACATGGCCTACGGACTCGAATCGTCAGCCAGCACTCCTGCCGAGTGGGTGATCAATGTCGACAATCTGGCCCTGAGCGTAGTGGGGGCGGTAGCCAAACTTCATGGCGCCCGGCTGTTGCTCGCCAACGACAACGGCACCCGTTATGTGCAGTTGCGGTTCGCGCTCTGACTGCGGTCGGCGACAGTTGAGGATGCTCTGAAGGAAGCACTGCAAAACTGGCTGCACTGCCCGCTGGCGGCAGCAGCGCTGCTACGCCGCCTGTATAGCCGCGGGTCGACCCGCGGCCTCTGATCAAGCCGCGATTGTCGCCTCGACGGCCAGCGGCTGATTGACGGCCGAGAGGATGGCGCGCAGCGAAGCCTCGACGATGTCGCTGCTGACTCCGACACCGCAGTAGCGCCGGCCGTCGATGTTGAGCTGTACATAGGTCACGGCATCGGCCCCGGCACCGGCAGACTGGCTGGTGGTGTGCTCGCTGTATTCGACGAGCACGATCTTCTTGCCGGTGTGTTTCTCCAGGCCGCTGACGAATGCGCCGACCACGCCCGAAGCGCGCCCGCGCAGCTGCACCGGTTTGCCGTCGGCTGTCAGGGTCGCCACCAGCTCGTCTTCATTGTTCTCACGCGCCAACTGGTAACCGGTCAGTTCATAAGGCGTGCACTGCTCGAGATAGTGCTGATCGAACAAGGTCACGATCTGTTCCGACGAGACCTCGGTCGCAGTGTCTTCGGCATATTTCTGCACCACCGAACTGAAGTCGATCTGCAGCCAGCGCGGGATCGCGAGTCCGCGCTTCTGTTCAAGTACGTAGGCGATGCCGCCTTTGCCGGACTGGCTGTTGATGCGGATTACCTCCTGGTAGGTCCGACTCAAATCGATCGGGTCGATCGGCAGATAGGCGACGTCCCAGGCATCGTCGGTTCCGCGTCTGGCCAGGCATTTCTTGATCGCATCCTGATGGCTGCCGGAGAACGCGGTGAAAACGAGTTCGCCGGCATAGGGATGGCGCGGATGCACATCGATCTGGGTGCAGGCGGCCACACAACGGATGATTTCGTCCATGTTCGAGAAATCGAGCTTGGGATCGACGCCCTGGCTATAGAGATTCATAGCCATCGTCACGATATCCATGTTGCCGGTGCGCTCGCCGTTGCCGAGCAGGGTACCCTCGACCCGGTCGGCTCCCGCCATGACGCCGAGTTCGGCAGCGGCTACTGCGCAGCCGCGATCGTTGTGCGTGTGCAGGGAGAGGATGACGGCTTCCCGATTCTTGAAGTGCGTGGCCATCCATTCGATCTGATCGGCGTAGACGTTCGGTGTCGCCACTTCCACGGTTGCCGGCAGATTGATGATGCAGGGCTTGGCCGCGCTGGCTTCCCATACCTCGAGCACGGCGTCGCAAACTTCCACCGCATAGTCGAGTTCGGTACCGGTAAAGCTCTCCGGCGAGTATTCCAGAACCCATTCGGTCTCCGGATGACGCTCGACGGCCGCCTTGACCAGCTTGGCACCGTTGACGGCTATCGCCTTGACCCCGGCACGGTCGAGGCCGAAGACATCGCGCCGCTGGACCGTCGAGGTCGAATTGTAGAGGTGCAGAATCGCACGATGGACACCGCGCAAAGCCTCGAACGAGCGCTCGATGAGTTCCGGCCGCGCCTGCGTAAGTACCTGGACGGTTACATCGGCCGGGATCAGATCATCTTCGATCAGGCGCCGGCAGAAATCGAAATCGGGCTGCGAAGCGGCGGGAAAGCCGATCTCGATTTCCTTGAAACCGACCTTGACCAGGAGTTTGAACAACTCCAGTTTCTGCGCCACGTTCATCGGTTCGATGAGCGCCTGGTTGCCGTCGCGAAGATCGACGCTGCACCAGCGCGGCGCATGTTCGATGACCTTGTCCGGCCAGGTGCGGGCGGTCAGGCCTATGGGAGGAAAGGGGCGGTATTTGCGATGGTCGAAAGTAGACATGAAGATTCTCTCGGTTGGCGGGCGAATCGGACAGTGGGTCGCGCCTTGGCAGGACTCCGGCGGATATGATAAGCGACCAGGCTGAGTGATTGGCTGCAAATTGACTAGAAAATCAGCCCGTCATTGCATGCATTCCCTAATAATCTACACTGTGACGCGATAATTCACCGAATACATTCGAAACCATGCCAGTGCCCCAGCGCCCGCCCCCACTCAAACTCGATCGGACCGACCGCCGCATTCTGGGCCTGATGCAGGCCAACGGCCGAATCAGTAACCTCGAACTCGCCGAAGCCGTCGGCCTCTCGCCGACGCCCTGCTCACGGCGCGTCAAGCGACTGGAGGAATCCGGCATCATCGAGCGTCATGTGACGCTGCTCGATCAACAGCGCCTGGGCCTGAATATCACGGCTGTCATCGGCATCACCATGGACCGTCATACTCCCGAGCGTTTCGAGAATTTCGAACGTGCCGTCCGTGAATTCCCCGAAGTCGTCGAATGCAGTATCGTCACGGGGCAAACCGCCGACTACCTGCTCAAGGCGGTCTTGCCGGACATGACGTATTACGAAGATTTCCTGCTCGGCCGCCTCACCCGCATCGAAGGCGTGACCGGCGTCCATTCGAGCTTCGTACTGCGCAAAGTCATCGCCAAGACCGAACTGCCGCTCGATCACATCAGCTGAACCATGCCGCGATCGCCTGCCCGGCACGGACCGGTGCGATTTTACTATGCACAATAGGAACCACCCTTGCCCACTCGCCGAGCGACGCTGCTGGGTGTTCGATCTCGACGGCACCCTGACTGTCGCCCAACACAACTTCGATGACATCCGCAGCGCACTCGGCATCCCGCCAGGGCATCTGATCCTGGAGTATCTCGACAGCCTGCCGGCGCGGCAGGCCGCGCCCCTGCGCGGCCGTCTGGACGACATCGAAGCGGCATTGTCCACGGCGGCCCGGCCGGCACCCGGCGCGCGGGAGCTACTCACCATGCTGCGCGCGAGCGGCGCCCGACTCGGCATTCTCACACGCAACACGCGCGACAATGCGTTGGCCGCTCTGGGCGCGGCAGGCCTCGCGGATTTCTTCGCGGCCGAAGCCGTGCTGGGGCGAGGCGAAGCGGCGCCCAAACCGTCTGCCGATGGCATAAAACAATTGCTCGCGGCCTGGAACGGCGCCAGCGACGACGGCCTCATGATCGGCGACGTGCATCTCGATCTTGCGGCCGGACGCGCGGCCGGAGTCCTGACCGTTCACGTCAGCGCCGGTTCGCATCGGCGCTGGCCGGAGTTGACCGATCATCATTTACTGTCGCTATCGCAGCTCTACGACGTACTCCAGGGGCATAACCTCAAAGCGGCATACGCCCGAGGTAGATGACATAGCCCGCCAGTCCCGCCGGGAAGGTGAACAGCAAGGCACGTAAACGATCGCCGAGCAGACGGCATTCGCTGTCGCGCAGCGTCCGGTGGCGCCCGCCGGCAACGAAACCGAGCAGTGTGCCGTTGGCACCGGGATTGCGCGGCAGGTATCCGGAATGCCGTTCGGCGTCCTGCGGCCGCCGCGTCGAATTGGCCTCGGGCTTGGACTCGACAGATGCGGCCAGCACCGGAATCTGCCACAGCCACAGGCGCAGCACCGGACGCCCCAGTGCGGCATACGTGCGCGGTTCGTAAGTGGCCAGGCGGGTCAGCAGGCGTGCCAGCGTGACCAGCCAGCCCAGGGCAACGACGACAAGGAAGGTGAAAGGAACAATCATGGCATTCATGGCGCCAAACCTAGGGCCTGTTGATCTTACATTGTTCGGCGCTGCTGTGGCCATTGTCGTGACCCGGCAAGGCGGAGCGAGCGTGGTGTAGCCCAGCTACATGAGCGAGCGACAACGCCGCCGGACGCGAAAATGGCCGCAGCCCTCCGGGTTGCCCCTGTAAGGGCCCGCCGCAAAATAACCGAACGATCTGGAACGCCGATCCATCCCGTCTGGCGGCGTTGCTCGTCAGTTGAAT
>JBBDTC010000039.1:0-11517 GCA_040904625.1 Gammaproteobacteria bacterium
ATTTGGGCCGTTATCCCGCCGCCGCAGTAGATGCGGCCTAAGTCCGACAGGCTGCTAGTCAGCCTTTGGCCGCATCACGATGCCCGAAGTGCAACAAGCCGCTAGCGGTTCGGCAATTGTCCTGTGGTTCTCCCCGAGAACTTCGACACGCTCCGGGCCGGTCTTTCGAGGGGCGCTGCTCATGCTATCGTCAGCGTCGCCGTGACTGGCCTCGCTCATCATCGTCACTGCCGGGAGAACCTGCATGCACCACCGAGTGGAGTTCTTTTTCGACTGCTCGAGTCCCTGGACCTACCTCGCCTTCGAATATGCCCAGCGCCGCCTGGCCGATTTCGATGTCGATATCGTGTGGCGGCCGATCCTGGTCGGCGGGGTATTCAATACCGTCAATCCGAGTGTCTACGCTGCACGCGAGAAGCCGGTGCCGGCGAAGGCACGCTACATGCGCAAGGATTTGCAGGACTGGGCGGATTTCGTCGGTCTCGACATCGGCTGGCCGGAAGTCTTTCCGGTCAATAGCGTCAAGGCGATGCGCGGCGCGTTTCTCGCCATCGAACAGGATTGTCTGGTGCCCTACGCGCGTGCCGTGTTCCAACGCTACTGGAGCGCCCTCGAAGACATCTCCGAGGACGCCGTGCTCGGTGCGGTGGTCGACGAGGTTGGCCTCGACCGCGATGCTTTTTTCGCCGCCATCGTTGAGCAGTCGTACAAGGACCGCCTGCGCGAGACGACCGATGAACTCATCGCCCGCGGCGGCTTTGGCTCGCCCAGTCTGTTTCTCGATGGCGACGACCTCTATTTCGGTAACGATCGTATCGATCTGCTGTGCTGGCGCATCGCGCAGATGGCGGGCGGTGCATCACGATGAACGCCTTGCTGACACTGCGTAAAGCCGACGGCGTTGCTGACGTCCGTTTCAACCGGCCGGACAAGCACAATGCGCTGTCGCTCGAAATGTTCACCGCCATCGGCGACATGCTCGCGCAGATTGCCGACGATGCAGAGATACGCGTGGTCGTGCTGTCCGGCAGTGGCGAGAGTTTCTGCGCCGGCCTCGATCTCGAACTCCTGCGGGCGATGCTGGCCGGCGGGGAGGCAGCGCAGAGTGTGCTGGCCGCGCTGTTGCGTCGCGACAGTGGCCCGGACAACCTGGCGCAGCGTGTCGCTTACGGTTGGAAGGCGCTGCCGGTACCCGTGATCGGTGCCATCCATGGCGTCGCCTGGGGCGGCGGCCTGCAGATCGCGCTCGGCTGCGATATGCGCATTGCCGCACCCACGGCGCGCTTGTCGATCATGGAAGCGCGCTACGGATTGGTGCCGGATATGTCGCTGACACAAACCCTGCCCGAACTCGTCGGGCGCGACGTCGCCCTCGAACTGAGTCTCAGTGCGCGGATTTTCGATGCCGTCGAAGCCCACGCACTGGGTCTGGTGACCCGGCTCGCGGACGATCCGCTGGCGGCGGCACAGGCCTTGGCAGGGACCATAGCCGAGCGTTCTCCGCACGCTGTGCGCGCGGTCAAACGGCTCATCAACGAAGCCTGGCGCGCGGATGCGCGCCACGGCCTGGCGCTGGAGGAGGCCTTGCAGCTGCCCCTGATCGGTTCGCCGAACCAGATTGAAGCAGTACGCGCCAGCCTCGAGCAGCGCGCACCGCGTTTCATCGACCCCTGAGAAGCAGTGCTCAGCGCCCGGCGAAGGTCAACGGTCTGCCCAGCCGTGTCTGGCCGAGTGCGGGCGTGGCGGCGCTGCCGTCCCAGACCTGTGTGCCGGCAATCCAGACGCCGTCGACGACGCCGTCGGAGCGATTGACGAGTTGCTCTGCATCGAACACTTCGCGGTAGACCATGCGGCGGTTGGCGTTGGTGTCGTAGTCACGCAGCGCATCCGGGTCGATCAGGGTGATGTCGGCCTGCGCTCCGGTTTCGAGGGTGCCGACGTCGAGGCCGAAGAATTCGGCCGGGTCGCGGGTCAGTCGCTTGACGGCCAGCGCGACCCGTTCGGGCGAGCGGCGTTGCGCCATCTGCAGGGTCAGCAGATTGCCGTCGAAGAAGGCGAGGTTGATCAAGTGCGCACCGCTGTCATTGAAGCCGGGCAGGGTGTACTGGCTGAACAGGAGCTTTTCCAGCACCTCCGGCCGGTCATTGCCGATGACGATATGCCAGCGTATATCGCGATCGAAGTGCGCGAGCAGGAAGAGGAAGAAGCGTGCCGCGCTGGGCTGCAACGGGCCAGCCTCGAAGACTTCACGTTCGGCGCTGCTGCGGGCGGCGTCCGCATCGCCCTCCTGGTAGCGCTGCAGGCGCGCATAGGCATCGGCACCGGTCTCCCCGCACCACTCGCTGACCGGGCAGGCGTCGATGCGCATCACTTTCAGATCGCGCTGGAAAGTCGAGACGATGCGACGATCGTACCAATCGCGTTCGAAACGGGCGATGTACTCCGGGTTGGAGAGGATACGCAGACGGCCTTCGCGATCGTCAACATCGCAGGCGAGAAGTTCGCGGGTGGCGGCGAATTCCTCGAAAATCGGCGAGATGGCGCCTTCCGACCACAGCAGGAAAGGCGTCGACAGCACTTGGAAATGGAATTTGCCCTGCATCAGCCAGGAATTGAAGAATTTCGACAATTGCAGAAAGACTTTCCATACCGTGCGGTCGTGCACGAGGTCGATCGCGGTTAGAGCGGTCGTGCGCAGCGGTTTGCCGAACAATCGCCCGCTGGTGAACAGGAAGCGTTTGAACGTGCCGAGGCGGTTGACGGCATCCGGCGTCGCCTGCCACACGCGGTCATGGCGGCGGACGATGTCGAGCAGCCGGCGATGCTCCTTGCGGCTGGCATAGGGCGAGGGGATCTTGGCCGCCGTATGCGGTTCGTTGGCCAGATAATGGAAAGGGATGTTGTCGGTCGAGAAGCCGACATAGCCTTGTTCCATGGCGGCTTCTAGCAGGGCTTCCATGCGCGCCATTTCGCCCGCATCGGGTTGTCGGGTGATCGAGGCCTCGGTCCCCATCACTTCGATGCGCAGCATCGAATGCGGGATCAGCGGGACGATGTTGGGGCCGAGATCGAGTGTGCGCAGATGTTCGATATAGCTTGCAGTATCGTGCCAGTCCATCGCCGCCACACAGCGCTCGAGGATGCGCTTGGGGATGTTTTCGACGCGCGCGAAACAATCCAGTATCGGATCGTCGGCGCCGCGCCGCTGGGCGCCGAACGCCGTGCCGAGGCTGCAATTGCCGACGACGCAGGTCGTCGTGCCATGGCGCACGACCTCGGCCAGACCGGCGTTCAGTTCGACTTCGAGGTCGAGATGGGTATGGATGTCGAGCAGGCCCGGCATCAGCCATTTGCCACTGGCATCATGGGTCGTGTGCGCGCGCGCCGCGTCCAGCGCGGATCCGCGGGCCGCGATCCGGCGGCCGCTGATGGCGACGTCCTCGACCTGCGGCGGCGCGCCGCTGCCATCGAAGACCAGCGCGTTCGTGATCAAGACATCCCACTGTTTGTCCATTTGCCCTTCTCCCCTGGCTGTTGCAGCGTCGGCCGTCGCGTCGGTTCGCTCAACCGCGTTGGACGAACTCGACGATGTTGCCGTCCGGATCCTCGACCATCGCGATGGTGACCCCGGGCATGAATTCGTTCTTCTCGACGGTGAACTTCACCCCGGCCGCGGCCAGATCGGTACACAAGGTGTCGATGTTGCTGACCTGAAAGGTGACATAGCGAAAACCGAGCACCGTGTGCAGTCCCGCCGTGCCGGCCGGCGGGACTTCTTTCGGGTCGACCAGTTTGACGAAGCTGTCGCCGAAGGCCAGTCGATGCATGGTGCCGAACCAGAGCGGTACTTCCTGGACTTTTTCGAGACCGAGCTGGTCGCGGTAGAAGCGCAGGCTCGCATCGATGTCTTTGACGATAATGCCGACGTCGAGAGCGTTCTTGGCAGCTTGCATGGTCATCGGTGATCCTCCTAGGGCCCTGGCCAATATTATCTGGTCAACACCGAGAGTGCTCCTGAGTGGTTGCTGCAAGGCGCGTTTTGCAGGCAATAGCGGGACTATTGCCAAAAAACGCAACGCCGCAGCGGCCGCTCAGGGGCAGCCGGATGTACAGATAATTTTGGCCAGGGTCCTTAGTGCGTTGTGGTTGTCCCACGGCAGTGTACCGCGGCGACATGGGTTCAGCTGAAATTCGGCATGACCTGCGTTGCGAACAGCTCCAGCGAGCGCATGATCTGATCGCGATCGTGCAGCCCTTGCGGCACGATGAGGAACATCTCGTTGATGGGCACCGTCCGCGCAGCCTGTTCGATGCGCCGACTCAAGGTTGCCGGCGATCCGAACAGGAGTTCGGGAAAGGGTTGACCAAAGGGGACGGCCCAGGTTTCCCACATCCATTTCATGTCCGCAGCCAGTTCTCGAGCGGCGCTGTCGCTCGGTGCACAGATCATGAGCCCGCCCCACGCGGCTTCATCGCCGGGCGCGGGGGTATAGCCATGGCGCGCCGCTTCGTCGCGATAGGCGGCCCATAAGGCCTGCAGGAAATCCAGGTTGTCCGACATCACGATGGGTTTGCCACGATACTTCGCCCAGAAGCGCGCCGTTCGCATGGAAGCGGAAAAACCGCCGTAGAGCGGCGGGTGCGGCTTCTGCCATGGACGCGGCGCGATGCCGACCTCGTTGATCGCCAGGTCCTCGCCCACGCCCTGTCCGTAGCGGGTATAGACAGGATGCGGATGCGGGTTGACCTGGCCGGCCGGCGGCAGCTGCCAGTATTTGCCCTGATGGCTGAAAGTCTCCGCGGTCAGCGCGCGGACGACGATGTCGACATATTCGGCGAAGTACTCCCGATTGGCGATATCCGCAGCATCGTTCTTGTTCCACGGACCGACCGCGCCGACCGCCTCGCTGACTTTGAAGCTCTCGACCCAGCGCGCTTGATAACCGCGCACCAGGCCCACACCGAAGCGTCCGCGCAGCATGTTGTCCATGGTCGCGATGGCTTCGGCGACGCGCAGTGGATTGTGGGTGGTGGAGACGAAGCCGCAGGTGATGACGCGCAGCCGGCTGCTGTGCATCCCCAGCCACATTCCCATCAGTGTCGGATCGTTGGACGCCTCGAAGCCCTCGATCTGCAGATGGTGTTCGGGGTGCCCGAAGCCGGCGTAGCCGAGGTCGTCGGCAAGGCGGACGTAGTC
Organism: Gammaproteobacteria bacterium; assembly: GCA_040904625.1. Taxonomy (GTDB): domain Bacteria; phylum Pseudomonadota; class Gammaproteobacteria; genus JACKNG01. The sequence goes on from JBBDTC010000039.1 coordinate 5,198, forward strand.
GGCAATCTCTTCGAGCATGCGCTGATAGAGCACCGGATCTTTGCCCGTCATGCCGCGCTCGAGCTCGGCGCGGCGTCCGACCGTGCAGTAGATGAAGGGATTGAAGCGAATCATCGTATTCCCGTGCAGGTATTCAGCCCGACTGCGCGATCCGCGCCGCGCGGCGCCGGCGCAACGCGCGCCAGATGCCGTAAGCGCTGGCTGTCGCCCAGAACACTTCGATAATGAACGAGGCGAGATTGAACGAGAACAGCAGCGAGATACCGATCAGAATCGCGCCAGCCAGATTGGCGACCGAATAGACCAGCCCGTCCGATGCCATCCGGCCGGCCTGCAAGAGGCCGTAGGTACCGAGCACGAGCACGACGCCGGTACCGCCAACGATGTCATACCATTGCACTCCCACTCGCTCAGGGCTCGAACTCGTAGATTTCGGCAAACAAGGCGTACTCGTCACGCCAGCTGACCGACGTATCTCCGCGTGCGTTGAGACCGACGAAATTGGCCAGTCGGTACAGCCATTGATTGAGCGAATGCCATTCAGCCACATGTTCCTGACGATGGGCGTCCGGCACTTCGCCCGATTGTGCGGCAGCCCGGCAGTGGCCGATTTCGAGCAGCAGGATCTCGAGCTCACGGAAGCTGCCGGACAGCGCTTCCAGATCTTCAGCCGCGCCATAGCGCGGACCGAGGACGGTCTTGATGCGCGGGGCTACGTCGGCCGCCGCATAGGCGCAGCTGTTGGCATCGCGTTCGGCAAAGACGCTCTGATGACCGATGAGCAAGGCCAACAATACAGACAGTCGAATCCGGTTTGTCTCCATCGCTCTACCCTCGGTCTGAATGTGCTCGACAGTCGCGCGCCCCAAGGTTGGTAAAACCGCAGCGACGCCGGGCTGTGATGTTAGACGAAAGTCCACGGGGTCGCCTACCATGCCGGGCGATTACGTTCAGACCAGCCTCATGCTAGGCTCACAGCGTGATCGGGAACGCCAAGTTCTCCGCACCCTTGCCAGATTCTCCGACAGGCCGGCTATGCGTCTGAATAACAAACGTGCAGTGATAACCGGGGCCAGCAGCGGGATCGGCCAGGCGGTTGCCGAGGCTTTTGCCCGCGAAGGAGCAGCGGTGGTCATCAACTACGCTCGTTCCACAGCTGCAGCCGATCGGATCGTGGCGGAACTGCGTACGGCGGGTCATGCCGCCCATGCGCTGCAGGCCGATATCACCGACGCCGTGGCCGTCGCGGCACTGGTCGAGCGGGCGCTGGCACTGCTTGGCGGCATCGATATATGGGCCAATGTGGCGGGCGCGGATATCCTCACCGGGGATAGCGCCGATGTCTCGGATGCGATCAAGCTTTCACGCCTGATCGACGTCGATCTGCGCGGCACCATGCATTGCGCGTGGACCGTCGCGCCGCTCATGCAGGCGCAGGGCAACGGTGTGATCCTCAACACATCCTGGGATTTGGCGCTGGTCGGCATGGGCGAACGCAATCCGGAGATGTTTGCCGCAACCAAAGCCGGCGTCACCGGCTTTACCCGCTCACTGGCCCGCTCGCTGGCGCCCGCGGTGCGCGTCAACGAAATCGCACCGGGGTGGATAGCGACGGCTTTCGCCGAGGGCGAGATGAGCGCGGCCTACCGTGCCGGAGTCATCGCCCAGACGCCGCTGGGTCGATTCGGAACACCGGCGGATGTCGCTGCCGCAGCTGTCTTCCTGTGCTCGGACGAGGCGGCCTTCATCACCGGGCAGACGCTCAAGGTCAACGGTGGCTTGAGTAGTTGAGTGTCGCCCGCAGCCCGTCGGGCGCGGGCTCAGAGGTCGCGCGCGAGACGAATGCCGCCGTAGGCCCAGCGTTGATGCGGATAGTAGAAATTCCGATAGCTGGCCCGGGCATGCCCGGGCGGGGTGATGCAGGCACTGCCGCGCAGCGCCACCTGGCTGCTCATGAACTTGCCGTTGTATTCACCGACTGCACCGGCCGCGGCGGCAAAGCCGGGATAGGGCAGGTAAGCCGAGCGCGTCCATTGCCAGACGGCGCCGTAGAAATCCGCCAGCGGTGCCGTGGACGGTGCTGCCTGCGGGTGCAGTGACGACGCCGAGGCGAAGTCCGCCGGAGCGGCTGGCGCCGCGGCCTCCCATTCGAACTCGGTCGGCAGGCGCGCGCCGCTCCACTGGGCGAAGGCATCGGCTTCATAGTGGCTGACATGACACACCGGTGCGGCCGGATCGAGCGGAGCCAAGCCATGCAAGGTGAATTCGAACCAGCTGCCGTAGATTTCGCGCCAGTAGAGGGGGGCCTGCCAGGCTTGCTCGTTCACTGTCGCCCAACCATCGGCCAGCCACAGGCGCGGGTCGCGGTAGCCACCGTCTTCGACGAATGCGAGGTACTCGGCATTGCTCACCAGCAGTGTGCGCAGGGCGAAGGGTTCGAGCCAGGCACGATGGCGCGGCGTCTCGTTGTCGAAGGCGAAGGCATCGCCCGCAGCTCCGATGTCGACCAGACCGCCGGCATGCTCATGCCATGTGGCGGCGATGGGGTTTACCGCCACGGCCGCGTCTGGCGGCGCATAGGCGGGTGCCAGCGGGTTGATCGAAAAGGCGTGTTTGATATCCATGAGCAGCAGTTCCTGGTGTTGCTGCTCGTGATGCAAACCGAGTTCGATGACCTGCAACAGGTTCGCATCAGCCATCGCCATGGCCGCGAGTACACGTCGATCGACCGCTTGCCGGTAATCGAGGATCTCGTTCAGCGTCGGGCGGGTGAGCAGGCCGCGCTGGGGGCGCGGAAACTGCGCGCCGATGTCGTTGTAGTAGGAATTGAACAGTTGGCGGAAAGTCGGATGGTGCGGCCGGAAAGCTTGCTCTGCGGACTCGAGGACGAAGGTTTCGAAGAACCAGGTGACATGCGCCAGGTGCCATTTCGCAGGACTCGTGTCGGGCATGGACTGGATGCAAGCGTCTTCGGCCGAGAGCGGGGCGGCCAGAGCCTCGCTGTACGCACGCACCGATCGATAGTGCGCCTCGAGATCGGCGTATCGCGCATGAGACTGGCCGATGTTCGATGATGTCGCGGGTGTTGCATTCATGCATTGGGACCTCAGGTCGGCATTGGCGGTAATTCAAACTCGATGCGGCTGTCGCCGGAGGCCAAGCCACTGGCATCATAGCGCCGTTCATGAAAAGTGAGCCGGCCGTCGAGATCGATGAGCAGTACGGTCGAGCAGCGCGTGCCATAGCTTTCGCCGACGATGAATATCGAGGCCAGGATGCGCTCCATGGCGCGGCCGACGCCGGTCTCGGGGAGTTCGTCGTCGTCCGGCAAGTGGGCGTCACGGAGCAGGCCGAGCAGATTCTCGACGATATCGTCGGGCTGTGCGCCGAGAATACGGCCGAAGCCGGCGCGCAAGCGGGCTGTCTTGGGCCAGACGGTGTCGAGCAGTGCGTTGCTCAAGGTGTAAATGCCGGGCTCGAGTGTGCGTGCGGCTGGCGCTTGATTGGAGTACCAGCATAGTGAGCGCCGATCATAGGTCAGCACGTTGAAGCCGTCGTAGTCATCGCCACTGTCTGCCAGGCGGGTGGTGAAATCCTGTGCACTGTGTTGCCCGCTCAGAAAGTCACTCACTATCAGTCCGCGCGAACGGCGCGCGAGGCGCCGGCCGTGGGCGGCGCGGACGTTGGTGATGGTTGCGAAGCGACCCTGGGTATCGACAGCGAGCCAGGTTCCACCTGCTTCGAGATCGCGACCACCGATCACCTCTGGTCGATCGTGCCACGCCGCGGCGGGTGCTGTCGGCCGGGCATGGAACTCGTCGCGATTGGCGGCAAGGACCAGGCGATAGCCGGGGCAGCAATCGTGAGCGACGAGCAGCAGGCACATGCCGAGTCAGGAGCCGGCCGAGCCGATCAATAGTGCACCAGGCTATGGACGCGGCAGTCGCCGAGCGCGGCGCGTCCTTCGAGGGTATCGAGTTCGACCACGAAGGCGGCGCCGCAGACCACGGCGCCGGCCTTGCGCGCCAGCGCGAGGCTCGCCGCGGCAGTGCCGCCCGTCGCGATCAAATCGTCGACCAGCAACACACGATCGCCGGCAGCAAGCGCATCTGTATGCATGTACAGGGTGGCCGTGCCGTACTCGAGCTCGTAGCTCACGGCGTGCGTCGCGGCCGGCAACTTACCCGGTTTACGCAATGGTACGAAGCCGACGCCGAGCGCTCGCGCGGCCAGCGCGCCGAACACGAAACCGCGTGCTTCCATGCCGAGCACCGCCGTGATGCCCTGCGTTCGAAACGGCTCGATCAACGCTTCGACAGTGCGAGACATTGCTGCCGCATCGCGAAATAGCGGTGTCAAGTCTTTGAATACGATGCCCGGATGAGGAAAATCGGCAACATCGCGAATGTATGATTTGATGAGATCCATAGGGTGATGCGCTTTCTGTGCCGCAGTCGGAGATAATAGCCCGAACGGTGCGCGGCCCGTAAGCGTGCGCCCAACGGCGAGGGAGGGCGCTACGATCATGATACGGAGAGACGGCATCGACGACGAGACTGCACGGATGTGCGAGCTGTCAGGGCTCGTGGCAATGGCGATCGATGCGATGCTAGAGGCGGACGACGATGCGACCCCAGGCTGATTTCGTCGAATGGAATCTAGCGCCCCGCGAAGCCGCGCAGCGCCAGCGCGAACTGGCTGACCATGTCCTGCTCGAAGATCGTTTCGACAGTATCCGGCGGGTCGCCGGTATCGATGCCGGTTTCCCCGACGACGGGCAGACGACACGGGTCGCGATTTGCGTCATGAGTTACCCCGCGTTCGAAATGGTCGAGCAGGTCGTAATCGAACGCCCGACGATGTTTCCCTACGTCCCGGGTCTGCTGTCATTTCGCGAGGTACCGGTGATGCTCGAAGCCTTGCAAAGCCTGACACGCACGCCGGATATCATCCTCTGCGACGGTCACGGCCGGGCGCATCCGCGGCGCTTCGGCAGTGCCTCTCATCTCGGGCTGCTGAGCGGTATCGCGACCGTTGGTGTGGGCAAGTCGCGGCTGTGTGGCAGCTACGAGGAACCGGACGCCGAACGCGGCGCATGGACACCGCTGTTACACAACGAGGAAACGATCGGGGCGGTGGTGCGGACGCGGCGCAAGGTGAGTCCGGTGTTCGTGTCGGTCGGCCATGCCGTGTGCCTGCAGAGCGCGATCGATCTCGTACTCGACTGCGCGCCGCGCTTTCGGCTGCCGGAACCGATTCGCGCCGCCGACAAGCTCGCGTCGGCCTGAGAGGGTGTTTGCAAACACCCTCTGAGAGCTCGGCCAGGCACGCTTGCGCGGCGCGCGAACTCCGCGGGCCGGCACCGCTCCAAGGATAGCGCGCCCTTATACTCGACAGCTTTCTCGAACTGGAGTCGGCCCATGCCGAAGATGCGCTTTCCCCACATGCTCGGGCTGGTGTTGTTCATGCTGCTGCCGCTGGCGGCGGATGCAGCAGACAGCCGTGTTCTCAACGCCCTGCTCGATGGCGTGCTCGCAGCGCATGTCAAGGACGGTTATGTGGATTATCCGGAGATTGCGCGCAACGTGCGCTTCCATAAGTACCTGGAAGCCATCGCGGAGTTCGATGTCGATGCGCTGGCCGACGACAAGGAGCGTCTGGCATTCTGGATCAATGCCTACAATGCCCTGGCCATCAAGCAGATAATCGATGGCCAGACGCCCATAGGAACCATCGCGCGGATGAAGTTCTTTCGCTTGACCAGTCATCGCGTCGGTCAACGGAACCTGGATCTCAATGCGATCGAGAACGATATCCTGCTCGCCATGGATGAACCGCGCGTTCACTTCGCTATCGTCAATGCCACCTATTCAGCACCCAATCTGCGTAGCGGCGCCTACCGCGTCGACGAACTCGACCGGCAACTCGAGGACAATACCCGGAATTTCGTGCAGGACGTCCGTAAGAACCGCTTTTCGCGTTCTTTACGTCTGGCCAAGCTTTCCGAGATTTTCGACGGCCATCGAGACGCTTTCGGCGGTGACGACAAAGCGGTGCAGGAATTCATTTCACGTTACGTCGATGACGATGAGGTCGCTGCGGATCTCGCCGCCGGGCGCTACGCAATCGAATATCTCGAAATCGACTGGAGCATCAACGGCCACCCGATGTAAGGGTCCGTGCCAGAATAACTCAACGATTTGGAACGCCGATCCATCCCGTCTGGCAGCGTTGCTCGTCAGTTGAATAGAACCACTATTCGCCCTCCTCGCGCCTGGCCAGCCGGGCGCCTCAACGCCCCAGATCGCCCAGTTATTTCG
>JBBDTC010000040.1:0-11510 GCA_040904625.1 Gammaproteobacteria bacterium
CGAATACGCGCCAATTTGACCTCGCTCTCCCACCCGCCTCGTCACGATGCCCTAAGTCCGACAGGCTGCTAGAGACGTGAGACTCTTCTCGCCTATCTACTTGGCTGCACGAGAAATTTGACCGACATCCCGCGGGTTGGGGGTGGATCGCGAAGGTTGCAATCATTCGTCTGCTATATACAATGCGTATATAGCTTTTGGAGGTGTCGAATGTCTACTGGAAGTGTTTTTGAGAATAACCGGACTCAAGCGGTCAGGCTCCCCGCTGACACCCGCTTCCCCGAGGGTGTGAAAAAGGTCAATGTCCGTGTGTTGGGAAAAGACCGCATCATTTCCCCGGTTGAAAATACCTGGGACAGCTTTTTCCTCAACGGGCAGGCTGCCACTGAAGATTTTATGCGTGAGCGCCCAAGCCAGGAGCAAGCGGAGCGGGAAGCATTTTAATGCTGAAATTCATGCTTGATACCAATATTGCCATCTACGTGATCAAGCGCCGGCCAATCACAGTACTGGATACCTTTAACCGTCATGCAGGACAGCTTTGTATGAGCGTGGTCACTCTTGCAGAGCTGCTGCATGGCGTTGAGAAAAGCGCCAGGCCGGAACAGAACCTGGCCGCAGTGGAGGACTTTGTCTCGCGCCTGGAGGTACTGGAGTATGGGAATAAAGCAGCGGGGCATTACGGCGACATTCGCGCCGACCTGGAGCGACAAGGCACGCCTATTGGCGTCAATGATTCGCATATAGCAGCCCACGCTCGCAGCGAAGGCCTGGCCCTGGTCACAAACAACCTTGGGGAGTTTGAACGTGTCGCGGGGCTACGAACTGAAAATTGGATTTAAGGAAGCTTGAAGAAGTGGATGAAGCTGCTCGAGTAGCGCGGCTATGACTGAGTAGGGGACGGGCCCTAAGGGGAAATAAGTGCGTCCTCTTTTTCTCTCGCCCCGTGAGCGAGCCGATACAATGCGGGCAATACCAGCAAGGTCAGGATCGTCGAGGAAATAATGCCTCCTATGACGACGGTGGCCAGCGGCCGCTGTACCTCGGCACCGACGCCGGTGTTGAACGCCATCGGCACAAAACCGAGGCTGGCGACGAGCGCGGTCATCAGTACCGGCCGCAGCCGCGTCAAGGCGCCATCGATAATCGCTTCTTCCAGCGGCAGGCCGTCACGCCAGCGTTCGCGGATGAAGGACAGCATGACCAGGCCGTTCAGCACCGCCACACCGGACAGGGCGATAAAGCCGACGCCGGCGGAGATCGACAGCGGGATGTCGCGCAGCCACAGCGCCAGCACGCCGCCGGTCAGCGCCAGAGGCACGCCGGTAAAGACCAGCAGTGCGTCGCGCAGGCTGCCGAAGGCTGCCAGCAGCAGGGCCAGAATCATCAGCAGCGCCATCGGAACGACGATCCGCAGCCGCTGGGCGGCGGAAATGAGCTGCTCGAAGCTGCCACCATAGTCAATCCAGTAGCCGGCTGGCAGGCTGATTTCCCGGCGGATCCGCGTCTGCAATTCGTCGACAAATGAGGCCAGATCGCGCCCGCGCACGTTGGCGGAAACGTATACCCGCCGTTTGCTGTTCTCGCGACTGATCTGGCTGGGCCCCTCGATCTGGCGGACTGCGGCAAGCTCCCCCAGCGGGACGTAATCGACGCCGCCGCCAGAAGCTCCGTAGGCCGCGTCACGCAACGGTTTGTCCGTTGCCGTGCCGCGCGCGGGCAGCGACACCGGTAGTTGCGCAATCACGTCGGGGTCACTGCGCAAGGTCTCCGGCAAGCGCACCACCAAGGGGAAGCGTCGATCGCCCTCGAAGATCAGGCCGGCCTCGCGGCCGCCGAAGGCGATCTGCAAGCTGTCCTGGAGATCCGCCACGTTCAGTCCGTAACGTTGGAGAATGGCGCGCTTCGGGGCGACGCTCAGAGTCTGCAATCCGGTCACCTGCTCCATGCGCACGTCGGCGGCGCCCGGTATCCCGCGGGTAAGGGCTTCGATCTGGCCGGCCAGTGCCACCAGCCGATCGAAGTCATCGCCGTAGACCTCTATCGCCACATCGGCGCGGACGCCCGAGATGAGCTCGTTGAAGCGCATCTCGATCGGCTGGGTAAACTCGTATTTGTTGCCTGGGATTTTCTCGACCTCGGCTTCGATCTCCGCGATCAACTGTTCCTTGGGCTTACCCGGCTGCGGCCATTCGGAACGCGGCTCGAGGATGATGAAGGTATCGGCGACATTGGGCGGCATGGGGTCCGTGGCCACGTCCGGGGTGCCGATTTTGCTGAATACGCGCTCGACTTCCGGGAACCGAGAGACTGTCGCTTCCACGACTCCCTGCATGTCGATGGATTGCTGCAGCCCGGTACCCGTGACTCTCAGGGCATGCATGGCGATATCGCCTTCGTCCAGTTTGGGCACGAACACCGCGCCCATCTGACTGGCGAGGATTCCGCAGAGCGATACCAGTACCAACGCCGTGCTCACGACGGGCCAGCGCCAGGCCAGGCAGCATTTCAGCACCGGGCGATAGATGGCGCGCGCGCCGCGCATCAACCAGTTCTCCTCGTGACTAATCCGGCCACCGAGGAACAGTGCCACCGCAGCCGGAACGACGGTCAATGCCAGCACCAGCGCCGCGCCCAGCGCCATCATCACCGTCAGAGCCATGGGCTGGAACATCTTCGCCTCCACACCGCTCAAAGCAAAAATCGGCACATAGACGATCATGATGATGAACACGCCGAAGGTTGCGGGGCGAATGACCTCCTGGCTTGCCTGGACGACGATGGCCAGGTGCTCACTGCGACTCATTTCTGCACCGGTCCTTTGTGCTTGGCCCAGATGCCGGACACAGTTTTCGACGACGATTACCGCGCCGTCGACGATCAGGCCGAAGTCCAGCGCGCCCAGGCTTATCAGGTTGGCGCTCACCCGGTTGCTGACCATGCCGGTGATGGTAAACAGCATCGACAGGGGTATGACCGCAGCCGTGATCAGCGCCGCACGGATATTGCCCAGCAACAGCAGCAGCACCGTGATCACCAGCAGCGCGCCTTCCAAGAGGTTCGTTTTGACCGTTTCGATGGTCTTGTCTACCAGGCCGGTGCGGTCATACACCGCGCGCGCAACCACGCCCGCCGGCAGCGAGTGGTTGATCTCTTGCAGGCGTTCGGCGGTTGCGGCGGCAACCGTTTGACTATTCTCGCCGATCAACATCATTGCCGTGCCCAGCACGATCTCCTCGCCGGCCTGGGTTGCGGCGCCGGTACGCAACGGTTTGCCGAAGTCGACCGTCGCTATATCGCCGATCGTAATCACTATACCGCCGCGCTCGGCGACGATGATGTCGCGGATCTCCGCCAGCGTCTGTATCCGCCCCGGCATACGGATGAGGTACTGCGCCCCGGCGCGCTCGAGATAGCCGGCGCCGGCGTTGGCGTTGTTCTCCTCGAGGGCGGAGATGATGTCTTCGAGACTGATGTCGAACGCGATCAACCGCGCCGGATCCGGCATCACCTGGTACTGGCGCTCGTAGCCGCCGCTGGTGTTGACTTCGGTGACGCCGTCGACCTGCAACAGCTGCGGCTGGACAATCCAGTCCTGGATCTCGCGCAAGTCCATCGGCGTGTAATTCGATCCGTCCGGTTTGCGCGCACTGGGCTCGACCTCGACCACGTACATGAAGATCTCGCCGAGACCGGTCGCAATCGGCCCCATCGCCGGCTGCACGACGCTGGGAAGATCGTTGCGTAGCGCCTGCAGGCGCTCGGCAATCTGTTGGCGGGCAAAATAGATGTCGGTGCCATCCTTGAATACCACCGTCACCTGCGACAAGCCGTAACGCGAGATCGAGCGCGTATAATCGAGCTTCGGCAAGCCCTGCAAAGCAAGTTCAATCGGATAGGTGATCTGCTGTTCGGCCTCGAGCGGTGTATAGCCGGGTGCCTCGGTGTTGATTTGCACCTGGACGTTGGTGATGTCCGGCACGGCATCGATCGGCAGGTGCTGGTAGTTGTAGATCCCCAGCCCGGCCATGATTGCTGCTGCGAGCATGATCAGCCCGCGCTGGGCGACGGCAAGTTCGATGATTGTGTTCATGGCAGACGCACCTCAGACGCCGAGTTCGGACACACCGCCGACGATCGCCGCCGACGATAGATACTTGATCACGAGATACATGATTGTTTCCTCAGTGCGCGTGTTCGGCGCCTGATTTTTCGATGTCTGCCTTGAGCAGGTAGCTGTTTTCGACCACGTATTCGGTCCCGGCATCGAGCCCGCCGAGCACCTCGATATGGGTCCCGTCGCGGCGGCCAAGTGCCAGCATGCGCACCTCGTAGGTATCCCCGTAGCGCGCGTACACCACATCGAAATCGCGGAAGGTCTGCAGTGCGCTCTGGCGTACCGCCAGCGGCACATCCGTCTCGTCGATGGTTACTTCAGCCGTGACCGCCATGCCCGGCCGCCAGTACCCGCCCGCGTTGTCGAGATGGATCCGCGCGGTGGTGGCCTGTGAAGGGCCGTCGGTGACGGGCAGGACATAATCGATGCGAGCGTGATCATCGAGGTTGCCATCGAGGCTCCTCAGGTGTGCCCGCTGATCGGCCCGAATCATTTCCAGCTGTCCGCTGAATACGGCCAGGTCCACCCAGACGCGCTCGAGATTGACGACCGTATAAATCAGCTGGTCGCTGGAGACCGCCTCTCCAGGACCCGCCTGCTGCGCAAGGACGACGCCGTCAATGGGCGCTTTGACTGCATAACTCTGTAAGCTGTCATTGCTCTCGACCCGGGCCAGCAGATCCCCGGCACGGACAGGGTCGCCGACACTCTTGTCGGCCGAGCGGATCATGCCCGCATAGCGCGGCCGGATCTGTCGCAGTCGGCCGGGGTCATATTGAATGCGTCCCTGCAGATCGACAGTACGACGGATCGTGGCGGTTCCGGCTACGGCCGTCTCGATTCCCGCGCCCCTGGCCTGCTCCGGCGAAATTCGCGTACGACCCTCGTGCTGCTCGTAGCGCCATGCGTAATCGTTATCGCCATGACGGGCCTTGACCTGAACGTCGAAGGAGTGTGGCTCGGTCACGGTTTCGTTGCTGAAGCGATAGCCAGCACGCGGCCGGAACGAAAATCGATCCGTCTCGCCGCCGAGTCGTGTCAGATCGATTTCGACATCGAAGGCGTCCGCCGGGATCGACGCGCCATCGCGATAGGCATAGATACGGAATTCCGGCGGCACGCCGCGCTCGTAAATCGTGACTTCGAGCTGGAAATCGCCAGTATCGAGCAGGCGGCCGCCATGCGGACCGCTCGGCTCGCCGGCGCCTTCAGCGACGCCGGCGCCATCGCCGCGGTCCGCCACCGCCGACTGCGACTCGAGCAACTGCTGGCCGGCGTAGGCGCCCATGAGGAGAATCGCCAGTGACAGAAGAATATTCATGAAAGTCTTCATTTCCGCTCTCCTCGATCGACGCCAAACCCCAAGCCGGTCAGGCGCTCGATCTCGATCAAATAGCTGTGGTAGGACGCGGCGGCGCGAATCGCCTCTGCCCGCACTTCGATGTACTCGCGCCGGGCATCGGCGACTTCCAGGTAGGAAAAGCGGCCGGCCGCATAGCCCTCCTTGAATGACTGCAGGGCGCTGCGGGACTGGGGGATGATCACCTCATGCAAGGCATCCACTTCGGTACGAGCGTGTTTCAGTTCCTGATAGGTTGTGAACAACAGCGCCTGCGCTTCGATATAAGACACAGACTCATCGCTCGCGACCTGACCGAGGCGCTCGTGTGCGGCACGGATATTGCCCTGATTGCGGTCGAAGACGGGCAGTTCCATGCTGAAATTCAGCATCAGGGCCTGTTCGTCGATCCCCTCGAGCCGGCGAATGCCGGCGCCGACGCGGGCATTGGGCACGGAACGCGCCCGGGCGAGTTCGAATTCCGCCTCGCGCAGGCGGCGCACGCTCAGGAAGCGCTTCAGATCGGGGCTGTTGCGCAGTTCACTGAGCAGGCTGTCCAGATCGCGGGTGCCAGGAAGGCTGAACAGATCGGCTTCCACCCGGCCGAAGTCCACTTTGTCGCTGCCCCAACTGGCCGCCAGCCTGCGCTGCGTTGCCAGGAGTTCATGCTCGCGATGCTCCAGTTGGAGCCGCGCGCGTGCCAGCTCGATTTCAGCCCGGCTCAGTTCAGCGCGCATGGCGCGCGCCGCCACCACTCTCTTTTCGACTATGACGCGATTCTGTTCCGCCAGTCGGACCGCGGATTCGGCCACTTCCAGCAATAACTCATCGCGGGCGACATGAACGAATCGCCGAGCTACTTCGGCCAGTACGTCGAGCCTGGCGATGTCATAATCGGCTTGGATCAGTCCAACGTTGCGTGCCGCCGCAAGTTCCCGCTTTTGCCGCTTGCCGCCTAACTCCAGCAGCTGGCTCAGCATCAGCATCGCCTCGACTCCGCGAACGCCGCTTACTTCGCCAGTGCCTGCCAGGTCTTCCAGTTGCAGCCCCAGCTCCGGATTCGGCAACAACCCGGCCTGCAGACGTCCGGCTTCCGCGGCGCGCATCGAATAGGAGAAAGCTGCGAGTTTCGGACTTTCTGTCAGGGCCCGCGTCAGCGCGTCGGCCATGCGTAGCGGCCCGCCGGCCGCCGCGGGCATGCTTGCGAATAACAACAGGCCTGCCATCGACAGGCGCAATAGATGATTCATCGGATTGACTCCCACCTGCCGGTGCGAAGCACCGGCAGGCAATATCACTGGGCGCCGGGCGGTGGCCGATACCGATCAGCGATGAGTTGATTAGCGGGAGTCAGATATCGGGGGGCGGTGTCGGCGGTGCTTCGCTGTGCGGCAGCGAACGATCGGTGGGGAAAGACTGGTCGGTATCCAGCTGTACGGCCGAAGCCAGGGCCGCTGTGGAAGTCAGAGCTACGAAATGGGCGCTGCAGCTGGGACAATGATGGTGGCCGTCGGCATTGTCGTCGCTGCCGCGATGATCATGATCGCCGTCGTGACTGGCGCAGTGTTTGTGGTCGATGTAAACCTCATCGACCGCACTGGCCTGCCACGAGGCAAATCCCAGGATCAGGCAAAAACCGACAACAAGCCGCTGTATACAGGTGCTTCGCAGCCATTCCATGCTGCCGATGCTAGCACCGGTGGCACGAAGGTGCCACGTGGGCACATGACACTCGCCAGTGTGCGGCTGCCCATTGCTTCGCACTTGCTGCTCAGGGCGCTGCGCGCAATGCCGCGCAGGGGCGGCAGTCAAACGAGAAAGGTCCCCATGACAACGCGGCTGCGTCGGACGGCGAAATACGATAGCTGTCGCCGTGACAGCCCGCAGGGCGTTAAGACGTCCTTTTCGACGTCAGCTAAGGGTCCGCCGCAGAATAACTGGGCGATCTGGGGCGTTGAGGCGTCCGGCTGGCAAGGCGCGAGGAGGGCGAATAGGGGTTCTATTCAACGGACGAGCAACGCCGCCAGACGGGATGGATCGGCGCTCCAGATAGTTCAGTTATTTTGCGGCGGGCCCTAAAGTTCGAGGAAGCGCCGCGAAATCGCCGCCGCTTTGGGAGGCGTGCGCCCGATCGTTTGTTGCAGCGTACACTGCGTTGCGGGTGGAAGGCGGCAGCGCCTGTGCCGGCTATACTGCATACTGCCAGTGCGCTGATTCGGTCGCAGTCTATTTCGTATTTTTCAGAGAACCGGCATGGGATTGCTCGACGAACTCAAGAGTAAGGCGGCCGCCGAGAAGTCGGAGGGCACGCCATCAATGTCCGAGGCCGACCGCACGGGCGATTTTCTGGCTGTCGCGCTACCCGCCATGTTTCGCATCCACCAGAATCTGACGGAACTCGTCCAGACCCTCGAGGTGTTGCGCGAGGAGACTCCGGCGAGTTTGTCGATTGCGGGGATCGGGGAAGTCGACGGGTTTCTGCAGGGCGGCTACGAGGTGTCTTCGGAGGGCATGCCGCCGGAAGCCGTCACACTGCGCTGCTCGCTGAATCAGCCGCGCGAACGCACGCTCGAGGTCACGACGCCGAGAACGGATGAGACGGCGTGGCTCGACCGGCTGCGCCGCCAGGGTCTGGAAGCGCGTTTCGTGCGCAGCAGTGGGGAATCCGGCCTTATGCGCAAGGCGGTCATTGCCATTCAGGGCAGCATCCCGGCAAGTCTTCGCTTCTCGTTCGATTTTGACAACGCTGCTCTGCAGCTGGTATCGCGCAATTTCGAGGAACTGTCCGAGCGCCGGCAGATTTTCAAGCCGGAGGTCGTCACGGAACAGTGGTGCGAACAGCTGTTGAAATATGTGCTGCGCGAACCGAACAGCTTCATGCGCTACGAAGTACCGCGCGAGCTGCGCGAGCAGTTGCAGCGACGTATCGAATGGGAGCGGCGCAAGGGGCGCGGCGCGACGCCGCCCGCGGCTTCGGCTTTCGGGCTGGGGGCGATGCTCAGGATCATCGGCCGCAAAGCACGGCTTGCTCCTGCGCCGCCAGACGAGCCCCGTGAGGAGCGCGGGCAGGTCATGGCTGAAGCAGCGGAAGAAACGCTGTTGTCCAGCGCTGTCGCGAAGAAACTGCTCCAGCGCGAGCCACGCTTGGAGTTGCGCTACCGGGGAAAAACGGTTGATCTGACGGGCCAAGACGGCCCATTTCACATCGGGCGCTCTCCCGATTGTCATCTCTGGGTCGACGAACAGCACGCATCCCGGGCCCATGCGTTCATCGAACTGCGCGACGGTCGCTATCATCTGACCGACGCCAGCCGCAACGGTACTTACGTGCGCTTCGCCGACGGCCGCACGGCGCACCTGCGAAACACCGGTATTCCGCTCGCCGGCGCCGGCCGCTTTGCGCTGGGTATCCGCGTGGCGCCGGGCAACAGGGACATCATCGGCTTCGTTGCGGGTCCACCGGAAGACGGCCCGAGCGAACCAGAACAGCATCCTTGAGCAATGCCCGACGAGAGGTTCCGCGCCACCCACCCGCAGCGCGGCGCGCTCAGCCGATCATGCTGTAGCCGCCGCTGACGCTCAGGACCTGGCCCGTAATGTGGGCAGCCGCGTCGGACGCAAGGAACACGACCGCATTGGCGACATCTCCCGGGCGGCCGATCTTCTTCAGGGGCAGGCTTTTGGCCACTTTTTCGAGCTGTTCGGCGGTAAACATCGAGTCCTTGTCGACCCACATGCTATTCGCGCCCACTTCGGCGGTCTGCTCAGGAATGGTCACGCCGGGGCAGACCACGTTGCAACGGATGTTGTTGCGACCGTGCTCTTTTGCGATGGTTTTCATAAAGCTGTTGATAGCAGCCTTCATGCCGCCGTAGACGGCTTCACGAGGTTCTCCCTGGCGGCTCGCGTCCGAGCTGATGGAGACGATGGCGCCGTAGTTCTGCGGCGCCATGATGGCAAGCGCGGTGTAGGTGCAGTTCAGATTGCCGACGAAATTCACGCGGATGATCTTCTCCCACAGCTCCGGCGTGGTCTGCGTGAAGAACATCAGCCTGTCCCAGCCGACGTTATTGACCAGAACGTCGAGGCGTCCGAAAGCGTCCATGGTCTGCTTGAACATGGCCTGCACCTGGGTCAGTTCGGTGACGTCACAATTGGCCACTTCGACCGCCGCGGCGCCGGCCGCGCGGGCTTCGCTCGCCACGGCCGCGGCCTGCTCGGTATCGACATCGGCAATCGTGATGGCGGCGCCTTCACGAGCGAAACCGAGGACGATGGCGCGACCGATGTTGGAAGCGCCACCGGTAACGATGACAGCTTTGTCGTGCAAGCCCAACTCCATGAGTTCCTGATCTCCTCTGCTCGATTGAATAAACTTCGCGAGCCCGATCGGGCGCGTGTCTCAGGCGACCAATTCGTAGGCGTCGAAGTCCGGATGCTGCATTGCCTCGGCGAAGCGTGCATAGCTCCAGGGCCAGCTCATCGGCACGCCGTCCTTGTCCAGGTACCAGCTGTTGCATCCGGTGGCCCAAATGGTTTTCTTGGAGGCCTCGATGCGGTCCTGGTCGAACTTCTCCAGTGCCGCCTGGCGCGCGCTGATCTCGCGGCATTCGCCTTTGCGCAGGCGTTCCATGAGCTGAAGGATGTAGCCGAGCTGGAACTCGGCGATCTGGATCAATGAAAAATTACCCACCGGACCGTTCGGTCCGTTGACCATGAAAAAGTTGGGGAAATGTGGTATCGCAAGCGACATATAGGCCTGTGGACGGTCGGCCCAGACGTCGTCCAGATCGATACCGCCGCGGCCGCGTACCAGCGTCGGGCGAATGAACTGATCGGGGCGGAAGCCGGTCGCCAGCACCAGCACGTCGAGTTCGTGCAATCTGCCGTCGGCAGTGCGCACACCGTCGGGTTCTATCCGCCTGATGCTTTCCGTGACTAGCTCTGCGTTCGGCCGCTGGATAGCCTGGTAGAAATCCGGCGAGAAGATGATGCGCTTGCAGGCGGCGCGGTAGGTCGGAGTGAGTTTGCCGCGCAGCTCCGGATCCTGCACGGTATCGAGGTTTTCGCGGCAGGTCTTCTCGATGGCTTTCATCTCGGGGGAGTCGGCATCGATCACGGCGTTGGCGAGGGTATCTACCATCAGGCGATGCAGTTCTTCCCGCAACAGCTGGATACGGCCGGGCTCGCGCTCGAATGCAGCACGTTCCTCCGCTGTGTATTCCGGGTCTTTGACGGGCATCACCCACTGCGCGGTACGCTGAAAGAGCGTGAACTGTTTTACTCGTCTGGTCAGAGCCGAGGTGATCTGGATGGCAGTCGAGCCGGTGCCGATGACGCCGACCCGGCGCCCGTCGAGTGGTACGTCATGATCCCAGCGCGAGCTGTGAAAGCAGGCGCCGCGAAAGGATTCGATACCTTCGAACTTCGGGATGTTGGGGTGATGCAGCACACCACTGGCGGCGATGACGACATCGGCCACGTCGTGCGTGCCCTTGTTGGTCGTCAGGTGCCAGCGGCCATCGACGAATTCGCAGCGCGTCACTTCCTCGCCGAAGCGGATGCTGGGTGTGACGTTGTGCTTGTCCGCCACATGCTGGAAATAGGAGCGGATCTCGGGGCCGGGCGCGAAGGTGCGGGACCATCCGGGATTCGGTTCGAACGAATAGGTATAGAGGTGTGCGGGAACATCGCAGGCGAGGCCGGGATAGGTATTCTCGCGCCAGGTTCCGCCGAGGGAATCGGCTTTCTCGTAGATGGCGTAATTCGCGTAGTGCGCCGCGTGCAGTTTGATGGCCGACAGGATGCCGCCCATGCCGGCACCGATGATGACGATGCGCAGGTCGTGCTCGCTCATGATGTCTGTCCTCCTGTTGCGGCGCGCTGCGGCCGCCGGGCAGGGCGGCTTATGCAGCCATCAGGGAAATTCTGAACGAGTCCATCCTGGACTTTCCAGCGACGCAAAGCAAAAAAAGATGCTGCTCTGCATGGTTGGGGTCAGCCTCGTTCCAAATCGTTCGGTTATTTTGCGGCGGGCCCTTAGGGTCCGCCGCA
>JBBDTC010000041.1:0-11474 GCA_040904625.1 Gammaproteobacteria bacterium
GGCGGCATACTCGCCGTGCCGGTCCGTGACACCCTCAAACGCTGCACGGCCTCGGGTGACATTGCCGCCACCGTCGAACGTGAGGCGCTGTGGCAGGCGCAGACGCCGCAGCTGTTTCGCTACGGCATACTTCGTGCGGCCCTGCAGGCTGCGCTCGCAGCGGGGCTCGTGGTCACCGACGAAGCGCAAGCGGTCGAACGCGCCGGTCATACCCCGCGGGTCGTCGCCGGCCACGCCGACAATCTCAAAATTACCCACCCCGAGGATCTCGCGTTGGCCGCGTTGGTCCTCGGTGCGCAGTGCGCAGGAGACGCAACATGAGAATCGGTCAGGGTTATGACGCGCATCGTTTCAAGGACGGCGACCATGTCGTTCTCGGCGGGGTCAGCATTCCCTTCGAGCACGGCCTGGCTGCGCATTCGGACGGCGATGTATTGCTGCATGCGATTTGTGATGCCCTGCTCGGCGCTGCGGCGCTAGGTGACATAGGGCGCCATTTCCCGGACTCCGATCCGGCCTATGCCGGGGTCGACAGCCGCGTCCTGTTGCGCCGCACCAGGGCGTTGCTCGAGGAGGCTGGTTGGCGCGCAGTCAACATCGACGCCACCATCGTTGCCGAACGGCCACGGGTGGCGCGCCATGTCGATACCATGCGGGCCAACATCGCCGCTGATACCGGCGTACCGGCCGACGCCGTGAATATCAAAGGGACGACAACGGAGAAAATGGGCTTCACCGGCCGCGGTGAAGGGATCGCGGCTATCGCCGTGTGCCTGGTGGTGGCAGGTGACTGAGGCCACGGATCCTTGCTCGGGCACGGCACCGGCCACGGGATGGGCCTGGTTGCCATCGTCGCGTTACCCCTGCGTGCGTTTCGCTCCTCCCGAGCGGAACCGCGGGCTAGCGATCGCCGCGTCTGGCCCGCAGCAACACGTATAACGCGCCGCTGCCGCCGTCGTTCGCAGCTGCGGTGGTGTAGGCGAGCACGCGGTCGTCCTGTCTGAGCCAATGGCGGACCTGGGGTTTCAGTACCGGGCGCATGCCGGGTGAGCTGAAACCCTTGCCGTGGATCACGCGCACGCAGCGCTGGCGTTGGCCGCAGGTCAGGGCGAGAAAGTCGGCGAGACGCTGACGTGCCTGCACTACGGTGAGTCCATGCAGATCGAGTTCGCCTTCGAGAGCGAACTGCCCGCGGCGCAGTTTGCGTAACAGACTGTGCTGCACACCCGGGCGGTGGTAGTCGCCGTCGAGAGCCTGGTCGTGTCCGTCGCCGTGAAGTTCGCGCCATGCCGGTAACGGCGTCGATTCAGCGACTTCCCGCGCTCGCCGGCGCGGCGGCCGCGGCTGCCGTCGAGTCTCGACTGCGTCGTGTTCGAGCCGCCGGACGCGGCCGATCAGTTCGGCGAAAGTGGGTCCATCGTCGGCCGGCATGAAGGTGGGATTCCTGCGCTGAAAGCAAATTCCCGAACGGGTCGTCAGGTTACGCGTTAGTCGGTGCTCACCTCAAGTCCGCTCGACCCAGTCACGGGCATTGTTGAACAGCCCCATCCAGGGGCTCTCCGCATCACGCCAGTCGGCGGGCCGCCAGGACAGTTGGCGGGACAGGAACACCCGTTCGGGATGGGGCATGAGGATGGTCACGCGCCCGTCGGTACTGCACAGCCCGGTGATCCCCGCGGGCGAGCCGTTGGGATTGGCGGGATAGCTCGTCGCCGGGGCTCCGTGGTTGTCGATATAGCGCAGGCAGCCGAGGCGCGTTTGCGCCGGGCCTGACCATGCGGCGCGGCCTTCGCCATGGGCAATAGCCACGGGCATGCGCATGCCGGCCATGGGGCCGAGCACGACAGATGGCGAAGGCAGGACTTCCACCATGGCGAGCCGCGCTTCGAAACGTTCCGACGAATTCTGCTCAAAGCGCGGCCAGGTGTCGGCACCGGGGATCAAATCGGCCAGTTCGGCCAGCATCTGGCAACCGTTGCAGACCCCGAGCGTGAAGGTATCGGGGCGCTCGAACCAGGTCGTGAAGGTAACGCGGGCGCGGGTGTTGAAGCGGATGGTTCCGGCCCAGCCGCACCCGGCGCCGAGCACATCGCCGTAGGAGAAACCGCCGCACACCGCCAGGCCGCGCATGCCGGCCAGGTCTTCGCGGCCGGCGAGGATATCGGTCATATGAACGTCGATGGCGGTGAAGCCGGCACGGTCGAAGGCGGCAGCCATCTCGACATGCCCATTGACGCCCTGTTCGCGCAGGATGGCAACGCGCGGCCGCAACGCCGCCGGCGGTCGCGGCCGGTGCCGGGTGGCTGTCTCCGGCGTCACGCTTATCGACAACCCCGGATCGTCGGCGTCGAGAATGCTGGCAAGTTCTTCGTCGGCGCAGCGGGGATTGTCGCGCAGACGCTGCATGGCATGCGTGGTTGCCGACCACGCGGCCAACAGGGCGTCGAGGGTTTGACTATGGAGCAGCGCGCCCTGCTGCCGGATAGTGATCGAGCGGGTGGTATTGGGCCGCGCCACTTCGTGGACATGGGCGGCGAGCACACTCGACCGGGCGAGGTAGTCGCACACCGCGGCCAGGTCGTCGCGACGGATCTGGACCACCGCGCCGAGTTCTTCAGCGAACAGTGCGGCCAGAGGATCAGCGCCGAGCGCGGCGAGCTCGATCTCGAGGCCGCAGCGTCCGGCGAAGGCCATCTCGGCCAGGGTAACGAACAGGCCGCCGTCGGAGCGGTCGTGGTAGGCGAGCAGGTAACCGGTCTCGTTCAGGATCTGGATGGTTCGGAAGAAGTCCGCGAGCAGCGCCGGATCGTCACAATCCGCCGGCGTTCCGCCCGGTGCCTGCCAGGCCTGGGCCAGGACCGAGCCGCCGAGACGATTGCGGCCGCGGCCGAGATCGAACAGGAGCAGCACACTGTCGGCGTCTTGCGCGAGGACCGGCGTGAGGGTCTTGCCGACATCCATCACGGGTGCGAAAGCCGTCATCACCAGTGACACCGGGGCTACCGTGCGGACTTCGCGGCCGTCCACCCGCCAGGCCGACTGCATCGACATCGAGTCCTTGCCGACCGGGATGTTGACACCCAGGGCCGGGCAGAACGCCATACCGACGGCTTCGACCATGTCGTAGAGGCGGGCGTCTTCGCCGGGGTGTCCGGCCGGACTCATCCAGTTGGCGGAGAGCACGACGTCGCCGAGGTCCTTGATGCGCGCTGCAGCCAGATTGGTAATCGCCTCGCCGACGGCGAGGCGTGCTGAAGCGGGCCCATCGGTCAGGGCGACGGGGGCCCGTTCACCGATGGCCATGGCTTCGCCGGTGATGCCGTCGAAATCAGCGGCGGTCACGGCGCAATCGGCGACCGGTACCTGCCACGGGCCGACCATCTGATCGCGCACCGACAGGCCGCCCACGGTGCGATCGCCGATGGTGATCAGGAAGCGCTTGTCACCGACGCCGGGGAAGCGCAGTACGCGTTCGATGGCCTCGGCAAGACCGAGCGGTGCCGTCGCCAGCACGGGCAGCCGGCTCGGGGAATGCACGGCCGTGCGCGTCATGCGCGGTGGTTTGCCGAAAATGACGTCCATGGGGATGTCGATGGCCGGGCTGCCGAGCAGCGGGTCGGCGACGACGAGGCGTTCGGCGGTGCTGGCTTCGCCGACCACCGCATAGGGGCAGCGTTCGCGTTCGCACAGTGCCGCGAAGTCGGGCAGCGCCCCGGGGTCGAGCGCAAGTACGTAGCGTTCCTGGGCCTCGTTACACCAGATCTCGAGTGGCGAGAGCCCCGCTTCGGCGCTCGGGATGGCGCGTAGATCGATGTCCCCGCCGCGCTTGCTGTCGTGCAACAACTCCGGGATCGCGTTCGACAGACCGCCGGCGCCGACATCGTGGATCATCAGGATGGGGTTCGCCGTACCGGCTGCCCAACAGGCATCGATGACCTGCTGACAGCGCCGCTGCATCTCGGCGTTGTCGCGTTGTACCGAGGCATAATCGAGTTCGGCATCCATGGCGCCCGAGCCCACCGAGGATGCCGCCCCGCCGCCGAGTCCGATCAACATCGCCGGTCCGCCCAGGACGATGACCTTGGCGCCGTCGTCGATGCGGCATTTTTCGACATGTCCGCCGCGGATGTTGCCGAGACCACCGGCGAGCATGATGGGTTTGTCGTAGCCGCGGTAGAGATCGTCTGCAATGACATGCTCGAAGCTGCGGAAATAGCCGCCAAGCGCGGGGCGGCCGAATTCGTTGTTGTACGCCGCCGCCCCCAGCGGGGCGTCGATCATGATGTCGAGCGCGCTGGCCAGGCGCGGATTCAACGGACGTGCACGCTCCCACGGTGCGACGTAGCCGGGCAGACGCAGATGAGAGACGCTGAATCCGGCCAGGCCCGCTTTGGGCCTGGCCCCACGTCCGGTAGCGCCTTCGTCGCGGATCTCACCGCCCGAGCCCGTGGCAGCACCGGGGAACGGCGATATGCCAGTCGGGTGGTTGTGGGTCTCGACCTTCATCAGGATATGAGCGGCTTCGTCGATGCGCCCATAGACGCGTGTCGACGCATCGAGCACGAACCGCCTCGCCGGATAACCCGTGGTCACGGCGGCGTTGTCGCGGTAGGCCGAAAGCACGGCATTCGGATGGCGCTCGAAAGTGTTCCTGATCATGGCGAACAGGCTCCGCTCCCGGGCGCTGCCGTCGATCGTCCAATCGGCATTGAAAATCTTGTGCCGGCAATGCTCGGAATTGGCCTGCGCGAACATCATCAGTTCGACGTCCGTCGGTGAGCGCCCGAGCTCGCCGTAGCGCTCGAGGAGATAGTCGATCTCGTCCTCGGCCAGGGCCAGTCCGAGTGCGTCGTTGGCCGCCCGCAGAGCAGCGCCGCCATCGTCGCCGAAAGCGACATGGCCGAGCGGTGCCGGGCTTTGCGGATGATGCAATTGCCCGACTTCGGCGAGCGACCACAACACCGTTTCGGTCATGCGATCGTGGACCTGCCGGGCGAGTTCCGGGAGTTCCTCGGCGGGTGTGCGATCGAAGCGCCACACGGTAATCCGCTCGATCCGGGCCAGGCTGATGAGTCCGCAGTTGGCGCAGATATCGGCCGCCTTGCTGGCCCAGGGCGACAGCGTGCCGAGGCGTGGCGCAACGACGAAGCCCGGCACCGTCGTCTGCGCCCAATCGACCCAGGCCGAAGCCCCGGTCAGGTGGTACAGGCGTTCCCGGTCGCGCGCGTCGACCGCGGCTTCGTCGTCGAACCAGGCTGCGAAATAGTGCGTAGCGTCAACAGCGGGTGGCGGGGGCGAGCAGTCGGCGAGCAGCTTGCTGGCGCGGAAAGCGGAGAGGGCCTGGGTGCCCTGGAGCAACAGCATCGCGGGGAGTCCTGCGCTGGGTTCATCGGTGCCGTGGCGGCGGGGGGCGGTATTGTTACGGAGTTCGGTAGGGGACGCAAAGGCCTTGCCTGTCTTGCCGCACACTCAGCGCGTCGACGGAATGATATCCACTTTGACCCAGACGTCGTACCGCTCGCTGTCGGCGCCACGCGTACGATGGGCGATGCCGTGGCCATCGTTGCGTGCGGACTGCCCGGCGCCACCGAGGGCGATCCATTCGCCCAGCCGCCCACTGGCCGTGGTTTCGAGGCCACGGCTGTCGATGCGTCCGCCGCCCTGGCGCGAGAGCCTGTCGGCATGCGGTGAAATGGCCAGATTGACCCGGTCGCCGTTGAGGTGCGGGGTGACGTAGAACCCACTGCCGACGTGGGTGTAGTCGATGGCATCGATCGCTGCCACGCCATAAGGAGAAGTGATGAGTTGGCGGTTGGCCAGTGGCACCATCTGGCCCGTGGTGATGAAAGCCGGCCGGCCCTCGATGGTCGTGACGAAATGGGTGTGGGCATCGTCCTCGCTGCCTCGCGTGGCATAGTTGCGATACCCCAAACGCCCGTCACCGTCGCCAATCTGCACGTTCACACCCGGCCCTGGCCCGGGCGGCGGGCCGCCGACGCGGGCCTCGACATCGCCAGCCCGAACACGGGCCGAGAGCTGCTCTTCGTGCCATTGAAACTGTCTGCCGACATCCTGCCGCACGCTGATTCGGACCTGGCGCAGGGGCCGGTCCAATGTCTCGAGCACGGTTTTGAGGTCGGCCAGATTCTGCGGCGTGGTACGAATGATGAGCTGATCGCGCTGGCCGGTCACGGCACCCCCTGCGCTGACCAGGTCGCGCAGGATCGGCACGACATCATCAACCAGGGCGTGGCGCAGCGGAATGACCTCGAGCACGCGCCCGTCTGCGCCTGCCGTGGTGTTCAGCATCAGGCCCAGTAAGAGCAGGCAAAGGCGATGATTCATATGTGCAGGCGTCTGAAATTGGGGTCCGGCGAGCCGCGCTCCCACAACTCGTCGATGCGATCGATCAACGCGCTGCTGCTGCGCCTGTCATAGAAGTCAGCCCTGGCCTCGGGGCGATCGGCGAATCTGCGGTGGACGTAGCCGACTCTGTCGGCTACCAGCATGGCTTCGTTGAATTCGCGATGCTGCGGCGACGGGCCGCGGACATGGATGAAGCTCGGCAGCCGTATGGCCAGATCGATCAAGCGATGCCCGCGGCGGACCAGCGGGCGCGAGTCGATGATGAACAGGCGAATGCGCGCATGGCGATTACCCAGCGCCAGGCTTTTGACGGCATCACAGAATTCATCGTTGTCGTAGAGAGCCGGGTCCAGATGGCGGCTGACGATATCCAGATATCGCGAGCACTGTCGGGCAAGCTCGAGACTGACCTCGACGAGCTGCGCATTGTCGTCGATGTCGAGGCACGCGGCCGATTCACCGAGCACCGCGCTTGGCCTGTCGTGCTCAGACATCGCGCGCGAGCTCGGCCGCAAGGCCGATATAGGACGCCGGAGTCAGTGCCTTGAGTGTGAGTCTGGCTTCGAGCGGCACGTCGAGCTGGTCGATGAACGCGTGCAGGCCGGCGCGGTCGATGCGCCGGCCGCGGGTCAGGGTCTTGAGCTGCTCGTAGGAGTCGGCGATACCGTGCGCACGCATGACTGTCTGCACCGGCTCGGCGAGGACTTCCCAGGCCTGCTCGAGATCGCGCGCGAGCAGCTCACGGTTGAGCTCGAGCTTGCCGAGGCCCTTGGCCAGCGAGCGGTAGGCGATGAGCGCATGGCCGAGCGCCGTGCCGAGATTGCGCAGGACCGTCGAGTCGGTCAGGTCGCGCTGCAGGCGCGAAATCGGCAGTTTCGACGCGAAATGCCCGAGTGCGGCATTGGCCATCCCCAGATTGCCCTCGGCATTTTCGAAATCTATCGGGTTGACCTTGTGCGGCATGGTCGACGAGCCGATTTCGCCATCCAGCTTGCGCTGCCCGAAATAACCGAGCGAGATGTAAGTCCATACATCGCGGCAGAAATCGATGAGTACGCTGTTGATGCGGCTCAGTGCGTGCGCATATTCGGCGATGCAGTCGTGCGGCTCTATTTGCGTGGTATGGGTATTGAAGTCGAGGCCCAGTGCGCCGACGAAATGGCCAGCCAGCGCCGGCCAGTCGACCTCGGGATAGGCGACGACATGGGCGTTGTAGTTACCGACAGCGCCGTTGATCTTGCCGCGCAGGGTGACGGCCTCGAAGCCGTCGATGGCACGCGACAGGCGCGCGACGACATTGGCGAGTTCCTTGCCCATGGTGGTCGGCGTCGCGGTCTGGCCATGCGTGCGCGCAAGCATCGGGGCGTCGGCGGCGGCGTGGGCGACGGCACGCAGATTCTCGCTCAGCGCGCGCAGCTCCGGCACCAGGGCATCGTCACGTGCGTCGCGCAGCATCAGGCTGTAGGCGAGGTTGTTGATGTCTTCGGAGGTGCAGGCGAAGTGAATGAAGGGAATGGCACTCTCCAGTACCGGGTCGCCGTCGAACGCTTCGCGCAACCAGTACTCGACGGCCTTGACGTCATGATTGGTGGTGGCTTCGATAGCCTTGATCCGCGCCGCCGCATCGACGTCGAAGCCGTTGGCGATGCGCTCGAGCTTGTTGCGCAAGGCCGGCGCGAACGGCGCGAGGCCGCTGACGCCGGGGGCTGCCGCCAGGGCCAGCAGCCAGGCAATCTCGACCCGCACGCGGTAGCGGATCAGCGCGTATTCGCTGAACACGTCGCGCAGGCGCGCGGTGTGCGCCGCATAGCGGCCGTCGACCGGGTTGATGGCGGTCAGCGGCGTCAGTGGCAAGTCGGCGACTGAGGGCCTATTCGGGGACACGGATGCAGTAACTCCTCGAGTGCGGGCGGATGTGGCTGCCGCGGCCGGCGCTGGCGTGAATCCACGAAAACTATGATAGCGCGGTGCCGGGTGTTTGCCGCGAACCCCTGCTATCGCGTTAAATGCGGGCCCACGCCTTGATCCTGGATCGTAACGCCCCATGTCCATCTGCCCGTCCGTTCAGCGATGACTGAATACACCGTCCAGTCCCGCTTCCGGGGATTTCTGCCGGTCATCGTCGACGTCGAGACCGGCGGGTTCAATTCAGACACCGACGCTCTGCTCGAAATCGCCGCCGTCCTGGTCGATTACGCGCCGGAACAGGGCTGGCATCGGCAGCATACGATCGCACATCACGTGAAGCCGTTCGCGGGTGCGAATCTCGATCCGCGTGCGCTCGAATTCAACAAGATAGACCCTTACCATCCGTTTCGTCTGGCGGTCGACGAGAAGGTGGCGCTGGCGGACGTCTTCGATGCGGTGAGCGCAGCGGTGCAGGAGCACGGCTGCAGTCGCGCAGTGCTGGTCGGGCACAATCCAGCCTTCGATCTGGCGTTCGTCAAGGCCGCCAACGAGCGCGCCAGGCTCAAACATTTCCCGTTCCATCAGTTCTCGACGTTCGACACCGCGGCACTGGCCGGCGTTGCCCTGGGGCAGACCGTCCTGGCACGTGCCGTGCGGGCAGCCGGCTTCCCCTGGGATGCGAGCGCAGCGCATTCGGCCATCTACGACGCCGAGCGCACGGCCGACCTGTTTTGCGCCATCGTCAACCGCTGGGATCGCGTCAACGCGACACTGGCCGCTCAGTAGACCAGGCGTGCACCACCTTCAGGCCGGGTCGCTGATACGGCTGCGCCAGTGGTTGGCATTGGCTTTCAACGCGGCTTCGTCGAGCGTAGTCAGGTGGCGTTTGCTTACGACGTGCCGGCCGCCGACCCAGACTTCGTCGACCTGATGGCGCTGACTGGCATAGACGAGCTGCGAGAGCGGGTCGTAGAGCGGCTGTGTCTCGAGCCCGGAGAGATCGACGGCGGCGATATCGGCCAGTTTGCCGGGCATCAGAGAGCCGATCAGATGATCCAGCCCGAGCGCGCGGGCGCCGCCCAGCGTGGCAATCATGAGCGCCTGTGCCGCGGGCATGGCGCAGGGATCCCCGGCGACGCCTTTGGCCAGCAGGGAAGCGCTGCGGAGTTCGCCGAGCATGTCGAGATCGTTGTTGCTGGCCGCACCGTCCGTGCCGAGGGCGAGATTGACGCCATGCTCGAGCAGTTTGGCCGTCGGGCAGAAACCGCTGGCCAGCTTGAGATTGCTCTCCGGGCAATGCACGACATTGACTCCCGTGCGTGCGACCAAATCCATCTCGTCGTCGTCGATTTGGGTCATGTGGACGGCCAGCAGACGCGGCGAGAGCAGGCCCAGCCCCTCGAGGCGACGCAGCGGGCGCACGCCATTCTGGCCGAGGGCGGTCTCGATCTCGAAGGCGGTTTCGTGGACATGCATGTGAATGGGCACGTCGAGTTCTTCGGCCAGGGTCGCGATGCGGCGCAGCGCGGCATCGTCGACGGTATAGGGTGCATGTGGCGCGAAGGCGGTGTTGATCAGCGGATGGTCGCGGAATTGATCATGGACGGCCTGACCCTTGAAGAAATAGTCATCGACGTCGCGCGCCCACGCCGTCGGGAAACCGATCACGATTATTCCGAGAACGGCGCGGATGCCGGCCTCGATGGCCGCGGCAGCCGCTTCGTCGGCGAAAAAATACATATCGTTGAAGCAGGTCGTGCCGCCGCGCAGCATTTCCGCAGCGGCCAGGCGCGTGCCATCGCGGACGAATTCGCGGCCGGCGCCGCGCGCCTCGGCCGGCCAGATATGGTGTTCCAGCCAT
Source organism: Gammaproteobacteria bacterium (assembly GCA_040904625.1). Classification (GTDB taxonomy): domain Bacteria; phylum Pseudomonadota; class Gammaproteobacteria; genus JACKNG01. The sequence goes on from JBBDTC010000041.1 coordinate 10,136, forward strand.
TCCATCAGGGGCAGGTCGTCGGCCATGCCGCGAAACAAGGACATCGCCGCGTGCGTATGAGTATTGACGAAGCCCGGTATGAGCAGGTGGTTGCGGCAGTCGAGTTCTTCCACGCCGGGTAGCGGCCGCCAGGTTGCGGTCGGCAGCAAGGCCTTGATGCGCTCACCCTCGATGACCAGCGTATGCCGTGGCAGCACGGTGTCGGCCGGCTCCACGGGGATGATCCAGCCAGCATGAATCGCCTGCTCGTTACTCATGACTGCTTTTGCCTGCGTCGAGTGTCAGAATGCGGGAAGGGTTGCGGCAGCTGCGCGACCTGTAAGGACCCTGGCCAAGATTATCTGGTCAACACCGAGGGTGCTCCTGAGGGGTTGCTGCAAGGCGCGTTTTGCAGGTAATAGCGGGACTATTGCCAAAAAACGCAATGCCGCAGCGGCCGCTCAGGGGCGGCCGAATGTACAGATAATCTTGGCCAGGGTCCTAAGCTAACACAAGTGGACGGTTCCGATTGATGCGCGATGACACAGGCTCTGCCAACGCCATCCAGTGGCGTGACGACGCCCTGATCCTGCTCGACCAGCGCGAGCTGCCGGGAGCTGTGCGCTTCGTGACCTGCGCAACCGCTTGCGCAGTCGAGAGCGCCATCCGCGATATGGTCGTGCGCGGCGCTCCAGCCATCGGCATCGCAGCGGCTTATGGCATCGCGCTCGCCGCGCGCAGCCGCTATGCCGCCGATCGCGCCGGCTGGCGGGACCACATCGAAGAGGATTTCGCACGCCTGCGCGCGGCGCGCCCGACAGCGGTCAACTTGATGTGGGCGTTGGATGAGATGCGCGCCGCCCTGCCGACCGATGCAGCCGACCCGTTCGCGGCGCTCAGCGCGCGGGCCGTGGCGCTCCATGCCGAAGATTTGGCTGCCAATCACGCGCTCGGCGAGTACGGCGCGAACCTCATCGCTCCCGGGGCGGGAATTCTGACGCACTGCAATGCCGGCGCCCTGGCAACGGCGGGCTACGGTACGGCGCTCGGGGTGATTCGTTCGGCCTGGCAACGCGGGCTGGTGGGCGAGGTTTTTGCCACTGAAACCCGTCCCTGGTTGCAGGGGGCACGGCTGACGGCGTGGGAACTGCTCGCCGATGGCATCGATGTCACCCTCATCGCCGACAGTGCGGCAGCCTATCTCATGCAAAGCGGGCGGGTGCAGTGGGTGATCGTAGGGGCCGACCGCATCGCTGCCAATGGCGATACGGCCAACAAGATCGGCACCTACGGACTGGCCACCCTGGCCCGCGCCCACGGCTTGCGATTCATGGTCGCAGCGCCTTCTTCCACCATCGAT
>JBBDTC010000042.1:0-1857 GCA_040904625.1 Gammaproteobacteria bacterium
GAAATGCCGCAAAATCGGGCCGCGCGGAGCCGATGGCGACGAAGGCATACTCGACCGTATGTCGAGGAGGCATCTGCGAGCACGGCCCGAGTTTGCGCGCAGGTCGGCGGCCGCAGCAGGATGGGTGTGAGAAATGCGGGCTAGCATCTCTCCAATAGGCTCTTTGCGGTCGCCGTTTGCGATCGCTGTATCTCCCGCTGTTCCCGGCCGGCGCCGCGCGACGCGGCTTCGGCGCTTGCGGCGAATCTGTTCCTGACACGGAGACCCTGATGACCCAGCCCGCCACCTACTGGAAATCCGATGCCTTCGTGTGGGCGACGGGCGGGCTGCTCGCCCTCACGGCCGCATTCATCTATTACGACAGCCTGGTCGAGATGGTCCGCTTTTGGTCAAATCGAGAAGAATACAGCCACGGCTTTCTGATCCCCGTCATCACGCTCTATCTCATCTGGCAGCGCGCCGATCGGCTGCGCGAGATGCCGTTCACCGGGTCGTGGTTAGGGGTCGGCGTCGCCGTTTTGGGACTGTTCGGTTTCCTGCTCGGTGAGCTCTCGACCATCTATGCGGTGGTGCAGTACGCGTTCGTGCTGTTTCTCATCGGCTGCGTGTGGGCGGTGCTGGGCACGGCGGCGTTCCGGGTCATCGCGATACCGCTGTGCCTGCTGTTCTTCATGGTCCCGTTTCCGAATTTCATCTACAACAATCTCTCGGGCAAGTTGCAGCTGATCTCCTCGGTCATCGGCGTGTGGGTCATCCGCGCCTTCGGCATCGGTGTCTATCTCGAAGGCAATGTGATCGATCTCGGCACCTACAAGCTGCAGGTGGTCGAGGCCTGCAACGGCCTGCGCTATCTGTTCCCGCTGATGACGCTCGGCGTGATCGTGGGCTACTTCTACCATGCGGCGTTGTGGAAGCGCCTGTTCATCTTCTTCTCCACCATTCCCATCACCATCCTGATGAACTCCTTCCGCATCGGCGTGATCGGGGTGATGGTGGAGTACTGGGGCCAGGGCATGGCCGAGGGCTTCCTGCACGATTTCGAGGGCTGGGTGATCTTCATGGCCTGCTTCGGGATCCTGTTCATCGAGATGTGGGTGTTGATGCGCCTGAGCAAGGATCGCCGGCCGCTCAACCAGGTGTTCGGGATCGATCCGCCGCAGCGGCCGGTGGCGGGGGTGCCTTATCGGAAACGTGCGCTGCCGGCGAGCGGCTGGGTGGTGCTGGCGGCGACCTTGATCGTGGTGGTGCCGGCGATGCAGATCACCGAGCGCGTGGAAACGCCGCCCGAGCGGACGCCGTTCAGTGATTTCCCGCTCGAGATGGGCGACTGGGAGGGCCGCAGCGAGCCCATGGAGCAGGTCTATCTCGATATTCTCAAGCTCTCGGACTACGCACTCATTAATTACCGGCGCGACGATGAGCGCGCGCCGGTCAATTTCTATGTGGCCTGGTATGACTCGCAGAAGAAGGGCCAGTCCGCCCACTCACCGGCGACCTGTCTGCCAGGCGGCGGTTGGGAAATGGAATCCATGCGCACCGTGACGGTGCCGGGGGTGGAGATCGGCGGCGTGCCGCTTAAGGTCAACCGGGTGCAGATTGCGCTCGGTGAATCGCGCCAGCTCGTTTATTACTGGTTCCAGCAGCGCGGCCGGGTGATTACCAACGAGTATGCGGTGAAGTGGTACATGTTCTGGGATGCGTTGACCAGGAACCGCACCGATGGTGCGTTGGTCCGGCTGATAGTGCCGCAGCGGCCGGGGCAGGAGATCGAGGATCTGGACCGCACGCTGCAGGACTTCGCCGCGGAGATTGCGCCGCGGTTGCCGAAGTACGTGCCGGAGTAAGAGGGTGTGGAAT
>JBBDTC010000043.1:0-11222 GCA_040904625.1 Gammaproteobacteria bacterium
AGCCCGGGCGCCTCAACGCCCCATACAGCCGAGTTATTCTGGGACGGGCCCTTAGTGCTCAACGTGGTTCATCCTGAGGTGCGTCCGGGGCGCAATGCTGCGCGAACGCATCGAAGAAGCGATCGGCGAGCTTACGCGTCGTCGATGAAAACAAACGGGCGCCAACCTGGGCGATGCGACCGCCGGCGTTGAAGCGGGCATTGTACTTGAGCACCGTACCCGGCCCATCCGGCACCAGTTCGACGTCAGCCGAGCCTTCGCCGAAACCCGCCGCGCCACCCTCACCGCGTCCCTGCAGGGTATAAGAGCGCGGCGCTTCGACATTGGCCAGGCTCAGGCGCGTGACGAAGGTCGCTTTGACCGGCCCGTAACTCGCCCGCACAGTGCATTCATAGACGTCGTCTTCCAGGCGCTGCATGGATTGGCAGCCCGGGATGCACGCCGCCAGCACTTGCGGATCGACCAGACATGCCCAGACTTCACCCGGCGCTGCCGGCAGTTGCCGTTGGCCCATGATATCCATCGTCGCTCATTCCATACCGAGAGAAAAAACGCTCTCGAGATCGTGGCGCGAGTAGGTCTTGAAGGCAATCATGGTTTCGGTCCTGTCGATGCCGTCCACTGTGACCATACGCTCGGTCACCATGGTGGCGATGTCTTCATTGTGTTTGACGCGCACCAGCGCGATGACGTCGTAACTGCCGCCGACCGAATAGACTTCCGAAATCTCCGGAAAGTCGGCCAGCGTTTGCGCCACCGTATTGGTGTGGCCGTGGCGAGTCTGGATGAGAACGATGGCTGTGACCATGGCGAATCGACTCCGTGCAGTTATCACCTCGCGGTGCGGGCAATGTTACGGGAATTCGCAGGTCATGCCGCGCACCGTGGACATGTCTACCGAAGCCTCGCTGTGTTGCTGCGCAACAAAATCGGCGCGGTGCAAAAAGCCTTGCGCGGGTACGGCGGCAGGCAGGCGATGATCGATCTGAACCTTGTCTGCGATAACGGGAACTCAATACCCGACCGAACCGCCAGTCCCGTGTGCCGGCCTTGGACGTATACGTCGAGGTGCGCTACCTTATGCGGCTGGTGGACCTCGAGTAAATCGTCCGAGGACCGGCCGACGAAGGAGCCCGGGGCGAGGTTCTCAAGGCTCTCACAAGATCTCCCGATCACTATCGGAAAGGCAGGGGAAATATGCATATTCAGAAATACGACTTTGACTATAGTCGTCGATTCTTCATGGAGAAGGTCGCCAAGGGAGCCGGTTCTGCCGGTATCTTCGGTGCTCTGTTTCCACTCATGGCGCAGCACGGAGACCACTACAAGGCCTATCCGGAAGAGCTGATGGACATCGAGGCCTATACCAAGGGCAAGGTCAAGGTCGGCGACGTGATCAGCAAGGACAACGTCGAGTTGGTCCAGGACCTCATCGACCCGATGCTGTACCAGGAGATCACCCAGGATAACCGTACGTTCTTCATCCTGCCCACCCAGGCGGAGATCGAGAAACAGTTCCCGCCCTTCTACCTCGACGCCACGCTGAAGAACTGGGGCCAGGCCAAGTTCGGCGCCGATGGCAACGTCTACACGCTCGACGACAAACCCTGGATCGGCGGCCATCCGTTCCCCGATCCGCAAACGCCTGAAGAAGTGCAGGCCAACGTGGTGCTGTCCTGGGGCCGTCACGACTCCGATATCTTCGCCATCCCGACCTACGCACTCGATGCTGAAGGCACCATCCAGTACGAATACCACTTCGTCTGGGCGCAGCAGCAGACCATCGGCCTCGTCCATCCGGACTCCGCCGGCGGCGCACCCTACCTGCCGGGCAAGGAGCACATGCTGCGTCACCAGTCGGTCTGGTTCACCGCGCCCCAGGACATCAAGGGCACGGCCTTCATGAACGAGTGGTACTACGACCAGGCCAAGTTCCCGGAACTCTACGGTTACCTGCCTGCGTTCAAACGCGTGCGCCGGTTCCCGACCAACCAGCGTTTCGAACCGCTCGTTGCCGGTATCAACCTGTTCCTCTCCGACGCCTGGGCCGCTGGCGACCCGATGCTGACCTGGGGCAACTGGAAGATTGTGCACCGCGGTCCGATGCTCGGCGCCATGCACTACAACTGGCGCCCGGATATGGACAACTGGGAGCATCCGACGGTGGGCGGGGCGCAAGGCACGTCCTACTACAACGTCGGCAAATCGCTCATTCCCGAGGTCATCGTCCTCGAAGGCGAGCCCACGGGCTTCCCGCGTGCACCGCTGTCCAAACGCCGGGTGTATTTCGATGCACGCAACATCGAGTACCCGCAGTCCATTTCCTATGACCGCCGCGGCGAGATCTGGAAGTCGTTCGAGCCGGGCTTTGCCTGCTACAACACCAACGTCGACAAGGGCAAACCGGGCGTGCCGGACTACGGCGACCACGTCAAGAAGACCACCGACGGCCGCGACGAGTGGAGCTGGAACTGGGTGATCAGCAACGACATCCAGTCCAAGCGCATCACGCGTTTCTGCCAGTCGAAGACCTGCCAGGGTGGCTGGGAGTCGGGCTGGGACAACCAGGGCTCGGCCGAGGACTTCGTCAGCAACTACATGACGCAGTCGGCCATGCGCCGCCTCGGCACCTAGTCGACCTCGACCGGGATCCGAAGGCCGTGGGGCAGGCAACTGCCCCGCGGCTTTTTTTTGCGACAATGAGTCAGCGCCGATGGCGCTACGGCAACGATGTCCGCGCCCTTTTCAGGCGCTGCCGCATCCAGTTCCATGGAGACCGACATGAGCGATGGCACTACGCCCAAGAAGAAAATCCTGATCGTCGGCGGCGGTACGGCCGGCTGGATGACCGCTGCCCTGTTCGTGCATGGCTGGGCCGACCGCGCCGACATCACCCTGCTCGAATCGAGCACCATCGGCACCATCGGCGTCGGCGAAGGATCGACGCCCAAGATGCGCCGCTTCTTCGACAAGCTCGGCGTCCCCGAAGCGGAGTGGATGCCAGCCTGCAACGCCAGTTACAAATGCGGCATCCGCTTTCCGGACTGGTCGACGCGCAAAGGCTACCGCAGCTACTACCATCCGTTCTTCTCACAGGCCGACGACACCACCATCAGAGCATTCTTCCAGAACGCGACGCTGCGCAACCGCAACCTCGATGTCCACGCTCACCCGGATGCATTCTTCGTTTCCAATTATCTGGCGATGTCCCGGCGCGCGCCGTTGCCTGGTGCGACGACGAGCTACACCACCGATTATGCCTACCATTTCGATGCCGGCCTGATCGGCGAATTTCTGAAAGGCTATGCGGTCAGCCGCGGGGTCGAACATGTCATCGACACGGTGAGCGAAGTCCGCCGCCTCGACAATGGCGACCTGGCCGGGGTAGAGGCAGGCGAACACGGCTTCATCGAAGCCGATTTCTTCGTCGACTGCACAGGCTTCGCGAGTCTGCTCATCGGCAAGACGCTCGGCGTGCCTTTCCATTCCTACAAGAACCTGCTGTTCAACGACCGCGCTGTCGCCATGCCGACAGCGCATGAGGCCGACAGCGGACTGCCTTCGGAAACCTTGTCGACGGCGATGAAATACGGCTGGCGCTGGAAGATCCCGCTGACCAATCGCTACGGCAATGGTTATGTCTACTCATCCGATTACATCGACGAGACCCAGGCCGAGCACGAACTGCGCGAACAACTGGGCATGCTGGACGACCCCGTCGAAGCGCGTCATCTGAAGATGCGCATTGGCCGCGTCGAGCGCTGCTGGGAGCACAACTGCCTGGCCGTCGGCCTCGCCCAGGGCTTCGTCGAACCGCTGGAGGCCACCGCGCTGATGGTCGTGCAGGATACGGTGGAGACGTTCATGCAGCGCTTCGAGCAGGGTGACTTCACGGCCCGCTTCCGCGCCGAAGTCAACGACAAGGTGAATCTGATCTTCGACGGCGTGAGGAACTACATCTTCATGCACTACAAGCTGAACAGTCGCGACGACACCGAATACTGGATTGCCAATCGCGAGAACAGCCATGTGCCGGACGACGTCACGCGTATCCTCGCCGTGTGGGACAAGGGCGGCGATCTGCTCGGCGAACTGCGCAGCCAGGCTGCACGCCTGGTCTACAGCCCGACGTCCTGGTATTGCATCCTCGCCGGCATGGGCCGTTTTCCGCGCAGTCCGAAGAAACCCAAGCCCAAGATCGAAGTGGCTGATCTGGCCGCCGCGCGCTCATTTTGCGAACGCCTGGTCACCCATTTTCCCGATCATCGGGCCACGCTGGCAGCTCAGCGCCACGAGCCGCCGGGCGACGGACTCCGAGCGGTCGGGGAGCGCGATTGACGGTGTTGCCGGAACGCGTCCTTCGACAAGCCTGTCGAAGGGCCTGTCCTGAGCTTGTCGAAGGGCTCAGTACTGATCGCGCAATTCAGGCAAGGTTTCACCGGGGAAATAGCGATCGACGTCGGCCTGATCGAACAAGGTCTCCTGCCTGTCGACGCGCCACTCGCCGTCGTTGTGCACGACGGTATAAACCTCGAATTCCGTGATCCCCTGGTTGTTGAACTTATCGCGTGACTGGAGCACGTTCGGCACCAGGGCTTCGTCGACGCATTCGGGGTCATCGGCCGTGGCTACCGCCGGGCGGATATCGATACCGAAGATGTTGACCTCCCCACCCTCGTAGAACATCTTTTGCAACGCGGCCCAGGGCCCGCGCTCCTTGCCGTCGGTCATCCGCGCCGTGACGGTGTCATAGGCCGCCTCGAACTGGTGGTTCTGCATGGCCGACAGATAGCGCTCGACCGCAGCCTGCGCGGCAGCCCCGTCCGGGCAGGGTTCCGCTGCTGTCACCGCTACTGTCATGACGTACCCCATCAACGCGAGCCCTGCCTGCAGCTGTCGTTTCATCGTCATGGCACTCCCCTCCGCGACTTCATGGCGTTTCTCGAGCCTGCGTCTGCGCGGGCGATGATGGCCGCCGGCGCAGGCGCACGACCAGATTGGTCGGCATCATGGTGAACGCGAGCTTTTCCTCGACCTGCTGCCGGGGATCGGCAATCTCGATATCGAAATTCCGGCACAGCATGGCCAGTACGGTCCGGATCTGGAGCAGCGCCAGGTTGCGGCCCGGGCAGAACCGCGGCCCTGTGCCGAACGGCAGGAATGTGCTGGTATCGTGCGCCGCTTGCCGCTCGCCCGCGGGCACCAGCCAGCGCTCGGGATCGAAGCGCTCGGCGTGGTCGAAGTTTTCGTCCTGGGTCGCGATGCGGCGATTGAGCAACATCACGACCGTGCCGCGCGGGATCAGATGACCGCACATCTCGACGTCCTGCAAAGGCTCCATCGCGTTCTGGGGCGCCACCGGCTTGAGGCGCATCGCTTCACTGTAGAAGGCCTCCAGGAAGGGCAGCCGCGCCGTCTGATCGATGTCAGCCGGGATCGCCGCCGGTGCAATCGCGCTATCCACTTCCGAACGCACACGCGCGTAATGCTCGGGATGCTGCAGGAAGAAGTCGACGGCCCAGGCGATGGTATTGGCGGTCGTGTCCTCACCGGCCAGGAGCAGGGTGCAGACGTTGGCGAAGACGTCGGCATCCGAGAAACCGACCCCTTCAGCCTCCTTGGCGGCGAGCATCGCTTCGAGAAAGTTCGTCGGCGCTTCGTAGAGCGTCCGATCGGCGGCCATGCGCCGATGGACATCGGCGATGATGTCATCGACCTGCGCCTGGAGTTGGGTCAGTGCACGGTCGAGCTCGCGATCGCGTGGCAGACGAAAATATCGCCAATACGGGAACGGCGCATTGACCCGGAAATTAAGTACCGGGAAGACCTTGTCCAGATTCTGCTGGATGATCGGGCCGTCCGTCTCGAGCGTGTTGAAATCGATACCGAAAGCCAGCTGCGTGGTGACATCGACTGTGAAACGCATCAGTTCACGGCACAGGTCGACCGGCTGTCCGCGGTCGGCGGCGTGCTGCCAACGGCGCAGGAGGCGATCGGTAGTCGTGTGCAGTTGGGGATAGAAGGGTTTCAGATGCGCCGTATTCAGCGCCATGGCGACGATCTTGCGCTGCCGGCGCCAATCGTCACCCTCCGCTGAAAACACCCCGTTGATGCGCATCTCCGCCGTCGTCGCCTGTACCGAACGCGTGCGCCGGAACATATCCGGGCGTTCGCGATGCATGCGCCGTATGGTCTCCGGGTCGGACACCGCAGCGAGACGCCGCAGCCCGATCCGGAAGCGGTACAAGGGGCCGTACTGCGCCGCCCAGCCCTCGAGTATGCGGTGCAGCTTGTCGTAGCGAAGTTGCAGCAGATTGCCGAGCAACGGCAGGCCGGGCGGTCCGTCGAGCTCGTCGTAACTGCGTAAGGGCATTTGTACAGCGACCATCTGGGTGCCTCGAGACCTGTGAGCGTAGATTGCGGCAGGCGGCCGGGTAGCAGCGCACCGGCACGCAGCCGCATCGCGGCTTTATCCTAGCAGGTTTCGAGCGCCGGACCGCCGCGCGCCGACTGCACATCGCCGGCCGCTGACTGCCGCGGCAGACCGCCGAAACGTTGGTAGAACGCGGCCTCTGGCGGGGGCAGAGGGCCTGCCGCCCGTTCCAGCACGGCGCAGGCGTGGGCACTCGCAGGGGCGTGGATGTGGCGGTAGATGCGCTGCACCAGCCGCATTGCCGTAAAGCCCGGCCACGCACCCGGCAGCAGTTCCGCCGGGAGATCGATGGTGCGCAGCAGAATACGGCGATAGTCGTGGATCAGCAGGCAGCGCAGCACGAAGGCGTCGCGGTCAGCACAGGCAGCACCCTGCTGCAGGCGGGCGGCAAGCGGCTCGAAACGCTCACAGAACGCGCGGAACTGCGCGCCCAGGGTCTCCAGCGGCCAGGTGGTGCGAACGAGTTCATGCAGCGCTCGTGCCTCGCGCGCACGCGCCTGCCACACCACCACGTCCGTGCCGATCTCGAGTTCGGCGAGGGTCTCGCTGAGCGCCTCGGCCTCGGCCGCAGGGTGGGCCAGCAGCGTACCGCCGAGCACACCGAAGCCCTGCCAGACGAGCCGCTTGCGCAATTCGTCGCGAACCCGGGCCGGCAGGCCGGCGCCAGTCGTGACCAGTGTCCACTTGCCGTCCCATACCGCCTGTTCGACGGCATAGATCCGGGCCGCGGCGCGGGCGTAGAGGCGCTGCCCCGACGCCGTCAAGGCGTAATAGCTGCGGCGCCCGCGCTGTTCGGCCTCGAGCCAATCATCCTGGGCGAGGCGGAAGACGGCCGTACGCACCTGACGCGCGTTGAGCCCGAAAGCCGCCATGGCTTCGACTAGGCTGCCGAGCCACACGCTGCCGCCTTGCGGCGAGACGACGTCGCCGAAAATGGTGACTGCGAGCGATCCCGCGCGCGGCGGATCGGCGGCGAGCAAGGTCTCGAGATGCGCCCGCAAGGACCCGCGCGCGCGCATCACCCGCTCACACGGCGCGATCGAAATCGATATAGACCTCGGCGCTGACCGGATGAGCCTGACAGGTCAGCACATAACCGGCATCGACTTCGTCCGCATCGAGGGCATGACAGAGATCCATTTCCACTTCCCCCGCAACCAGCCGTGCCTTGCACGTCGCGCACGCACCGCCCTTGCAGGCGAAGGGCAGATCGACGCCGGCATCGAGTGCGGCATCGAGGATGTTCTCACCGTCGGGGGTGAGCTCGAGGGTGGTCTCACGGCCGTCGGCCTTGACGGTGACGCGACAGCGTTGACCGGCGAACTTCTGCGCGCGCTGGTGGTGGCGTTCGACGACCTGCGCCGCGTCGTCAGCCGAGGCGCCGAACAGCTCGTAGTGAATGCGCGCCTCGTCGATGCCGTTGCTGCGCAGTCCGCGAGACACTTCGGAGATCATCGCTTCCGGCCCGCACAGGAAGAACTCGTCGACCGCCTCGAGATCGAGCAGATTGCGGCATAACGCTGCGCCCTTGCGGTTGTCGATGCGGCCATTGAGGATGTCGACGTCGCGATTTTCGCGGCTCAGCACATGAATGAGCTGGAACCGCGCCATGTAGCGATTCTTGAGCTGATCGAGCGCTTCGCGAAACATGATGCTCTGCACCCGCTGATTGCCATAGAGCAGCGTGACGTGGCTGTGCGGCTCGATGGCGAGTATCGATTTGACTATCGACAGTACCGGCGTGATGCCGCTGCCCGCGGCGATGCACAGATAATTGCGATCCTGTGCGGGGTCGAGCTGACAGGTGAAACTGCCAGCCGGCGGCATCACCTCGATGCGCTCACCCACGGCCAGGCTGTCGTTGGCAAAGCTCGAGAATCGCCCACCCGGTACGGCCTTGATCGCAATCTCGAGCGTGTCGTCCATGACGCCGCTGCAAATGGAATAGGACCGGCGCACGTCCTCACCGGCAATTTCCCGGCGCAGGGTCAGATACTGGCCCTGCTGGAAGCGGAAGCGTTCGCGCAGCGCTGGCGGTACACCCAGGGTCAGGCAGACGGCGTCATCGGTGAGGCGCTGCACACGCTCGACGGTCAAGGCGTGGAATTCGTTCACAGACATTTGAAGTAGTCGAAGGGCTCGAGGCAGTTGCGGCAGCGGTAGAGCGCCTTGCAGGCGGTGGAACCGAATGCGCTGACCATCTCGGTCGCATCAGAGCGGCAGCGCGGACACCTGACAGAGGATGCCGCGTCGCGCAGCAGGCGCTTGTCGCTGCTTTCCTGCAGCGGCGGCGCGATGCCGACTTCGAGCAGCTTGGCCCGCGCGGCCGGCGTCAGCCAGGCGGTCGTCCAGGCCGGCGCCAGCGCCGTCTCGACCGTGACCTCGGTGTAGCCGGCCGCTTCGAGCACGGCGCGGATATCGGCTTCGATGGCGTGCATCGCGGGGCAGCCGCTGTAGGTCGGTGTGATGACGACCGTCACTGCATTACCCTCGACCCGCACGTCGCGCAGCACGCCGAGATCGGCGATGGTCAGAATGGGGATCTCGGGGTCGCGCACCGTCTCGAGCAGCGCCTGCACCGAGGCCGGCAGCATGGCGGGTGCCGCGTTCACCAGGCGAGCCCCGGATGGCTGCGCTGCATGATCTGCAATTCGGCCAATAGCCGTCCCATGTGTTCTGTATGAAGGCCTTCGCGTCCACCAGAGGCCTGCCAGTCGTCGTCCGGAATGACCAGCGTCGCCGCCGCCAGGGTCGCTTCGACGGCGTCGCGCCAAGGGCCCTCGAGCGCCGCCGCTGGCGGTGCGATGACCGCCGCGCTTGCGGCGGTGTCTACAGCATCGGCCTGGAAGAACTCGGCCGTGTAACCCCACAGATCGTCGAGCGCCGCCTGGGCCCGCGCATTGCTCTCATCGGTGCCATCGCCCAGCCGCACCACCCAGTCACGGCTGCGCCGCACATGATAGGCCGCTTCCTTGACCGCTTTGGCCGCGATCGCGGCAAGGGTCTCGTCGCTGGATGCGGCGAGCGCAGCGAAGAGCTGCTCGTGATAGACATCGATCAGGTACTGACGCACCAGGGTGAAGGCGAAATCGCCGTTGGGCAGTTCACAGATGAGAAAATTACCGAACTCGCGTTCGTCGCGCAGGTAGGCCAGCGCGTCCTCGTCGCGCCCCTGCCCCTCGAGCGCACCGGCATGGCTGTAGAGCATCCGCGCCCGACCGATGTGATCGAGCGCGGTATTGGCCATGGCGATGTCTTCCTCGAGGAACGGGCTGTGCCCGCACCATTCCGACAGGCGTTGGCCGAGGATCAGGGCATTGTCGCCAAGCCTGAGCACATAGGAGAAATGCGCGTCGTTCACAATTTGAGCTCGTCCGGGACATCGTAGAACGTGGGATGGCGATAGACCTTGTCTTCGGCCGGGTCGAAAAACGCCCCGTCATCCTCGGCCTGGCTGGCATGAATGTCGGCCGAACGTACGACCCAGATGCTCACGCCCTCCTGGCGGCGGGTGTAGGTGTCGCGCGCGGCGAGCAGCGCCTGCTCGGCATCGGCCGCATGCAGGCTGCCGACATGCTTGTGATCGAGTCCGCGGCGGCTGCGCACGAACACTTCCCACAAAGGCAGATGGCGTGTGGTCATGGTGCGTTTGCTCCTCAGGCGGCTGCGCCGACGGCGCGCCGGCGTTGCTTTTCGGCATGGGCGAGCAATGCTTCGCGCACCCAGGCACCATCCTCGTGGGCACGGCGCCGGTCGCGCAGGCGGCTGCGATTGCACGGCCCCTTGCCGTTCAATACACGCTGGAACTCGTTCCAATCGATGGCACCGAAGTCCCAGTGGCCGCGTGCTTCGTTCCAGCGCAAATCGGGATCGGGAATGGTGAGATCGAGATGCTGCGCCTGGACCACGGTCTGATCGACGAACTTCTGGCGCAGCTCGTCGTTGGACTGGCGCTTGATCTTCCATTGCATGGACTGCTGCGAATGAGCCGATTCGGCATCGTGCGGCCCGAACATCATCAGGGAGGGCCACCACCAGCGGTCCAGCGCATCTTGCGCCATCGCCTTTTGTGCCGCCGAACCGCGGGCGAGTGTTTGCATGATTTCGTAGCCCTGGCGCTGGTGGAAACTCTCCTCCTTGCAGATCCGCACCATGGCACGTGCGTACGGGCCATAGGATGTGCGGCAGAGCGAAATCTGGTTGACGATGGCGGCGCCGTCGACCAGCCAGCCGATGGCACCGACGTCGGCCCACGACAAAGTCGGGTAGTTGAAGATGCTGGCGTATTTGGCGCGCCCTTCCAGCAAGTCCTCGACCATGCGCTCGCGCGATACGCCGAGGGTCTCGGCGGCGCTGTAGAGGTAGAGCCCGTGACCGGCTTCGTCCTGGACCTTGGCGAGCAGGATGGCCTTACGCCGCAAGGTCGGCGCGCGGGAGATCCAGTTGCCCTCGGGCAACTGGCCGACGACCTCGGAATGGGCATGCTGCGAAATCTGGCGGACGAGATTGCGCCGGTATTTTTCCGGCATCCAGTCACGCGGTTCGATTTTCTCGTCGGCGGCAATCACGGCCTCGAAGGCGGCCATCTCGGCAGCGCTGGGCTCTCTGGTCATGCGCATTACTCGGATCAGGATGATCCATGAAGTATTACAAATTTATTGAAAATGTCCATATTTATGTGTCACTTCGTTCAGGGCGCGACACAGGCTGCTGAGGGCCCGTCCCAAAGCCCTTGAGTGCGGAGAAGCCTCTCCTGCGGGAGGTCCTTTGGCGGAATGGCTCCCTTCGG
>JBBDTC010000044.1:0-1846 GCA_040904625.1 Gammaproteobacteria bacterium
GCCATCAACCTCGCCATCAGCCTCGCGCGCGAGCTCCATCACACCGTGCTGCTGGTCGATCTCGATCTGCGCAACCCCAACATGCACCATTATTTCGGCCTCCAGCCCAAACGCGGCATCGAGGATTACCTGCTGCGCAGCGTGCCGCTGAACGAGATCCTGATCAACCCCGGCATCGAGCGCCTGGTGCTGCTGCCGGCCGTGAAACCCATCGAGAACTCATCCGAGTTCCTCTCCTCACCCATCATGGGCCGGCTGGTGCAGGAGCTCAAAACGCGCTACCCGTCCCGCATGGTCCTGTTCGATTTGCCGCCGGTGCTGGCCTCCGACGACGCCCTCGCGTTTGCCCCGCACATCGATGCCTTGCTGCTGGTGCTGCGCGACGCCAGCACCACCCAAGACGAACTCGAACACGCCCTCGAGATCTTGAAAGACATTCCCATCCTCGGCACCGTACTGAACGCCTCCGACGAGAAAATCACCACCTACTACTGATGCAAGCACTTGCCGCACAGCCTCGTCTGTACGCCACCCGCCCGCGGCTCGCGCCCGGTGGCCGCACGCCTGTGCGCGGCGCAATAGGGTAGGGCGCCTCGTGTACGAGCAGTTCTACGGCTTCAGGGAGAAGCCGTTCTCCATGACGCCCGACCCGGCCTTTCTGTACCTCGGCACCAAGCATTCCACCGGCCTCAGCATGCTGCGCTATGGGCTCATGAACCGTGCCGGCATCACCGTGCTGACCGGCGACATCGGCGCCGGCAAGACCACCTTGCTGCGCCACCTGCTGAACGAGTCCGAAGCCGACCTCGTCATCGGCCTCATCTCGAACACCCACGAATCCTTCGGCAACCTCATGCAATGGGTGGCCGTCGCCTTCGATCTCGGCACCGATTCCGACAGCAAGCCCGTGCTCTACGAGCGCTTCGCGAGCTACCTCATTGAACAGTACGCCGCCGGCAAACGCACCGTGCTCATCGTCGACGAAGCGCAGAATCTCGATGACGCCGCCCTCGAGGAACTGCGCCTGCTGACCAACATCAATGCGGACAAAGATCAGCTCCTCCAGCTCGTGCTGGTCGGCCAGCCCGAACTGCGCGACAAACTGCGCAGCCCCAAACTCGTGCAGTTCGTACAGCGCGTGGCGGTGGATTTCCATCTCGCGCCCTTGGGCCCCGAAGAAACCCACCACTACATCAATCACCGCATCGAAGTGGCCGGCGGCAAGCCGGGGCTGTTCGGCCCGGTCGCCTGCCGCTTCATTCATTACCAATGCGGCGGCGTGCCGCGCCTGATCAATTCCGTCTGCGATACCGCACTCGTCTACGGCTTCGCTGGGCAGGAAACCGAGATCAGCGCCGAACTCGTCTTCGACATGGTCATCGAGCGCATCACCGGCGGCCTCTTCGGCGCCGGCCACATCCGCTTCGACGGCCTCAAAGCCGATACCGAACAACAGATGTACAGAAAAGCCATGCGCCGTGCCCGTCGGCGCGCGGCCACCTTCCTGCGCCGAGCGCACGCCGAGATGGAACCGGAAGAAACACAGGAACCGCAAGCTGCAGCCGATCGCGACGAAGCGGAACCCAACAAGCAGAGAAACTGACAATGGCCGAGAAGAAGAAACTACTGCTGGTCGCCGGCGCCAGACCAAACTTCATGAAAATCGCCCCGGTCATCCGCGAGATCCAGAAACGTGCCAAGCAGTTCACACACGCCCTGGTCCACACCGGACAACATTACGATGAAGGCATGAGCGATGTGTTCTTCCGTGAACTGGGGATCCCGGCGCCCGATCATCACCTCGAGGTCGGCAGCGGTTCCCATGCCCAGCAGACCGCGAAAATCA
>JBBDTC010000045.1:0-1843 GCA_040904625.1 Gammaproteobacteria bacterium
GCCGGTTTCGCGGTCCCAGAATTGCGCGGATTCGGCGATGTTGGCCCCCAGCGCCGCAAGCTCCGTGGTCACCGCAGCGACGATCCCCGGCCGATCGGCGCAGGAAAGGGTGAGGATGAAAGACGAGGACATGGGACGCTCCGCGGCAAAGGCTGCGCGGGTATCGCGGGAAGCGCCGCGCGGGTCAAGTGGCGGGGCGGTGCCCGCCAGGGCAATCGCTTCGGGTTAACACGGCTGTAGCGGATCACTTGTGCGGTGTGATTCATGGGAGGCTTCGTAAATCGGAGCCCGCCATGTCTCGTCGAAGCCTGTCGTCGCGCGCCATTCTCGATCATTTTTCGGCTCTCACGGACCCGCGGCAGGGTTGGCGGGTGGTCTATCCGTTGCCGGAGATATTGCTTGTCGTGCTGTGCGCGACCTTGTGCGGCATGGAGGATTTCGTCGAGATCCGGCTTTGGGCCAGGCACCGGCTCGATTTCCTGCGCCGCTTCCTGCCCTATGAGCGCGGCATTCCTGCCCACGATACGCTCAATGACGTCATCAACGCGCTCGATGCCGAGCTGTTCAAGGCGTGCTTCACAAGCTGGGTCGCCACATTGCGGGAGGAAGCGCCCGACATCATCGCCGTCGATGGCAAGACCTCGCGCCGCAGCCATGCACGCGGCAAGGGCCGCGAGCCCCTGCACATGGTCTCGGCCTGGGCGGCGCGCCAGCGCCTGGTGCTGGGCCAGGAGGCGACGGACCTCAAATCCAATGAGATCACCGCCATACCGCTGCTGCTCGAACGCCTCGAGCTGACCGGTGCGCTGGTCACCATCGACGCGATCGGTACCCAGGCCGGCATCGCCCAGACCATCGTTGCCAAGGGCGCCGACTATCTGCTGGCGCTCAAAGCCAATCGGCCGGCTACCTACAAGGACGTTGCCGAGTTCTTCGCCGATCCGCCTCCAGATACCCTTGAAGAGCCATTCCAGGGCACTGACAACGACCACGGACGCATCGAAATCCGCCGCCATTTCGTCTGCCACAAGGTCGACTGGCTGCTCTCCGACCGCCGCTATCCAGACGAGCCCCGCTTTCCCCATCTGGCGATGATCGGCATGGTCGAGACAAAGCTCGAGCGCGCTGGCAAGCTCGAACGCGAGCGCCGCTACTATCTGTGCTCAGCCAGGCTCGACGCCAAGACCTTCGCCGCCGCCGTTCGTGCCCATTGGGGCATCGAAAACCGCCTGCACTGGGTGCTCGACGTCGTCTTCCACGACGACCTCGCCCGCCTCAGGACCGGCAACGGACCGCACAACATGGCCATCGTCAAACACATGGCCATGAACCTGGTCCGGAACCCCAAGGACAAACACAGCCTCAAGGTCCGACGAAAACTCGCAAACCTCGACCCCGACTACCTCCAAAGCCTCATCCGCCAGAACCCCCCGTTAACCTGAAGCGATTCCCCTGGCCTTCTCCCGTTCCGGCTGACGCTGGCAAGCCGGAACTCCTCATGCTAGGCAGACCCTCATTCTCTTGGGGCGCCCTGGCTGTGCAACACATTACCCCCGATCGGGTTAGCTTTGTCTCCAGCGGCACGCCGGAAGCCGAGGTGGCGACGGAATCGCTGCGCAGCCGTTACGGCGATGCCGGCCTCGACAAGGCCGGGGTCATCGTCGCCCTCGGCGGCGACGGGCTGATGCTGCAGACACTGCACGCCGTCATGGACCGCAGGATCCCGGTCTATGGCATGAATTTCGGTTCGGTCGGCTTCCTCATGAACGAGTTCGCCGCCGACGGCCTGATCGAACGCCTGAAGGCGGCGACGCCCACCCAAATCTACCCGTTGAGCATGGAG
>JBBDTC010000046.1:0-11186 GCA_040904625.1 Gammaproteobacteria bacterium
GCCAGGCGCACCGCGGGCTGCTTGTCGGGAGAGCCGTGATGCGGCATGCCCTTGGCACACAGACGTTCGCTGGCCGACTCGAGCATGATGCCCATGCTCGGCGACACTTCGCGGAGCATCGCGCATTCGGCGGCGCTGAGTGTGCCTGGGTTCATGTGCGGCAACAGCCCGGTGGACGTATAGACGGCATCGGCCGCGGCGCGGAGATAGTCCAGCGTCGATGCGTAGCCGAGGGCGGCCAGCGCCTTGCGCGCTGCGGCGTAACGCAGTTCCGGCCGCTCGCCGAGGGTGAACAGCGCCTCCTTGCAGCCCAGGCGCTGTCCCTCACGGGCGAGTTCGACCACGGCCTCCAGGCTCATGTAGGGCTCGGCCAGGCGTTTCGGCGCCTGGGCGAAGGTGCAATAGTGGCAGACATCGCGGCAGAGCTGTGTCAGCGGGATGAAGATCTTGCGCGAATAAGTCACGCCGTTGCCGAAGCCCGCGTCACGCAGCGCGGCCGCCGCGGCCATCAGGCCGGCGAGGTCGTTCGCGTCGGCCAGGGCCAGGGCGGCATGTTCCGATGGCAGTTCACCCTGCGCGGCTGCGGTCGCCAATGCATCGATGTTCATCATTCAGAGCAGGCGCGAAGCAGCGGCGAGGCCGCTGGTGTCGCGCCCGGCTTCCGGCCGGGACAAGATGCGGCGGGCGATGCCGCTGTCACAGAGGTAATCGAGGGTTTCGGTCTCGGCGTCATAAGTTACCAGCGTTTGCAGATCCAGTGGGTTGTCGATGTCGAGGGCGAGGCCCGGCAGATGCAGCACGGTGGACTCGATCCCCGCTGCCGTCGCCGCCTCCCGGTGGCGGTTGAAACTGCCGCGGCCGAAGGCGAACGGGATGGCCTCGGGCGGTGTCGCAGCCAGCGCATTGGTGCCGTCGTGCTCGCGATCGGGAACCAGCGTGACCGCCGGCATGCCGCGATGCTGTTCGATGATGCGGTCCACTTCCGCGCTCGAGACCAGCGGCACATCGCCGGGGACCATCAGCATACCGCGTTGGCCGTGTGTAGCGAGCCACTGTGCGCCCTGGCGGATAGCGGCGCTGAGCCCGCTGCCGGATTCTTCGACAAACAGGCCGCCGATGCGTTCGACCGCATAGCGGGCGCGGACCTCATGCGAGACGACCACCACGCCGGCGACGAGGTGCGCTTCACGCACCGCGCGCAAGACGTCGTTGAGCATGGCAATGGCCAGTGATTCCCGCTCCGCTTCGGTCAGCACCGAGGCGAGCCGGGTCTTGGCGTTGGAGAAACGTTTGACCGGTACGATAGCCCACATGATGGTCAAAAAGACTGCAGCAATTCGAGTGCAGTGTGCGCCAGATTGATGCGATCGTCCAGCGTCCTCATGACGCTCTGGGCACTGATTACGCGCAGGTCTGCGTGGGCGATTTCCCCACATAAATCGCGGTCACACTCGTCGATGATGAAGCCGTCGATGAGTGTACCGTAGTGACGTGCGACGGCGCCGGCATGCTGCGGCAGACCGAGTTCGTGCATGATTTTCGCGGTCGGTCCCTTGATCGCATCGCCCGCCACGATCGGCGAGATGGCGATGATCGGCGCACGACAGGCGGCGAGCGCTGCGCGCAGTTCGGGCAGGGCCAGAATCGGATCGATCGAGAGGAACGGGTTCGATGGGCAGATGATCACCCCGCGCAACTCGAGTGCCGCAAGCGCGGCGAGCACGGCACCGTGCGGCGCCGCGCTTGCGGCGCCGGCGAAACGGATGCCGGAGATGCGCGGGGCACAGCGCTCGCGCACGAAATAGTGCTGAAAGTCGAGCTCGCCGTGCTCGGTCATGACGCGTGTCGCGACCCGGGCGTTGCTCATCGGCCAGGCCGGGTGGCGGATGCCGACGGCGCGATAGAGTTCATCGGTGACGGCAGCGAGCTCGACTCCGGCGCGCAGGCGCGCGGTGCGCAGGACGTGCACTGCCAGGTCGCGGTCGCCGAGATTGAACCAGCCGGGTCCACCGAGCGCGCGCAGGGTTTCGATGAAATGCCAGGATTCGTCGCGCCGTCCCCAGCCCGTCTCCGGATTGCTGAGTGCGGCGAGGGTGTACATGAGGGTGTCGAGATCGGGGCTGACGTGCAGCCCGAGGTGCTCGAAATCGTCCCCCGTGTTGACCACGAAGGCGAGTTCGTCGGCGCCCAGCAGGTGGCTCAGCCCGAGCGCGAGTTTGGCGCCGCCGACGCCGCCGGTGATGGCGAGATAACGGGGCTGCGTCATGGGCTCAGCGGAACAGGTCTTCGTCGAGCGGGCGCATGATGTCGGCTGCACAGCCGCGACGCTCGTCCGGGGGCAGACCGCGCAGCAGCGCCACCGGCGTGCCTTCGGTGGTCTCGCCCATCAAGAGTGTGGCCAGCGCGGCGATGGAGTCGGCGCGGTTGATCATCGTCACCTTGAGTTCACGGGCGAACAAATCGTGTTGGCCGCGGCGGTCGTCGAGGACCTCGAAGCCCGCGCAACCTATCGCGCCGCCGATCGTCCCCAGGCGCCATGGGCGGTTCATGCTGTCGGCGATGAGAACGCCGACATGCCGTCCCGTGGCCTCGCGCAAGGCCCGGTGCAACTGCGCCGCGGATGCATCGGGGTCGCGCGGCAGGAGCAGTGCAGCCTCACCGTGCTCGTGTTCGATATTCGATTGGTCGATGCCGGCATTGGCGCCGACGTGACCGAGCCGATGGCGCACGATGAGCACACCGGGTTTCTCGCGCATGACTTCGGCGCTTTCATCGAGTATGAGCTGGACCAGGCGCGGATCCTTGTCGGTGCGTGCGGCGAGGGCCTGCGCCTGTTCGCTCGGGCTGACCTGCGCCAGGGGGACGAGGCGGCCTTCCGCTTTCGACACGATCTTCTGGGCAACGATGAGAATGTCGCCGTCTTCGAACACGACGCCCTGGCGGGTGCTCGCCGCGACGATGATCGATGCCAGATCGTCGCCCGAGCGGATCAGCGGAATGTCGTCGATCGTGGCGAGCGAGATCTGGCGCATGAGCAGTCGGTTGCGGCGGCATGGTGCAGACGGGACGGCGCGCATTCTAACCCGCACGAGGCCCGTCTCCGCCACACCGCTCGCCGCGGCCGCTCAATTTCAAGGCCCGACCGAATCGAGTAACATCCTTGCAGCCTGTCGGACTCAGGGCATCGTCATGAGGCGAGTGGGAGAGCAAGGCCAGATTGGCGCGTATTCGAGGCGAATAGTGGGACTATTTTGGGACTATTTAACGAGTATACGCGCCAATCTGGGCCGCTAAACCACCGCCGCAGTAGATGCGGCCTGAGTCCGACAGGCTGCTAGCGCTGCGCCGCCGACCGCTTCATGCACATCGTGGGCTCGCCGCTGCACCGGTGCGCGGCGGCTGCCGAACGCATCAGGCAATGATCGATTGAGTCAACGAGAGGGAGAACTTGGATGGGTATCCTCGACGGTAAAGTAGTTTTGATCACCGGCGCCGGGCGCGGCATCGGTCGTGATTTCGCGCTGGCCATGGCGCAGGCCGGGGCCAAAGTGGTGGTCAACGATCTCGGCGCATCCACCGACGGCACCGACATCGAGGGCACGCCGGCGCAAGAAGTGGTCAAGGAAATCGAAGCGCTCGGCGGTGCCGCGGTGGCCAATTTCGGCAGCGTGTCGAATTTCGACCACGCCAAAGAGATGGTCGACGACGCGATCAAGAATTTCGGCCAGCTCGACGCCGTCGTCAACAATGCCGGGATCCTGCGCGACCGCATGTTCCACAAGATGAGCCTCGACGAATGGCACGACGTCATCAATGTGCATCTGAATGGCAGCTTCTATGTCAGCCGCGCGGCCGCCGATCATTTTCGTGAGCGCGAGTCCGGCGCCTATGTACACATGACATCGACCTCGGGCCTCATCGGCAATTACGGCCAGGCCAATTACGCTGCTGCCAAGCTCGGTATAGCGGCCCTGTCGAAGAGCATCGCGCTGGATCTCGGGCGCTACAACGTGCGCTCGAACTGCATCGCGCCGTTCGCCTGGACCCGTATGATCGGCACCATCCCGATCAAGGACGAAGCGCAGCGCGAGCGCGTCGAACGCTTGAAGGAAATGACACCGGCCAAGATTGCACCGATGGCGGTATTCCTGTGCTCGGAAGCGGCGCGCGAAGTCAGTGGCCAGATTTTCGCCGTCCGCAACAACGAGATCTTCCTGATGAGCCAGCACCGCCCGCTGCGCTCGATGCACCGTGGCGACGGTTGGACAGCGGAGACCATCGCCGAGCACTGCATGCCGGCGTTCAAGCCGGATCTCTACCCGCTCGATCGCTCGCAGGACATCTGGCCGTGGGATCCGGTCTGAAGCGATGAACGAAGCCGGGCACGCTTCCGCACTCGCCGGCGTCCCGGCGCTGCTCGCGGGCGTCGAGAAGCTGTTGCGCACGGCCCTGCTCAGCACCCGCGCGGCAGTCGAGGCCGACGTCGACGGGGTGGCCACGGCCCTCGACCGCCGACAGGTCGTGGGCTACGAGCTTGCGATGATCAAGGCCGAACTCTACGCAGCGACGGCGATCGTCGACTATGCCCGGGCCTGCATGACCTCGAGCGCCGGTACCGAGCACGGTGCCGATCTCGAAACGCGGCTCGCCGGTGCTTTCGTCGCCGAAATGCTGCTCAAGCTGCGCGCGCGCTTCGACAAGATTCGCCACAGCTGCGAACTCAGCGCCCGCCAGCTCGCCCAGGCCTTCGACAGCCCGGCCGGCGAAGCCCTGGCGCGGCATTACCTCGCCCCGAGCGTCCTCGACGAGACCGGCGCCATGGTGCTCGAGCACGGCAGCCACGGACGCTCGCTGCTGGACGAAGACAAGCAGATCATCGCATCCAGTTTCGCCCGTATTGCCGAGGACATCGTTGCGCCGCAGGCGGAACGCATTCATCGCGAAGACCTCACCATCCCGGACAACATTCTCGACGCCCTGATCGAGATGGGCTGCTTCGCCCTGTCGGTCCCGGAAGCCTATGGCGGTACCGCACCGGAATCCGGCCACGACAATCTCGCCATGTGTGTCGTGACCGAGGAGCTTTCCAAGGCCTCGCTGGCCGCCGCGGGTTCGCCCCTGACCCGCCCCGAAATCCTCGCCCGCGCGCTCATGGCCGGTGGAGACGAAGCCCAGAAGCGACGCTGGCTGCCCGGCATCGCCGCCGGCAAGCCGCTCGTTGCCATTGCGGTGACCGAGCCGGATTGCGGATCGGATGTCGCCGCGGTGCGGCTGCGTGCGACGCCTGCCGCGGACGGTTGGTTGCTCAATGGCGCCAAGACCTGGTGTACGTTCGCCGGCAAGGCCGGCCTGCTGTTGGTGCTGGCACGGACCGATGCGGATCCGGGCGCGGGGCACCGTGGGCTGTCGCTGTTCCTGGTCGAGAAACCACCGACCGACGCCAAGACTTTCGAGTACCGTGACGAGCGCGGCGGTGTACTCTCCGGCAAGGCCATCCCGACGCTGGGCTACCGCGGCATGCATTCGTTCACCCTGTTCTTCGACAACCTGTTCGTGCCGGGCGAGAACCTGGTGGGCGGACCGGCGGCCGCCGGCCAGGGCTTCTATCAGACCATGCAGGGCTTCGCCGGCGGCCGTTTACAGACTGCCGCGCGCGCCTGCGGCCTGATGCGGGCCGCCTTCGCGGCGGCGCTCGACTACAGCCGCGCTCGGCGCGTGTTCGGTCAGGCGCTGGCCGACTACCAGCTGACCCGGGCCAAACTGGTGCAGATGGCGGCCAACCTGCGTGCCTGCCAGGAAATGACCTATACCGTGGCGCGGCTGATGGATCACGGCCGCGGCCAGATGGAAGCGAGCCTGGTCAAGCTCTACGCCTGTCGCGCGGCCGAATTCGTCGCCCGCGAGGCATTGCAGATCCATGGCGGCATGGGTTATTCCGAGGAGACCGCGGTGAGCCGCTATTTCGTCGATGCGCGGGTGTTGTCGATCTTCGAAGGGGCCGAGGAAACACTCGCGCTCAAGGTCGTCGCACGCGATTTGATCATGAAAGCCGGCTGAGCGCGTGCCGAGCCGACGAAGCGCTGCTGCGTCGGCGATCGTCTGGTAAACGCGCTGCGCAGTCGGTGACCACAGGAGAGAACCAAACCATGCCCGATCACAGTCAACTCATCGGCAGCGTCATCAACGATGTCAAGGTCGAGGTCACGCTGCAGGACACCCTGCTCTACGCCCTCGCGCTCGGCTTTGGCAGCGATCCGGTCGATCCGCGACAGCTGGCCTATGTCTATGAGGAGCATCTCAAATCCCTGCCCGGCATGGCGATGATCATCGCCTACCCCGGTTTCTGGATGCGCGAAGCGCGCTACGGCTTCCAGTGGCAGAAAGCCCTGCACGCAGAAGAGTCGATCGAAATCCACCACCCGCTGCCGGTCGCCGGCAAGGTCCGCGGCAGCACCGTGATCGAAGATGTCGTCGACCGCGGTGCGGAGAAAGGCTGCTTCCTCTATTCGCGCAAGGAACTGCACGGCGCCGACGGCACCCACCTCGCGACGGTCGTCTCCAATACCCTGGCTCGCGGCGATGGCGGCTTCGGCGGCGGCGGCACCGCGCGTCCGGCGATGGCCGCACCGCCCGAACGGGCACCGGACGCGGTCTGCGAACTGCCCACCCTGCCCCAGGCCGCGCTCATCTATCGTCTGTGCGGCGACATGAACCCCTTGCATGCCGATCCGGAGATTGCCCGCCAGGCCGGTTTCGAACGCCCCATCCTGCATGGCCGCTGCACCATGAGCATGGCCATGCGCGCATTGATCGAGACTTGTTGCGAACACGATGCCGACCGGCTGGAGGCCATCCAAGTGCGTTTTTCGGCGCCGGTATTGCCGGGCGAGACGCTGCGCACCGAGATCTGGCGCGATGGCGGCCACGTCCAGTTCCGCACCACGGTCGTCGAGCGCGGCGTGGTGGTATTGAATCACGGCAACGCACGCGTCGCCGGCTGAGGGAGGACAGCGCATGCAAGCGATACTCAGCGGTCTGCGCATCGTCGAGGGTTCGGCCTTCATCGCCGCGCCGATGTGCGGCATGACGCTCGCCCAGATGGGCGCCGACGTCATTCGTTTCGACCAGATTGGCGGCGGCCTCGATTACCACCGCTGGCCGGTGACCAAGGACGATACCAGCATTTACTGGGCGGAGATGAACAAGGGCAAGCGTTCGCTCGCCGTCGATCTGCGTGCGGACGCGGGACGGGAACTGATTGCGGACCTGATCTGCGCACCCGGCGAAAACGCCGGGATTTTCTCGACCAATCTGCCGGCACGCGGCTTTCTGGCCTACGAGACATTGTGCAAGCGGCGGCCGGACCTGATCCAACACGAGATCATCGGCGATCGTCGCGGCGGCACGGCGCTCGATTACACGGTCAATGCCAAGGTCGGATTCCCCTACATCACCGGCCCCGAAGACGACGATCGACCGGTCAACCACGTCCTGCCCGCCTGGGACATCGCTACGGCCTATCTGGCCGCCCTCGATCTGCTCGCCGCCGAGCGTCATCGCCGCCTGACCGGCGCCGGCCAGCGCATCACGCTGGCGCTCGCCGACGTCGCGCTGGCCAATGTCGGCAATCTGGGCTATATCGGCGAAGTCGCGATCAACGATGAGACGCGCACGCGCCACGGCAATTATCTCTACGGCGCACTGGGGCGTGATTTCGTCACCGCCGACGATCGCCGCATCATGATCATCGCAGTCAGCGCCAAACAGTGGGAGCGCCTGCTCGCCGCCAGCGGTCTCGAGCAAGAGGTGCAGGCGCTGGCCGCGCGCATGGGGCTCGACTTCGCGCACGAGGGCGATCGCTTTCGCGCCCGGCGCGAGCTCTGCACCCTGCTCGAGCCCTGGGTCGCGCGACAGTCGCTGGAAGCGATTGCGCGTATTCTCGACGACTGCGGCATCTGCTGGGACAAGTATCAGACCGTGCGTGAACTGGTCACCGACGATCCGGACTGCTCGCCCGAGAACCCGATCTTCGCCAACGTCGAGCAGCCCGGCATCGGTACTTATGCGGTGCCCGGGCAGCCCGCAAGCTTTTCCGGCGTGACGCGGAACCCGGCCCGCCGCGCGCCCCGTGTGGGCGAACATACCGATGAGATCCTGGCCGAAATCCTCGGCCTGGACAGCCCGGCGATCGGCAAACTGCACGATCAGGGGGTCGTCGCCTGACGGCCAGCCAGGATGCGTTGCGGCAATCGACGCCGCTCGCCGCCTCATCCCCGGTCTTTACATCACGGTTTCAATCGATTGAGTGACACGATGAGCACACGACAAGACAAGTTTACCGGCACCAAGGAGGTGCAGGACCATCTGCGCTTCGACAGCAGCCGACTCGAAGGCTGGCTGCAGGAACATGTCGCCGATTTTGCCGGCCCGCTCGAGATCAAGGAGTTCAAGGGCGGACAATCCAATCCGACCTATCAGCTGGTGACGCCCGGCGCGCGCTACGTGCTGCGGCGCAAGCCCCCGGGCACGCTGATGCCGTCGGCCCATGCCGTCGACCGCGAGTTCCGCGTGATCAGCGCGCTCTACGACGCCGGCTTCCCGGTACCGCGCACGTTCGCCCTGTGTGAAGACGAGAGCGTCATCGGCACCATGTTCTACGTCATGGATATGGTCGAGGGGCGCATCTACTGGGATCTCGCCCTGCCCGGTCTGGAACCGCCCGAGCGTGCCGCCATCTACGACGCCATGGTCTCGACCCTGGCGCATCTGCAGAGTCTCGATTACGCCGCGGTCGGGCTCGAGGGTTTCGGCAAGGTCACCGACTACATGGCCCGCCAGATCCATCGCTGGACCAAAATCTACGTGGCTTCGGAAACCAATCCGATTCCGCGCATGGACGAACTCAACGCCTGGTTGCCGAAGAACATTCCGGACTCGCAGGACGTGTGCATCATTCATGGCGACTACCGCCTGGACAACATGATTCTCCATCCGACGGAGGCGCGCGTGGTGGCCGTGCTGGACTGGGAACTGTCGACGCTCGGTCACCCGCTCGGCGATTTCACCTATCACATGGCGCCGTGGATCATTCCCGCCATCGACGAGCGCGTGTCGAGCCTCGAAGGCCTCGATCTCCCGGCGCTCGGGATCCCGACCGAGGAGCAGTACATCGCGCGGTATTGCGAGCTGTCCGGGCGCACGGAGATCCCCAACCTGCCCTTCTACAAGGCCTATACGGTGTGGCGCCTGGCGGCCATCTACCAGGGCATCATCAAACGCGTGCAGGACGGTACAGCGGCCAGCGCGGACGCGCCGAGCACCACCGATATCGTCGAACAGTTTGCCGAGCGTGCGTGGCAGTATGCCCGCGAGGCGTAACATTTCGGGACAGTCGCCGCCGCGCCGCCGCGCGGACGCCCTGGCGTCCATGACGGCGACGTTAGAATGCCGTCAGCCCAGCGAGGTAAAGAGCCCTTCATGAGTTCCATAGCCGATAAACTCCGTTTCGAACCCTGCGCGCTGCCGCCTGCCCTGACTCCCCTGCGCGAGGAAGTACGTGCATTTCTCGACGAGGCGCTGGCCACGGTGCCGGTGGTCAAACGCAGTCACAGTTGGGAAGCCTACGATGCCGAGTTCTCGGCCAAACTGGGCGACCGCGGCTGGCTGGGGATGACCTTGCCGCCCGCCTATGGCGGCCATGGCCGCAGCGCCTTCGAGCGCTACGTGGTGGTCGAGGAATGTCTGGTCGCGGGCGCGCCGACGGCCTTCCACTGGGTCGCCGATCGCCAGAGCGGCCCGCTGCTGGTGCGCTACGCCAGCGAAGCGCAGAAGAAGGCCATCATTCCCCGCATCGTCGCCGGCCGGGCCTGTTTCGCCATCGGCATGAGCGAACCCAATTCGGGCTCGGATCTGGCCTCGCTGCGCACGCGCGCCGAGCGCACGGCCGATGGCTGGCGAGTCAATGGCACCAAAATCTGGACCAGCAATGCCCATCGCGCGGATTACATGATCGCGCTGTTCCGCACCGATCCCGATCCGGACAAAAAGCACGCCGGTTTGTCCCAGTTCCTGATCGACCTGAAGCAGGCTAAGGGCATCGAAGCACGTACCATCAAGAACCTCGCCGGCGGGCGCAATTTCAACGAAGTCTCCTTCGTCGATGCCGAACTGCCGGCCGATGCCCTGATCGGCAGCGAAGGCCAGGGCTGGAAGCAGGTCACCGAAGAACTCGCTTACGAACGCAGCGGACCGGAGCGTTACCTGTCCTGCTTCTTTCTGCTGCGCAAGCTGATCGATGCGGTCAAGGACCGCGCTTCGGCCGCGACCATGGCGCGCCTCGGCAGCCAGGTCGCCTGGGCGACGACCCTGCGCAATATGTCGCTCAGCATCGCGGCCAAGCTCGAAGCCGGCGAAGACCCGGCGCTGGCGGCATCGGTGGTCAAGGATCTCGGTTGTCAGTTCGAGCAATGCCTGCCGGGACTGGCCCAGGAATTGTGCGAACTCGAACCGACACTCGAAGGCTTCGGGCTCGATTATCAGCAGGTGCTCGGCAACCTGGTGCAGATTGCACCGTCGTTCTCCCTGCGCGGCGGGACGCCGGAAATCATGCGCGGCATCATCGCGAAAGGGCTGGGTGTGCGATGAACGAAACCCAACAGATGCTGGAAGACTCCGTCAATCGCCTGTTCGGCGATCGACTCGATTGGGACGCCTTGACGCGTATCGAAGAACTGGGCTTCCCCGCCGAGCTGTGGCACGAAGTCACCGACCAGGGCATCCACAAGGTTCTCGCCGACGAAGACCGCGGCGGCATGGGCGTGGGCTGGAGCGATGCCTATCCCGTTTTGCGCGCCTGTGGCCGCCATGCGGTGCCGCTGCCCGTGGTCGAAACGGCGATCGTCGAGTGGCTCGCGCGCCAGGCCGATTGCGCCTTGCCGGAGGGTGTGCCGGGCCTGCTGCCGGGCACGCTCGATGCGGCGGTGTTATCGGGCGACGGCTTGAGCCTGCGTGAGACGCGGGTTCCCTGGGGCGGAGTGGCCAGCTACCTCGCCGGTGTGACTGCGGTCGGCGGCGGCGCCGAACTGGTCATCGCCGCGGGCGAAGGTCTCGACGTCGCGCCGGAGCTCAACATCGGCCGCGATCCGCGCGATCGACTGAGCGGCACCGCGCGGATCGTCGCGCGCCAC
>JBBDTC010000047.1:0-11171 GCA_040904625.1 Gammaproteobacteria bacterium
CGAATAGTGGTTCTATTCAACGGACGAGCAACGCCGCCAGACGGGATGGATCGGTGTTCCAAATGGTTCAGTTATTTCACGGCGGGCCCTAAATACCACCCGGGGATAGTGCGTCAGAACAACAACTGTGGCATCATCAGCCGCGCTGAACGAACCTCGACAAACCACTTTCCATCGACTCTGCGGAATCCATCAGTATGCTAGGAAGTCGCTCCTGGTCGCCGGTGTTGGCGGCAGCCATCGTCTTGACCGTAATTGCCGGTTGCTCGTCGACCGCCACTACCGACAGTGGCGATCCGCACGAAGCGGTCAATCGCAAGTTCTACGCTTTCAACGACACGCTCGACAAGAACATACTCGAGCCGGTGGCGAAAACCTATGTGCGCGTGACGCCTGACCCGGTGCGCGACAGCGTCACCAATTTCGTCGATAACGTCACTTACCTGAATACCATTGCCAACCAGCTGCTGCAGGGCAAGCTTGGCCGTTTCTTCCATGATTCGGGGCGTTTCGTCGTCAACAGCACCCTGGGCATCGGTGGTCTGTTCGATCCCGCCACGAGCATGGGTCTGAGCCAAAACAACGAGGACCTCGGTCAGACTTTCGGTGTCTGGGGTGCCAACGAAGGGGCCTATCTCACCCTGCCCCTGCTGGGACCGAGTTCCTACCGCGATTTCACTTCACCGGTCATGGGGATATTGCTCAATCCGCTGACCTATCTCTCGGCGGTCGTCACCGTTCCCGTCGGCGTGGTTGCCGCGGTCAATACCCGCGCCAACCTCCTCGATGCCTCTCGCATCCGCGATCAGGCGGCACTCGATCCCTATACTTTCGTTCGTGAAGCATGGCGCCAGCAGCGCGAATACGAAATCTACGACGGCAATCCGCCCGGCGACGGCTTCGAGGAATTCATCGAAGGCGGCGACGGCGATGCCGCCATTCTGCGCGTCTACTGACAGACACCCGCAGCCGCCCACCCGTTCATGAAGGCGACCTCACACCCGTAGGCAGTCCGCAAGCAGCTCGAGCCAATGACGCACCGGTACCGGCGACGCCGGATCGAGATGCATCTGGCAACCGATGTTGGCCGTCGCAATCACGGCTGGCCGCTGCTGCAGCAAATTGCCCAGCTTGCGGTCGCGCAGCGCTGTCGCGGCAGCGCCGTGCAACAGCGAATAGGTTCCGGCCGAACCGCAGCACAGATGGGGCTCGGCCGTGACAGCGAGATCGAAGCCGGCGCTGGCGAGCATTTCCTCGATGCGTCCGGTCAGACGCTGCCCATGCTGCAAGGTACAAGGCGTCTGGACGGCGACAGGCCCGACGGCCGCGGTGTCGAAGCGGCCGCGCAACGCTTCGGCATCGACCAGTTCGACAGGATCACGCACCAGCGACTCGATGACCCGGGCGCGCTCGGCGTAGACCGCGTCGTCGGCCAGCAGTCGTGCATAATCTTTCAGATGTACGCCGCACCCGGATGAGGTCGCCATGACCGCCGCTACGCCGGCTTCGACCATGGGCCACCAGGCGTCGATATTCAGCCGCGCCTGGCGACGGGCGTCCTCATCGTAGCCCAGGTGGTGCGCCAACGCCCCACAGCACGCGCTGCCTCGAACGGGCATCACATCGAAGCCGAGATGGCCGAGAACCTGTACGGCGGCCGCATCGATGGCCGGATTCAACACCGGCTGGACGCAGCCCTCGAGAATCAGCACACGCCGCGCAGCCAAAGCTTGTGGCGGCGGCTGTGTGGCCGTGATGCGGCGCCGGACCGGCACCAGTGCTGCCAGCCGGCGAGGCAGGAAAGGTTTGACGAGACGTCCGCTGGCGACCACTAGCGCGAAGCGGCGCCGGTAAGGCAACACCCGAGCGAGCAGCCAACGCAGCCCGCGCTCGTGCCACGGCGCGTCGCTGGCACGATAGACCGGCGGGCGCACGAGTTCGATCAAGCGCCCGTACTGGACGCCGGACGGACAGGTCGTCTCGCAGTTACGACACAACAGGCATTGATCGAGGTGTTGCCGAGTCTGCTCGCCGAATTGACCTCGCTCCAGCAGTCCCTTGATCAGATAGATACGACCACGCGGTCCTTCGAGTTCGTCTCCGGTGAGCTGATAGGTCGGGCAAGTCGCATTACAGAAGCCGCAGTGCACGCAGCTGCGCACGATGTTGGCCGCCTCCGCGGCATACGGTTCACCCACCATGGATTGACCGATTGGTGCTCGCACGCTGATTACAACCAGCTGTAGAGGCGGCCGGGATTGAGGATCCCGACGGGATCGAAGGCGCGCTTCACGCGCTGCATCAAGGCCTGCAAAGCGGGCGCCAGCTCGTCGAACACCTCCCCGCCGTCTGCACCGCCGCGAAACCGGCTCGCATGACCGCCCTGAGCCCGGCAGTACGCGCGCAGCGCATCGGCGTCCATCGCCGTCCCGGCCACCCAGCGCTGCGCACCGGCCCAATCCACCAGGATCACCGAATAATCCGGCGGATCCGGGGCCGCCGGCGGCAAGGCCAGGCGCCAGAGTCCGGTTTCCGCCCTCGGATCGAACAACGGGAAACGGTAATGCCGCAGGTCATGCCAGAAATCGTCCTCTGCCAGCGTGGCTGCACTGCCCAGTGCGCGGACGGCATCGTCGATTGCCAGACGGCTTCCGGACAGGCGCACCCTGAGCATCTGCCCATCGAATGCCATGGCAGTTATCGGCCATGGGCGGCGGGATAGTTCGCGCATGCGTGTCGCCGCACCCGCAGCCGGCAGCACCCAGCATAAGGTCTGCTCGCATGGCCCTCGCGGGACCACCCGCAAGGACACTTCCGTGACCACGCCGAGCACACCCAGGGCGCCGGCGATCAGGCGCGAGACGTCATAGCCCGCGACATTCTTCATCACCTGTCCGCCGAAACGCAGCACTTCGCCGCGCCCGTTGATGATTTCGACGCCGAGGAGATGGTCGCGCACACTGCCGCGATAGGGCCGCCCGGGACCCGACAAGCCGCTCGAGACGACCCCGCCGATGGTCGAATTCGGCCCCATGACGGGGGGTTCGAATCCGAGTATCTGCCCGTGAGCCGCCAGCTCGGCCTCGATCTCGGCCACTGGTGTGCCCGCCCGCGCCGTAATCACCAGTTCGCTGGGTTCATAGGCAACGATACCGGTATGCTCGGCCACTTCGAGCCGTTCACCCGCACAGGTGCGGCCGTAAAACTGCTTGGTCCCTCCGCCGATGATGGACAGCGCCGTACCGCTGGCCGCCGCATCACGAACGCAGGCGGCGAGCCGGCTCGGCTTCGAAGCCTGCGTCGAAGGAGCAGCTGAACTCACCGAGCGGTACTCAGGCCCCGGCCAAATGACTGCCGAGTACAGGAGTGGCACTGGCCTGCGTGCCATTCTGGCCGCGCTGGCGCAGCATGTGATCGATCAACACCAGCGCGAGCATGGCTTCTGCAATCGGTACGGCGCGAATCCCCACGCAAGGATCGTGACGACCCAGCGTCGCGATTTCCGTCGCCTGGCCGCTGCTGTCGACCGTGTCACCCGGGAGCCGTATGCTCGATGTCGGCTTGAGAGCGATGCTGACGCGCAAGTCCTGCCCGGTCGAGATACCGCCCAGAACGCCACCCGCATGATTGCTGGCGAAGCCGCGAGGATACATCTCGTCGCGATGCTCCGTGCCTTTCTGCTCGACGACCGCGAAACCATCGCCGATCTCTACGGCCTTGACTGCGTTGATACTCATCATGGCCTTGGCGATATCGGCATCGAGACGGTCGAACACCGGCTCACCCCAGCCGGGGGGCATGCCGCTGGCCCGGATGTCGATTCGGGCGCCGATCGAATTACCCTCTTTGCGCAAGGCCACCATGTACGCCTCGAGTTCCGCCACCCGGCCGGGCTCGGCGCAGAAGAAGGGATTGTCGTCGATGGTCTCGGGGGCTTCACAGTTCAGGCGAATAGGGCCGAGTTGCGCGAGATGGGCGCGGATGGTGACACCACAGTTCGTGCTGAGGAACTTCCGCGCGATCGCGCCGGCCGCAACGCGCATACAGGTCTCACGCGCAGAGGCACGTCCACCGCCGCGATAATCGCGCAGGCCGTATTTCTGCACATAGGTGTAATCGGCGTGGCCGGGGCGAAACTTGTCCTTGATGGCGGCGTAATCACGCGATTTCTGATCGGTATTCTCGATCACGAGCCCAATCGGCGTGCCGGTGG
This sequence comes from Gammaproteobacteria bacterium, assembly GCA_040904625.1. Lineage (GTDB taxonomy): Bacteria > Pseudomonadota > Gammaproteobacteria > JACKNG01. The sequence continues at coordinate 4,214 of JBBDTC010000047.1, forward strand.
TGACGCCATCCAGCAGTCCGGACATGATCCGGACGCGGTCGTCTTCGCGCCGCTGGGTCGTATGGCGTGACTGGCCCGGTTTGCGGCGATCGAGTTCGTGCTGCAGGTCGCTTTCGTCCAGTGCCAGACCGGGCGGACAGCCATCGACGATGCCGACATAGCCGGGGCCATGGCTCTCGCCCGCAGTCGTCAGCGTGAACAATAGGCCAAAAGTATTTCCAGACATCGGGCTATTCTATAGCGGTATGGCATGCACCGACACGCGCGCGCATCGCTAAAGTTCGTGCCGTTCGAGCACAAACACGCCCTCACCGCCCTGGGCGAACTCGAGCCAGGTGAACGGCAGATGTGGATAACGTGCGGCGACCTCGGGCCAGATTTCGCCGACTTCGACGATCAACAACCCGTCCGGAGCGAGCCATCGGCCGGCCTCGGCAAGAATCCGCGCGACACAGGCCAAGCCCTCGTCGTCGGCCACAAGGGCTTCGCGCGGCTCGGCGAGGTACTCGGGAGGTAGCTTCGACCAGCTCGCCAGCGGGACATAGGGCGGATTGGAAATGATCAGATCGTAGGGCCCCCCGGCGGGCGGAAACAGATCGGCCTCATGCAGCCGCACTCGGCTTTCCAGACCATGCAGGGCGACATTGCGCGCGGCGACTTCGAGTGCCGGACGACTCAGATCCGTGGCGTCGACCGCGACGTCGTCAAATGCCAGCGCCAACGCCAGCGCGATACAACCGCTGCCCGTACCGATGTCGAGAACTCGCCGCAGTTGCCGCGCTCCCAACCAGGGCTGGCAACGATCACGGATGAGTTCAGCGAGCGGCGAACGCGGGACGAGCACGCGTTGGTCGACCAGGAACTCATGACCGGCAAACCACATCCGCCCAGTCAGATAGGCGGCCGGCTGCCGCGAGCTGATACGGGCGTCGACCAGGCGCGCCACCGCTTCCAGCTGCGCCGGCGCGAGGCCTTCATGCATGTCGGCATCGTCGACGCTGTAGGGCCAACCCAAGGCGTGCAGGACGAGAAACAGTGCCTCGTCCTCGGCGTTGTCGGTGCCGTGGCCGAAATACAGCCCGGTCGCCACGAAGCGCGCGGCAGTCTCGCGGACGAGATCCGCGGCCGAACGCTTGCTCGCGGCGGTCAGCTGCCCGACCCGGCCAGTTCGAGCACGACTTCGTTCATGCGCCGGACGAAGCCCGCCGGGTCTTCCAGCTTGCCGCCCTCGGCGAGTATGGACTGCTCGAACAACAGTGCCGCCCAGGTCTCGAAACGACCCTGATCCTCGATGCCGGCCAGCTCGCGCAGCATCGGGTGCTCGAGATTGAGTTCCAGGATGCGCCGGCTCTGGGGGACTTCCTGACCGGCAGCCTTGAGCAGACGTTCGAGGTTGGCGCTCATTTGATCGCCGCCAGAGACGAGGCAAGCGGGAGATGTCGTCAGGCGACGGCTGGCGCGAACGTCCTCGACCTGCGACGCGAGTGCCTCCTTGATCCGACCGAGAACGCCTTCCGGTGCCGCTTCAGGTGCATCTTCCGGGCGGTCGGGGGCCTCGGCATCGAGCTCGGCACTGACCACGGAACGCAGTGGCTTGCCTTCGAATTCCGTCAAATGGGTCACCACCCATTCATCCACGGGTTCGTGCAGCAGCAACACCTCGATGTCGCGCGCTCGGAAGCCTTCGAGGTGTGGACTGTTGCGTGCCGTGGCGAGGGTTTCTCCGGTGATGTAGTAGATGTCGTTCTGCGCTTCGCGCATACGCCCGACATAGTCGCTCAAGCTCACCGTCGCGGTCGCATCGTCCACCTGTGTACTGTTGAATCGCAGCAGTTTCGCGATACGTTCGCGATTGTCGGCATCCTCGATGATGCCTTCCTTCAGGACCCGGCCGAAAGCATCCCAGAAGCGGGCGTAATCTTCGCTGTCGGCCAGGGACTCCAGCAGTCCGAGTATCTTCTTCACCGAGGCGGCGCGGATGTTATCGATAGCCTTGTTCTTCTGCAGGATCTCGCGCGACACGTTGAGCGGCAGATCATTGGTGTCGATAACGCCGCGCACGAAACGCAGATATCGGGGCAGCAGCTCCTCTGCGTCATCCATGATGAACACGCGCTGCACGTAGAGCTTCACGCCGTGCTTGGCCTCGCGATCCCACAGATCGAACGGCGCCCGCTCGGGAATGTAGAGCAGGGAGGTGTACTCGAACTTGCCTTCGACCTTGGTGTGTACCCAGCTCAGCGGGTCACTGAAATCGTGCGCGACGTGTTTGTAGAATTCCCGATACTCCTCGTCGCTCAGCTCGGCTTTCGGCCGCGTCCACAGGGCCGTGGCCTGATTGACGACTTCGTAGCCCTTCTCGTCGCCCTGGCGCGGCATGCGCACCGGAATAGAGATGTGATCAGAGTAATGCTTGCAGATCTCGCGCAAACGATGGTCGTTCGCGTACTCCTTGGCTTCGTCTTTCAGATGCAGGACGATTTCCGTGCCGCGCTTGCGGCGCGTGACCGTCTCGACAGTGTATTCCCCCTGGCCGTCCGATTCCCAACGGACACCCTCTTCGGCGCTGCAACCAGCTTTGCGGGTCGTCACCGTAACCCGATCGGCGACGATGAAAGCGGCGTAGAAGCCCACGCCGAACTGTCCGATCAGCTGCGAATCCTTTTGCGCATCACCACTGAGAGAACCGAAAAACTCGCGGGTTCCGGATTTCGCAATCGTGCCGAGGTTGGCGATGACTTCGTCACGGCTCATACCGACGCCGTTGTCGCGCACGGTGATCGTACCCAGCTTCTCGCTGAAATCGACGTCGACCGCCAAATCCGTGTCGCCCTCGTAGAGGCTCTCGTCGGTCAAGGCGAGGAAGCGCAGCTTGTCCGCTGCGTCCGAAGCGTTCGAGATCAGCTCACGCAGGAAGATATCGCGATTGCTGTAAAGGGAATTGATCACGAGATCCAGCAGTTGCCGAACCTCCGATTCGAACCCGCGCTGTTCTTTGCTTGTCTGAGTCGTCATCGATGCCTCTTTGCGAATTGCTGAACTTGGCGATGCAGGGCTGCAAGCTATGGGCGGCGTGTCTCGATTTCAAGCCCGACGGCCTGCACCAGCGCGGCGCGAGGCCCAGATGCTCGACGAAAGCGCTACCCGTCCGCACGGCGCGCTACCATAGGGTGGCGCCGCAACGGCGGCAGGAACCCCGAACCTCAACCCCAAAACCTCAACCATCGGGCAGCCATCAGTGAGTGACCGCCAGGAAATCGCGTCCCCGCAGACGCAATCGTGCGCCCGGACCGAGCAATCGCACACCCCGGTCATGCAGCAGTATCTCGGCATCAAGGCCGAACACCCTGACAGTCTGCTGTTCTATCAGATGGGCGACTTCTACGAACTGTTCTTCGAGGACGCCAAACGGGCCGCACGTCTGCTCGACATCACCCTGACCGCGCGCGGCACCAGTGGCGACAGCCCGATCCCCATGGCCGGTGTCCCCATTCATGCAGCCGAAGGCTATCTCGCCAGGCTACTGAAGCTCGGCGAAGCGGTCGCCATCTGTGAACAGACCGGCGATCCTGCCGCGGCCCGCGGCCCCGTCGAGCGCAAGGTCACGCGGATTCTGACCCCCGGCACCCTGACCGACGATGCACTGCTCGACGAACGCCAGGACAACGTCGTGTCTGCGGTGGCATTGTGCGAGAGCGGGTATGGCGTGGCAAGCGTCGAGCTGAGCGCGGGGCGTTTCCGCGTCAGCGAGCTGGATTCCGCAGCGGCGCTGATCAGCATGGTCGAGCGCATCGACCCCGCCGAAATATTGCTATCCGAGGCGCTGGCACCCACGTTCGAGCGGGCCTGGGGTGCACGTGTGCGCAAACGTCCGGCTTGGCGCTTCGATCGCGCGGTGGCGGAACGTCTCTTGTGCCAACATTTCGGCGTGAGCAGCCTCGACGGATTTGGCTGTGCAGCGTTGCCGGCAGCGGTCGCTGCGGCGGGTGCGCTGCTCGAATACTGTCGTGAAACCCAGGGCAGCGCGCTCGCGCACCTGACCACCCTCAATGTAGAACACGCCGAAGAAACCCTACGCATCGATCGCGCCACCCGGCGCAATCTCGAATTGACCGAGGCCCTGTCCGGCAATGCCGGGCATACCCTGCTCGGACTGCTCGACACCACCCGCACCACAATGGGTGCGCGACTGCTGCGCCGCTGGCTGCTGCAGCCACGACGCGATCAACGCCTGCTGCGACAACGCCACCAGGCCGTGGCCGAACTCATCCTGCGCATCGACATCGACCGCCTGCGTACGACTCTGCGCGACGTCCATGACATCGAGCGCATCACCTCGCGCATCGCTCTCGGCAGCGCCCGACCTCGCGACCTGTCGCGCTTGCGCGATTCGCTGCCCGTCCTCGCGCAGTTGCGTGCCTGTCTGCGGCCGAGCCTCGATCCCCACCTGGATGATTTGTGCCGCCGGATCGAGGAGCTGCCCGAGTTGCACGCCCGTCTCGTCGCTGCGGTGGTCGACACCCCACCCCAGGTGATCCGTGACGGCGGCGTGCTGGCGCCGGGATTTGACACCGTGCTCGACGAATTGCGCAATGCCAGCGCCGATGCCGATGCGTTTCTTCTCGAACTCGAACGGCGCGAACGAGAACGTAGCGGCATCGCCAACCTCAAGGTCGGCTACAACCGCGTGCATGGCTACTATCTCGAACTGGCGCGCTCCCAGGCGGGTAAAGTGCCGGCTGATTATCAAAGACGTCAGACACTGAAAAGCGCCGAACGGTATGTGACCGACGAACTGAAAGCCTTTGAATCGCACATACTCTCGGCGGCCGAGAAAGCGCTGCGGCGGGAAAAACAGCTTTACGAGGCACTGCTGGTCGAGGTCGGCGCGCATGTCGCCAGTCTGCAAACGAGTGCAGCCGCGGTCGCCGAAATCGATGTTCTGGCAGCATTTGCCGAACGTGCCGAGACCTTGGATTGGGTCCAGCCCGAACTGGCCCCTACAGCGGGCATCGACATCAGGGCCGGGCGCCATCCGGTGGTCGAACACGTTCTGGCCGAGCCGTTCATCGCCAATGACCTGTATCTCGACGAATCACGCAAGCTACTGCTGATCACAGGTCCGAATATGGGCGGAAAATCCACCTATATGCGCCAGGCGGCCCTCATTGCCCTCCTTGCACATATCGGCAGTTTCGTTCCCGCAGACGCCGCGGTTCTGGGTCCGCTGGACGCGATTCATTCGCGCATCGGTGCGGCCGATGACCTCGCCGGCGGCCAGAGTACGTTCATGGTGGAAATGGCCGAGGTTGCCAACATTCTTCACAATGCAAGCGAGACCAGCCTGGTCATCGTCGACGAAATCGGTCGCGGCACGAGTACCTATGACGGGCTCGCACTGGCGTGGGCCGCCGCCGAGCACCTGGCCAACCGGAATCGCTCCTTCACGCTGTTCTCCACGCACTATTTCGAGCTCACCCGGCTCGCGGAAAGCTCGTCCCGGATTGCCAACGTCCGCCTCGATGCGATCGAACACGGCGACGATGTGGTGTTTATGCACAGTGTCCGCGACGGCCCGGCAAGCCGCAGTTTCGGCCTTGCCGTGGCTCGCCGCGCCGGTGTCCCGCGGCAGGTCGTCGAGCGCGCGCGCGACATGCTCGCGCAGCTCGAACACCGTGGTGCGACTCAGGCTGCCCGGGAAACGTCGCCTGACAACCCCCAGCTGTCGCTGTTCAGGCCCGCGCCGGCGGTGATCGAGGAACTCACGGCGCTCGACCCGGATGCGCTCACCCCGCGTCAGGCGCTCGAGACACTGTACCGGCTGCGCGGTCTGCTCGAGCCCTGAAATCGGCTCCTTGCGGCGCCTTTCGCACAATGGGGGACATATTGGGCTCGCGCCCCACGACGGCTATAATGCGCGCCCTTCACGTCCACTTATGAAGTACACCATCATGACTTTTGTTGTCACCGAGAACTGTATCAAGTGCAAATACACGGATTGTGTCGAGGTTTGTCCGGTGGATTGCTTCCATGAAGGTCCGAACATGCTCGTCATCGATCCTGACGAGTGCATCGACTGCACCCTGTGTGAACCAGAGTGCCCGGTAGAGGCGATCAAGTCCGAAGACGACTTGACCGAAGACGAGCAACAGTATCTTCCCCTGAATGCCGAACTCGCGGCACAGTGGCCGGTGATCAGCGAAATGAAGGACCCGCCGGCCGACGCCGACGACTGGAAAGACAAGCCCGATAAGCTCGCCCTGCTGGAACGCTGAGCACGCCCCGATGAATGCGGGGTCGATCGTCCGTGATCGACCCCGCCTCCAACAGCCGGCAGGAGCCAGCATCCGTGCCGTCCCCCACAGTCATCCATGACCCCGGCAGGACTGCCCTTCCATGGCCAGCCCGTAACCATGAAACACCGCGGCCGGGATCGCCGGCAAGTTCCGGCAACGATCGCGAATTTTCTAATTCTTTTTTTAATTTCAATAGGTTATGAGGTTTTCAGCGGTTTCGGCGCGCCACCCAATGGCCCATGCAGGAAGTTTTCCTCGCGTCGGCTTCGCCATTGCCGGGTCGCTCATCGGGTTTTCACCGATGGCCTCTTCCGATGGCGGCCGCGCGTCTCGGCAGCCAGGCGCGCGATGGCTCGCATATCACGCTTGACCGGACTCGACGCCGCGCCCATATAGCGCACAATCAGGCGGTCGCTGCACAGGGCTCCCGCGAGAGTGTCCGACCCAGACGCGGACACCGTACCCGTACACACTAGCGCCGGGCGGGCCGGGTCATACACCGCTGATGTCGTGAACGCTTCATCGTCGCCATGACCTCTCCGTCGTCATCGCGTCGAACACCCGCCAACCTGCCTCACAAGGGCCCCTCGAGATGCAGCCCGAGTCGGACAGGCTGCTAGCCCGCATTTCTCACACCCATCCTGCTGCGGCCGCCGATCTGC
>JBBDTC010000048.1:0-11089 GCA_040904625.1 Gammaproteobacteria bacterium
CTCGCGCCTGGCCAGCCGGGCGCCTCGACGCCCCAAAATCGCCCAGTTATTCTGCAGCGGACCCTTAGCGGTCGCGTCGGACGATGTAGTCGGCGATCATCGTCAGCGTCGCGGCCCGGTCACCGAGGGGCGCGAGGCAATCCACCGCTTCGACGCAGAGTTCGGCGGCGACCGCCTTGGCGCCGTCCATGCCGAGGATGCCGGGATAGGTCGGCTTGTCGTGCACGGCATCGGAACCTTGCGGCTTACCGATCACCTCGGTCGAGCCTTCGATGTCGAGGATATCATCCTGGACCTGAAAGGCGAGCCCGATGCACGTGGCGTAGCGTTTCAGGCGCCGCTCCAGGTCCACCTCCCGACAGCCGCTGGCGTGGTAGCCGAGCATCACACTTGCCGTGATCAAGGCGCCGGTCTTGTGCGTGTGGATGTTCTCGAGTTCGGCCAGCGTCAGCTTGCAGCCGACTGCGGCCAGATCGAGGGCCTGGCCGCCGGCCATGCCACTCGACCCACTGGCGCGGGCGAGGACGCGCGCCATGGCCAGACGGGTTTCGGCTTGCAACGCCGCAGTCCCCGGCCCCAGCAGTACGTCGAAGGCCAGTGCCTGAAGGGCGTCGCCGGCGAGTATGGCGGTGGCTTCGTCGAATTGGCGGTGGCAGGTCGGCCGGCCGCGCCGCAGGTCGTCGTCATCCATCGCCGGAAGATCGTCATGGATCAACGAATAGGCATGGATGAGTTCGACACTGGCGGCGGGCGCATCGAGTAAATCGAGGGCGGCCCCCAATGCCTGTCCCGTGGCATAGGTGAGCACGGGCCGAATACGCTTGCCCGGGGCGAGTACCGCGTAGCGCATCGCAGCATGCAAGCGCACGGGCTGCGTGTCGGCAGTCGGCAGGTTCCGTTCGAGGGCGTCATCGGCCCTGCTCCGCAAGGGCGCGAGGTATTCTTGCAGCATCGATTGAATTCAACTGTCGTCGGGAAGGTCGAAGTTCTGCAGCGTTTCCTGCCCGCCCTCGCTGGCCAGAGCCAGCACTTTCTGCTCGGCAGCGTGCAAAGCCTGTTGGCACAGTCGGGTCAGTTCGATGCCGCGTTCGAAGCGCTCGAGAGATTCCTCGAGGCTAAACTCGCCTTGCTCGAGCTTTTCCACCAGCGCTTCGAGTTCGCCCATGGCCGCTTCGAAATCGACAGGAGGTTTCTGCTTGACGGATTTCGACACGACTGGCTGCGGGCTCGCCCTACGTTGTGGAATTGCGCCGCTGGCGCGAGGGCGGCACTGTACCGATGGGCAGGAGAGCGGTCAACGCCGGCGACGCTTGACGCTGAAGGAGGAGCGGCCTTAGACTTCGGTGTAAGTTTAGACTGAGTCTAAATCTTCATGCTGATGCCACCCACGAAGTAATGCCCACCGTTCCGAGAGGAGACATATCATGCCATTGAAAGGTTCGAAGACCGAAGACAATCTCAAGGCCGCATTTGCCGGCGAATCTCAGGCCAATCGCCGCTATCTCTACTTTGCGCAGAAAGCCGATGTCGAGGGTTACAACGACGTGTCGGCCGTATTCCGTTCCACCGCGGAAGGTGAAACCGGGCACGCGCACGGCCACCTCGAGTACCTCGAGGAGGTCGGCGATCCGGCGACCGGAGAGCCGATCGGCAACACCGAACTCAACCTCAAGGCAGCCATCGCCGGTGAGACCCACGAGTACACCGATATGTACCCGGGTATGGCGAAATCTGCGCGCGAAGAAGGCTTCGACGAAATCGCCGATTGGTTCGAGACCCTGGCCAAGGCCGAACGCTCGCACGCCAATCGCTTCCAGAAGGCGCTCGACAGCCTCGCTTGAGGCTCGGCACGCGCGCCGTGGACGAAGCCGGGCCCCGTGCCCGGCTTCTTTTTCTGAAGAGGTCACGACATGGCAGAGAACGAACGTCGCGAGGGCAGCCTCGATGCGCCTACCCGGCATCCGCTGGGCTGGAAATCGGCCGACTATTACGATGAACAGGCGCTGACGGCTGAACTCGAACGGGTCTACGACATCTGTCATGGATGTCGTCGCTGCGTGAGCCTGTGCAATGCGTTTCCGACACTGTTCGACCTCGTCGACGAGTCGCCGACGATGGAGGTGGACGGCGTCGCCAAGGGCGACTATCAGAAAGTCGTCGACCAGTGCTATCTGTGCGATCTCTGTTACATGACCAAGTGTCCCTATGTGCCTCCGCACGAATGGAACGTCGATTTTCCCCATCTCATGCTGCGTGCCAAGGCGGTGCAGTTCAAGAAACACGGCGCCACCGTGCGTGATCGGGTTCTGACTTCGACCGATGCCGTCGGCAAGCTGGCCTCCATCCCGGTCGTCGCCGAGATGGTCAATACCACCAATCGCATGGCGCCGGCACGGAAATTGATGGAAGGTGCCCTAGGCGTCCATGCCGAGGCGCCGCTGCCGCGTTTCCACAGCGATACCTTGCGCAAGCGCGCAGCCCGACGTACGCCCGCGGCGAATCTCGACGACACCATCGGACTGTTCGTGACCTGCTACGGCAATCGTAATGCGCCGCAGGTCGTAGAAGACATGATCGCGGTTTTCGAGCACAACGGCGTCGCTGTCGAATTGGTGCGCAGCGAGCAGTGTTGCGGTATGCCCAAGCTCGAACTCGGCGATCTCGAGACAGTCGAACGCCACATGCAGGCGAATATTCCGCCGCTGCTCGAGCTGGCTGAACGTGGTTTACGCATTACTGCGCCGATTCCGAGCTGCGTATTGATGTTTCGCCAGGAGCTGCCGCTCATGTTCCCCGATGACGACGCCGTTGCGCGGGTCCGTGCTGCGATGGTCGACCCGTTCGAATTCCTCATTGCCCGCCATCGCGCGGGCAAGTTCAATAGCGACTTCAAGGATCGCCTCGGTAGAGTGGCCTACCACGTGCCTTGCCATCAACGCGTACAGAATATCGGGCTCAAGACCAAGGACACGCTGGAGCTGGTTCCGGACACCGAGGTCCTCGTCATCGAGCGCTGTTCCGGCCACGACGGCACTTATGCCGTGAAGAAGGAGAACTACGCCTTCGCGCAGAAAATCTGTCGGCCGGTGGTGAAGCGCATCAATGACGGCCAAGTCGACCACTACATCAGCGACTGCCCCATGGCCGGCGAGCTCATCGAGCACGGCGTCGGCGGCGGCTCGCAAGCCAGTTCGCCCTTCACCCTGTTACGTCAAGCCTATGGGATCTGAACCTGCCATGCCCAACAAACTGACCCGCGCCGATTTGCTCAATCTCGAGGCCTATCACGAACGGCGCCCGGCGATGCGCCGCGAAGTGCTGGCCCACAAGGCCCGCCGTAAAGTCTTCATCGGCGACCATGCGGCGCTGTATTTCGAGGATCGCCTGACCATCCAGTATCAAATTCAGGAGATGCTGCGCGTCGAGCGCATTTTCGAGGCCGAGGCCATCGAGGAGGAACTCGACAGTTACAATCCGCTGATCCCCGACGGCGACAATCTCAAGGCGACTTTCATGATTGAGTACGCCGATGCCGAACAACGGCGCAAGGCGCTTGCCGGCCTGCGCGGCATCGAGGATCGGGTTTGGCTGCGCGTAGCCGACGGCCCTGTCATCTACGCCATCGCCGACGAAGATCTCGAGCGTGAAAACGACGTCAAGACTTCCGCGGTCCATTTCCTGCGCTTCCAACTCGATCCGGACAGCATCGCGGGCCTCAAGAGCGGTGCCGCGCTCGCTTTCGGTATCGACCACGAAAACTATCACCACGTGGTCGAGGCCGTCCCGGCCGAGACGCGCGACGCATTGGCAGCCGATCTGGCCTGATCGGCGGTGCGCACGCTGCCCTCGCCAGCCCGTACAATGGCGGCGGGGAACCCCATCGTGCGGATGGCCGCCCGGCGCCTGGAGGACTGTATCTGTAGTCGAGGCCGGCGCACCTGACGGCAGCGCGGGGATCTTCAAATCATTCTCAAGTATTTGGCATAATCGGCTGAATTCTTGTCCATTTCTTTGAGCCGCCCCGGGCGGTCGGAAGTCACCCCTTGAGCGCACGCTACGACGCCGCCGATATCGAAGTGCTGACCGGGCTGGAGCCGGTACGCAAACGTCCGGGGATGTATACCGATACCTCCCGCCCCAATCATCTGGTGCAGGAGGTGGTCGACAACAGCGTCGACGAGGCCATTGCCGGCCACTGCTCCCAGATCGATGTCACCCTGCACGCCGACGGCTCGATTTCGGCGACCGACAATGGCCGCGGAATGCCGGTCGACGAGCATCCGGGGGAAAAGATCTCGGGCGTCGAGGTCATCCTCACCCGCTTGCACGCCGGCGGCAAGTTCTCGCGCAAGAACTACAAGTACTCGGGGGGACTGCACGGCGTCGGGGTTTCGGTCGTCAACGCACTCTCGAAGAGCCTTGAAGTCAGGGTCAAACGCGGTGGCCGGGAATACGCCATGCGCTTCGCCGGCGGCGAACCGTGCTCGGCGCTCGAAGAAGTCGGTGCGGTCGGCGCGCGCAATACGGGAACGAGTATCCGGTTCACGCCCGACGAACGTTATTTCGACACCGTCAAACTGGCCGTGCCGCGCCTCGAACACCTGCTGCGGGCCAAGGCGGTACTGTGTCCCGGACTGCTGGTTCGCCTGCACGACGAGGCCAGCGGCAAACGCCAGGAATGGTGTTACGAGCGCGGACTGGCGAGCTATCTCAGCGCGGCCCTGGCTGATGCCGAGCTGGTCCCGGCCGAAGCTTTCATGGGTGACATGGAAGGCACGCACGAAGCTGTGGTGTGGGCACTGCACTGGGTGCCGGACGATGCCGAACTGGTCACCGAGAGCTATGTGAATCTGGTGCCGACCACGCAGGGTGGAACGCACGTCGCCGGTCTTCGTCAAGGCTTGCTGGAAGCCATGCGCGAATTCTGTGACAACCGTAATCTCCTGCCACGCGGGGTCAAGCTCGCGCCCGAAGACGTTTTCGAGCGCTGCGCCTATGTGCTGTCGGTGAAGCTCGAGGAGCCCCAGTTCTCCGGACAGACCAAAGAGCGCCTGTCATCGCGATCGTGCGCGGCGTTCGTCTCCGGGGTGGTTCGCGATGCCTTCAGTTTGTGGCTGCACCAGCACGTCGAATCCGGCGAACGTATTGCGGCCATAGCCATCAGCCGGGCGCAGCATCGGCTCAAAGCAGCCAAGGTGGTGCGCAAGAAGGTCACCGGAGCCGGTCCGGCGCTGCCCGGCAAGCTCGCCGACTGCACCGCGCAGGATCTCGATCGCACCGAACTGTTCCTGGTCGAAGGCGATTCTGCCGGCGGCTCGGCGAAGCAGGCCCGCGATCGCGTCTATCAGGCCATTCTGCCGCTGCGCGGGAAGATCCTGAATACCTGGGAAATCGACTCGGCGCAGGTGCTGGCCTCGAACGAAGTACACGACATTTCGGTGGCCCTCGGCATCGATCCGGGCAGCGATGATCTCACCCAGCTACGCTACGGCAAGGTCTGCATTCTGGCTGACGCCGACTCCGACGGACTGCATATCGCGACCTTGCTCTGCGCGCTGTTCGTGCGCCATTTCCGCACGCTGGTCGAAGCCGGACGCGTCCACGTCGCGATGCCGCCCTTGTACCGCATCGACGTCGGCAAGACCGTTTTCTATGCGCTCGACGACGACGAACGCGTGGGTGTGCTCGATCGCATCGCGGCGGAGAAGATCAAGGGCAAGATCAATGTCCAACGATTCAAGGGGCTGGGCGAAATGAACCCGCTGCAGCTGCGCGAGACCACCATGGCGCCCGAGACGCGGCGCCTGGTGCGGCTGTCGATCGATGCGGGACGAGAAACCGAGGCGTTGATGGACATGCTGCTGGCCAAACGCCGCTCTCCCGATCGCCGAGCCTGGCTCGAGCGCAAGGGCAATCTGGTCACAGTGATCTGAGGGTTCAGAATTCATGGCTGACGAACAATTCGATATCGAGCAGGTCCCGCTTGCCGAATTCACCGAGCGCGCCTACCTCGAATATTCGATGTACGTCATTCTCGACCGGGCCCTGCCGCACCTGGGCGACGGCTTGAAGCCCGTGCAGCGCCGCATCATCTATGCCATGTCCGAACTCGGTCTGGACGCCACGGCGAAGTTCAAGAAGTCGGCGCGCACGGTCGGCGACGTCATCGGCAAGTTCCATCCCCACGGTGACAGCGCGTGCTACGAAGCGATGGTGCTGATGGCGCAGCCGTTCAGTTATCGTTACCCGCTGGTCGACGGGCAGGGCAATTGGGGCTCGAGCGACGATCCGAAATCCTTTGCCGCGATGCGCTACACCGAGGCCAAGTTGACCCCTTACGCCGACGTGCTGTTGGCCGAACTCGGCCAGGGCACGGTGGAATGGGCGCCCAATTTCGACGGTACCCTGGACGAACCGGTGCTGCTGCCGGCACGACTGCCGAATGTGCTGCTCAATGGCACGACCGGCATCGCGGTGGGCATGGCGACCGACATTCCACCGCACAATCTGCGCGAGATCGGCGCCGCCTGTATCCATCTGCTCGACAACCCGCGCGCGAGCGTGGGCGATTTGTGCGAATTCGTCCGCGCGCCGGATTTCCCCGGCGGCGGCGAGATCATCACGCCTGAGAGCGAGCTGCGCGCGATGTACGAGAGCGGCAATGGCAGTATCCGCCTGCGCGCCCGCTACGAACGCGAAGGCCATAATCTGATCATCACGGCGGTGCCGTATCAGAGCTCGGGATCGAAGATCCTCGAACAGATCGCGGCGCAGATGCAGGCGAAGAAATTGCCGATGATCGAGGATCTGAGGGATGAATCCGATCATGAGACACCGACCCGGCTGGTCATCGTGCCGCGCTCGAACCGGGTCGATCTCGAACCATTGATGCAGCACCTGTTCGCGACCACCGATCTCGAGCGCCATTACCGGGTGAATCTCAACGTCATCGGCATCGATGGTTTGCCGGCGGTCAAGAATCTGCGCTCGCTGCTCGACGAATGGCTCGAGTTCCGCACCGCCACGGTGCGCCGGCGCCTCGAATTCCGGCTCGAGAAGGTGCTCGCCCGGCTGCATGTACTGGAAGGCTATCTCATCGCCTTTCTGAACATCGATGAAGTGATCCATATCATTCGTACAGAGGACAAACCGAAGCCGGTGCTGATGGCGCGCTTCGCGCTCAGCGACATCCAGGCCGATGCCATTCTCGATCTGCGTTTACGGCATCTGGCGCGGCTCGAAGAGCAACGCATTCGGGGTGAACAGGCCGAACTCGAGGCCGAGCGCAAGAAGCTCGAAACCACGCTGGGTTCGCGGCGCCGCTTACGTACGCTGATCCGCGACGAGATCACGCGTGACGTGGCGAAGTTCGGGGACGAACGTCGCTGCAGCATCGTAGCCCGTGCCGCCGCCCAGGCCTTGTCCGAGACCGAACTGGTGCCGGCCGAGCCAGTCACCGTGGTGCTCTCGGCCAAGGGTTGGGTGCGTGCGGCCAAGGGTCACGAAGTCGAGCCGCGCGAACTCAGCTTTCGCAGCGGCGATGGCTTCCAGGCTGCCGCCCGCGGGCGCAGCAACCAGAATGTGGTGTTCCTCGATTCGACCGGGCGAGCCTATACCGTGCCGGCGCATTCACTGCCTTCGGCACGCGGCCTCGGCGAGCCGCTGGCGGGGCGCCTGTCACCGCCGGATGGCGCGACATTCGCCGGGCTGGTCGTTCAGGGTAGCGCCGACCATGTATTGCTGGCCTGCGATCACGGCTACGGTTTCGTCGCCGAACTGGCTCAACTGGTGACCAAGAACCGCTCCGGTAAGCTGGTGTTGAGCGTGCCGCAGGGCAGTCGCGTGCTGGCACCGTTGGCGGTCGACAATCCGGATGAGGACTGGGTGGCTTGCGTCTCTTCGGCCGGACATCTGCTGATCTTCCCGGTCGGCGAACTGCCCGTGCTGCCGCGCGGCAAGGGCCAGCGCATGCTGCAAATCCCGACGCCCAGACTCAAGGCGCGCGAGGAGATCATGCAGGCATTCACGGTGTTGCGCGCCGATGACGAACTGCGCATCTATGCCGGTAACCGGCACCTGACCTTGAAAGAGGCCGATCAGGAGCATTACATCGGCGAGCGTGCGCGCCGCGGCTTGAAATTGCCGCGTGGCTTCCAGCGCGTCGACCGCATCGAACCGGCGCCGTGAACCACAGCGCAAGGCAGGGTCGCTCCGGGTAGCCTGGCACGGGTCCTTGCCATGTCGGGAAAAAAAAGCGGGCCGGTGAATTTAAATCACCGGCCCGGAGAAAGAGAACGGAACCCGGGAGGGTAGTTGAGGCGCCGTTCAGCCCGGGTTAGCGGCTGGCCTCACGCGTCCTTGAGCTCGTGCATGGGCAGTTTGGCCGCAGCGCCGGCGACTTCGCGCACGAACCGCGGCATCAGGTAGCCGGGCAGGGTGGCGCGCAAGGCGCGCTCGATGGCGCGGGCGCGTGGGTCCTCGACGTCGAAATGGGCGGCGCCTGCGACACGGTCGAGCAGGTGGACGTAGTAAGGGAGTACGCCGGCTGCGAACAGCTTTTCGCAGAGTTGCCCCAGTACCTCGGCATCGTCGTTGACGCCGCGCAGGAGCACGGCCTGATTGAGCAAGGTTACGCCTACAGCGTGACAGGCGGTGAGCGCAGCGGTCGTCTCCCGATCGATCTCCTGCGGATGATTGGCGTGGATTACCAGCACGACCGGGAAGCGCTGGCCCCCGAGCAGGGCGAGCAGGCGCGGCGTGAGTCGCGCCGGGAGGACGACCGGCAGGCGGCTATGGAGACGGACCCGGCGAACATGGCTGATCGCGGCGAGCCGGACGCAGATATCGGCGATCGCATCATCGTCCAGCACCAGGGGATCGCCGCCGCTCAGGATGACTTCGCGGATGGTCGGGTCGTCACCGATGGCGGCCAGGCCGCGTTCGAGTTGGCTGCGCCCGCTATGGTCGGCGTAGGGGTAGGTGCGGCGGAAACAGTAGCGACAGTGGATCGCGCACGCGCCGGTCATGACCAGCAACGCGCGGCCGGCATATTTCTGCAGCAGATTGCCGTGGTTGGCCAGCTTGCGTTCGCCGACCGGATCGGCACCGAAATCGGCGTGGACATGCATCTCGGCGCCGATTGGCAGCACTTGCCGTAACAAGGGATCGGCGGCATTGCCCGGCTCGATGCGGCCGGCATACGCGCGGGTGACGCGAAAGGGGAACGTCGCGGCCGCGCCCGGGGACAGGTCCACTTGCCGGGCATCGAGGTCGAGAGCGGCGAGGAGGGCGCGGGGATCGCGGTAGGCCTGCGCCAGCTGCTCGCGCCAGGTCGGCGTATCCTTCCCGGCAGATCTTCGCGCTATCATGCGCGCCCGTCACACTCTTGGCCCACCGATATCGTCATGGCTACCTATAGCACCAACCAGTTCAAACCCGGCCTCAAGCTGCTGTTCGACGGCGATCCGTATGCGATCGTCGAGAATGAATTCGTCAAGCCCGGCAAGGGCCAAGCCTTCAATCGTATCAAAATCCGCAATCTGAAGACCGGGCGCGTGATCGAGAAGACGCTCAAATCCGGCGATTCGGTCGAGGGCGCCGATGTCGTCGATGTGGAGATGCAGTTTCTCTACAGCGACGGCACCGATTGGCATTTCATGAATCCGCAGAGTTTCGACCAGATGGCCGCCAGCGCCGCCATCGTCGGCGATGCCGCTAAATGGCTCAAGGGGCAGGAAATGTGCGATGTGACACTGTGGAACGATGCCCCATTGGCGGTATCTCCGCCCAATTTCGTGGTTTTGCAGATCACCGAGACCGATCCCGGGGTGCGCGGCGATACGGCTTCGGGCGGAACCAAGCCGGCGGTCATGGAAACCGGCGCAGTAGTCAAGGTGCCGTTGTTCATCGAACAGGGTGATTTGCTGCGTATCGATACCCGCACGGGGGAGTACGTATCCCGCGCCAAGGAAGAATGACAGCAGTCTTGTCAGCGTTGCGGCGCTGCGGCCTGGCCGCAGGTGCCGGCTGCGCGGCGATGTGGTGAGTCCCTCGCCGTCAGCGCCGGTGCGTGAACGACTCGAGCGGCGTGCAGCGGTGTTTTCCTGTATCCGCGGCTATTTCGATGCCAGCGGCGCCGTCGAGGTCCGCACGCCCGTCATCGCTGCGCACGCGACCAGCGAGCCGACGCTGCGCAACCTCGAAATAGCGCGTGATGACGGGCCGCGTTTCCTGCGGACTTCGCCGGAAGCGGCGCTGAAAGGCCTGCTCGCCGCTGGTGCCGGTGACCTCTACGAACTTGGGCCGGTGTTCCGCGCCGAGGAGGCAGGGCGGTTGCATCGCGAGGAGTTTACGCTGCTCGAATGGTATCGGGTGGGCATCGATCACCACCGCCTGATGGACGATGTGGTGGGCTTGCTGTCCGCCTGCGGTTATCGCGGGACACCGTCGCGGTTGACTTACAAGGCCTTGTTCGAGACGGTCTACGGCAGCGATCCGCACATTATCGACACCGCCGAACTGCAGGCACTGGTGCGCGCGGGCGGGCTGGCGCCGCCGGCCGAGACGTCCGATGATCGTGCCTTCCTGTTCGATGCGCTCTATGCCCTCGGTCTCGAGCAGCAGCTCGCAGGGCAGGGTGCTGTGCTGTTGCATGACTTCCCCGCCGAGCTGCGCGCTTACGCCCGACTGCAAACCACTCCGCCGTACGCCGCGGAACGCTTTGAACTCGTTATCGATGGTGTCGAGTTGGCCAATGGTTATCATGAAATCATCGATGCGGCTGAGCAGGCCGCGTGTTTCGAGCGTGAAAACGCCCTGCGCGTGCGACGCGGCCTCGGCCCGGTTGCCATCGACGAGCGCTGGCTCGCAGCGCTGGCGCGAGGTCTGCCGGCCTGCGCCGGCGTGGCCCTCGGCATCGAGCGTTTGTTGATGATCCTCGAAGGTACGTCGGACATTGCGGGCGTCGCCCACACATGAACTGGCGGCCGCCCTGAGTTTTGTAACCTATTTAGGGCCCGCGGCAAAACAACTGAGCTATTTGGAACGCCGATCCATCCCGTCTGGCGGCGTTGCTCGTCCGTTGAATAGA
>JBBDTC010000049.1:0-11050 GCA_040904625.1 Gammaproteobacteria bacterium
AACGCCGCGCCAAGCGCGGCGCCCCGCAGGGGTGCGAAAGCGCCCAAGCGCTTTCGCATCAATCCCCGGAGTCGGCGGGTCTGCGACACGGATACGAAGTCTCTGCCGCAACAGCACGCACGCGCTTTCGCAACACCGCCCCAATCCCCGCACGACATCGGCTATTCTTCCCGCACAATCGATAACACCGTCGCAGCGCCAACAGAACCCGTTGATGCCAAACTCAATACCGTCCAGCGAGCAGCAAGGCGACTTCGCCCGCGCGGTCCGCGCGCTGCGTGCAGCGCATCGTATCGCCGTACTCACCGGGGCCGGCATGTCGGTCGCCTCGGGCCTGCCCACCTACCGCGGCATCGGTGGACTCTACAACGATATGGTGATCGACGAAGGACTGCCGATCGAAGAGATACTTCACGCCTATACGTTTGCGCGTAACCCGGCACTTACCTGGAAGTACATCGCGCAGATCGAACAGGCCTGTCGTGGCGCCGAACCTAACGAAGGCCATCGCTTGTTGGCACGCTGGGATGAACGTTTCGATCTCTGGGTGGCGACGCAGAACGTCGATGGTTTCCATCGTGCCGCGGGCAGCAGGCAGCTCATCGAGTTGCACGGCAATCTCGGTGAACTGTTCTGCATCGATTGCGAGTGCCGCTTCGTGCTCGATGATTTCGACTTCGCGATTCTGCCGCCGCGCTGTCGGCATTGCGATGGCCTGGTCAGGCCCAATGTCGTGCTGTTCGGTGAACTGTTGCCGATGGCACAGATGGCCGCCTACGAGAAAGAATTCGAACGTGGCTTCGATGTCGTGCTCGCGATTGGTACCAGTGCCGGCTTCCCTTATATAAGCGAGCCGATAATGACCGCCCGCGCGCGCGGCGCGACGACCATCGAGATCAATCCGGAACAGACTGCCCTGTCGGCCAGCGCCAGCATTCATCTGGCGATGGATGCGGTCGACGCTTTGCGCAGACTCGACCTGGCACTGGCCAGCGCCTGAACGCTATCAGGACGAGGCGCTCGGCCGCGCTCAAAGAGCGGGTGCAATGGCCATCACGCCGTTATCCGCCGATGTATCCGCGCGCACGAATAGCCGGCCAATTCGACATGCCGGAAGTGCGATTACGGGATGCGCTAGCCGATCACGGTGCGATTCTCGCCATGCTGGCGCGCATCGAAACACGACAAGCAGCGGCGCAGTGATGCCGACAAGGCCACAAAAGTGCGATTTCCCCGAAAATAAAGCCACATTTGGTGCTGTCAAGGCTTCCAATTTCGAGGCCGGTGATTATAGTAACGCCTTCGATTCGGGCCTGAATTCGAAGCTGCGTCCCGGCATCCGGGGTGGTTCTCTCGACATGCCTATGGCGGCCGAGAGAACCGGGGCTGTCGGGCATGGATTAGGTCCGGGGGACCACCACCATGCAAACGATACGATGCCGTCACTCGAGCAGGCCTCACCGGAACGTCACTGTAAAGAAAGCTATCCAAGAAACATCCGTTACCACCTGCTACGGGAGGAATCATGAGTAAAGCCAAGACCAGCGCCATCAAGGAAAAGCAAACGAAGTCGCAGATCATTGCGGCCATCGCCGAAGATACCGGCCTGCACAAAAAAGACGTGCAATCGGTATTGCAAGCGGCCAAGGGTCTCGCTGCCAGACACCTGGCCAAGAACGGTTCGGGCGAATTCGCTATTCCTGAGCTCGGCGTGAAGCTGCGCCGGGTGCAGAAGCCTGCGCGTAAGGCCGGTATGGCCCGCAACCCTTTCACCGGCGAGATGGTCAAAGTCGAAGCGCGTCCGGCCAGCCTGTCGGTCCGCGCGACGGCGATGAAGGCGATCAAGGACGTCGTCGCCTGACAGCCCGCTGCGGAATGATTTTGCCAGCCGGCCGCTCGTGCCGGCTTTTTTTTGGGTGCGCCGCGCATGGTGCACAACGCCATGAGCGGCGCCATCTGCATAAGGGCCCGTGCCAGAATAACTCAACGATTTGGAACGCCGATCCATCCCGTCTGGCAGCGTTGCTCGTCAGTTGAATAGAACCACTATTCGCCTTCCTCGCGCCTTGCCAGCCGGGCGCCTCGACGCCCCAAACAGCTGAGTTATCCTGGCACGGGCCCTAACTTCCCCTCTTGCTTGCGGCCTGGCACTCCGTTAGCCTGCACGCCGACTTGGCGCCAGGGTGCCTTCCAGACCGATCTGGCTGGAGGGTTAAACGGGAAGTCGGTGCGCCGCGTGTTGACACATGCGGCAATTCCGACGCTGCCCCCGCAACGGTAAGCGAGTTCGGTCTCCATCACGCCACTGTGCAAGGACATGGGAAGGCGGAGCCCGAAGCAGGGATGGTCCCTGCGACTCGCAAGCCCGGAGACCGGCCCGCGCCTCGAAATGAGCACTGTCGCTTGACGGTGTTTCGAGCAACCGACGCGCGGTGGGCGCTAGCGGGCCAGTGACGGCGGTGGAGCCGTTCCCAGCTTTCCCCACAGCGTGTGAATCATGAGAAACGGTCCGGGGATGGCCCGTTTCGGGAGGCATTCATGCGTTCATTCATCGCCCTGGCAGTGCTGCTGCTGCCACTGACTACACTCAATGCGGCTGACTCCGAGGAAATCGAGGACACCATCATCGTGACCGGGTCACGCGCGCCCATAGAACTGGGCAAGGCCGGCGCCAGCGTGACCATCATCGATCGCGAACGCATCGAAGCGCGTCGCGCGGCCTTCGTGACCGATCTCCTGCGCGAGGTCCCGGGGATGACCGTCAGTCGCGCCGGCGGCCCGGGCAAACAGACCCAGGTTCGCGTGCGCGGCGCCGAGGGCAATCACGTCATGGTTTTGATCGATGGCATCGAGGTCAACGATCTGGCCGGCAACGACGAATTCGACTTCGGTCATCTGACGACCGCAGATATCGAACGTATCGAGATCGTGCGCGGTCCGCAAAGTGCTTTGTGGGGCAGTGACGCATTGGCCGGCGTGATCAACATCATCACGCGCAAGAGCGACACCGGGTTCAGTTCGACGCTGATGCTCGAAGGCGGCTCGTTCGCGACCAATCAGCAGCGCGCCAGCGCGGCGTTCGGTGCGGATGACAAGCGCCTGCGCGTCGCGGTGAGTCGCCTCGATACCGGTGGCATCAATATCGCCCGCAGCGGCGACGAGGACGATGGTTATCGCAACGTGACCGTGGATGTGAATGGTGGCCTGCGCCCGCTGGACAACCTCGACCTGGCGTTTGTGTTGCGCAGCGTCGATACCCGCAACGAGACCGACAGCGATGCGCTGACCGGAACCCCGTCGGACACGCCCGGGATGAGCGACAACAATCAGCTCTATCTCGGCACGCGTGGTGAACTGACCTTGCTGGACGGGCGCTGGATACACCGCGTCGAAGGCAATTGGAGTTCGACCGACATCGACTCACGCGATCCGGCCGTGTTGCTCGAAGGAGAGACGTCTGGCGATCGCTACGAAGCGGTTTACCAGACGACGTTCGCGTTTACGCTCGATACTCCCGTAGCGACGGCCCACCGAGCGACCTTCGCCGTCGATCACGAGTATCAACGTTTTCGGCAGCGTGGCCCGGTCAGTGTGTTCGGTGACCCGAATCAGACACGCGGTATGCACAATACCGGTTTCGTCGGCGAGTATCGGCTCGATATCGCCGCTGACCTGAGCCTCGGCGGCAGCGTACGTCACGACGAGAACTCGGATTTCAAGGATGTGACGACGTATCGCGGCAGCGCGACGTGGCGGCTGCCCGTCATCGGCAGCGCCTTGACGCTCGCCTATGGCACGGGACAGAAGGCGCCGACTTTCCTCGAACGTTTCGGTTTCGCGACCGGCGGTTTGTTCGGCCCGACCTTCATCGGCAATGCGGCGCTCGAGCCGGAGACCTCGCGGGGCTGGGAAGTGGGGCTTGCACACGCGTTCCTGGCCAATACGCTGCGGGTCAGTGCGACCTGGTTCAGCGAACGTCTGCGCGATGAGATATTCGGCTTTGCCGTCGATCCCACTGGCATGACGGCAACAGCGGTCAACCAGAACGGCACCAGTCGCCGCGATGGTCTGGAACTGACGCTGGCCGGCGACCTGCCGCATGGCTTCGTCGCCAACGCCAGCTATACCTATCTCGATGCAACCGAACTCGACCGCACCAGCGGACTGCGTAAGGACGAGGTGAGGCGTCCCAACCACCAGGGCAGTATCGGCCTCGATTGGCGTTCGGACGACGGACGCTGGCAGGCCGGCGCCGTCGCTACTCATACCGGGTCATTCGAGGATATCGCCTTTCTGCCGCCGCTGTTCAGCCAGACCCGAATCCAGATGGGCAGTTATACCTTGCTCGGGATTACCGGCAGCTACACGGTCAACCGCGCGCTCGAGGTCTATGCGCGCGTGGATAATGCGCTCGACGAGCACTACGAAGAGTTGTTCGGTTACCGTACTCCCGGGATTGCCGGCTATGTCGGTGTGCGTTTGAGTTTCAGCCCCGACTGAATACCTGCCCACAAACAGGCTTCGGGTCGCCGCGGCGCGCGCCGGCCGCCGCGACACGGCGTGAATCTGCCCCGGCGGACTGCAGCGGCGTTGGACGCGCATTGCATTGCGGAGGCTGGGCGGGGAAGATTGCAGGCCCATCATCCTCGGTAGTGGTACATGCACGTCATCGTCGTCGGCGCAGGGCTCATGGGCCTGACCACGGCCTGGTTTCTGCGCCAGCACGGCGTCGATGTCAGCGTGATCGAACGTGCATCGGGCGCCGGCCTCGAGACCAGCTTCGCCAACGGCGGCATGCTGCACGCGAGCCAGGCGAGTCCGTGGAACGAACCCGGCGTGTTGCGCCAGGCGCTCGGCATGCTTGGCCGCGAGGACGCGGCGCTGTTGATTCGCCCGCGCGCACTGTTGGGCATGCTGCCGTGGGCCTGGGGCTTCTTTCGCAACGCACGCAGTGACCGCTATCTCGCCAACCTCGCCAAGAACACCCGACTCGCGGCTTATTCGCTGCAAGTTCTCGAGACCCATTTCAGCGCGTTCGCTGAACTGTTCGGTCGTGCCGAACGGGGCACCCTCAAGATCTACCGCACCGCCGAAGAGCTCGCCGCGGCGCAGCAGGTGGCGACGCGATGCCTGGCGTTCGACGTGCGTTACGACATTCTCGATGCCGCTGCCGTAGTGGCCCTGGAGCCCGCGTTGACGCCTATTCGCGACGCCATCTCCGGCGGCATTCATTTTCCCGGCGATGTTTCCGGCGATGCCCACCTGTTCTGCCGCGCGCTGGCCGAACGCGGCGCGGCGAACGGCATCCGCTTCGATTTCGAAACCAACGTCGACCGTCTATTATTGCGCGGCGCACGTTGCGAGGGCGTCGAATGCGCGGGCGAAGTCCGTCTGGCCGATGCCTGCGTACTGGCCGCGGGTAGTTTCAGTCCGCTGCTGCTGCGCACGCTGGGAATTTCTCTGCCGGTGCAGCCGGTCAAGGGCTACTCCCTGACCATCCCGTTGGAGGGTTGGCCGGTCGCGCCGCAGGTGCCGGTCATCGACGAGCATTTTCATGCCGCCGCCTGTCCGCTGGGCGGACACCTGCGCGTCGCCGGGACGGCCGAGTTCGCCGGTTTCGACGCTGCGCTGACCAACAGCCGCATCGAGAACCTGTATACCCTGGTCGAACGTCTCTATCCGGCCGGCGCCGCGTGTATCGATCGCCGGCAAGTTGCGCACTGGACCGGCTTGCGTCCGATGAGTCCGGACGGCGTGGGCATCATGGGCGAAACGGCGATCGGTGGTCTGTTCGTCAACACGGGCCACGGTCATCTCGGTTGGACCATGGCGCCGGGCGCCGGTAAATTGGTCGCCGATCGCATCGCCGGCAGCACGACCGATCTGGCGCTGGATGATTTTCTGCCGGCGCGTTTCCGGCGCTGATACCGGTATCAACTGAGAGGAGTCGAGTATGGAATTTTCTGCCATCGTGGCCAATCGCCACAGCGTGCGTCAATTCGAACCCGGTGTCGTCATCGATGACGCCGAGCTGCGGGCGATTTTCGCGGATGTCATCCTGAGTCCGAGTTCATTCAACCTGCAGCATTGGCAGTTCGTGGTCGTGCGTGACGAAGAGCGCAAGCGCAGCCTGCGCGGATTGGCCTATGGGCAGGCCCAGGTGGCGCAGTGTGCTGCCGCGATTCTGGTATGCGGCCGGCTCGACGCGCACGAAGATGCCGCGCGGATCTATGCCGACGCGGGCGACGAGGCGCGCGACAAGTATGTGCCGATGATCGAAGGGGTCTATCGTGGACAAACGACTTTGCAGCGCGAGGAAGCCATACGCAGCGGCGCGCTGGCGGCAATGTCGTTGATGTATGCAGCAAAGGATCGCGGCTGGGACAGCGGCCCCATGATCGGCTTCGATGCGGCCAAGGTCAGCGACTTGCTGGCGTTGCCCGAGCACGTGGTTCCGGTAATGCTGGTGGTGCTGGGCAAGGCGGCCGGAGGGCGCCAGCCGCCGCGCGGCCACCGCCGTCCGCTCGACGAGGTGGTGCACCTGGAGGGCTTTGGAACGGATTCTCTTTATGCCTGAAGGGATCCTCTGCTGGCGCTGCGGCGCCAGTCTGGCCGAGCTTCCCGTGCCGCTGCGGCGCGAGGAGGTGTGCCCGGCCTGTGACGCGGATGTGCATGTCTGCAAGCTCTGCCGCTTCTACAATCCAACCGTCTCCGACGGCTGCGACGAACCCCTGGCCGGCGGCGTGACGAACAAGGAACGCGCCAACTTCTGTGATTATTTCGAAGCGTCTGCTGCGGCCTACGGGGATACGCGGTCGGACGCCGCGGTGCGCGCCCGTGCCGAACTGGATGCCCTGTTCGGTGACGGCGATGCGGATGCAGCAGCCGCCGACGAAGACGCCCAGCGCGCCGAACTCGCGCGCCTGTTCGGCCTCGACAAGAATTGATCGACGCAGCTTGACAGGATCCCGGGGCCCGCCTAGCTTGCGGGCTCGTATTCAATTCCAATCTCATGCAGGGGAGTGTCATGTCCGATCGCCAACTCGATCTCGAAGTGCTGGCCGAGGGTTTCGTTTTTCTGGAAGGACCGCGCTGGCATGGCGAACGGTTATGGTTCTCCGATATGTGGGGTCATACCATCCATGCCATGACGGCAGCGGGTGTCTGTGAGACCGTGGCCAGCGTTCCGACGCGCCCGTCAGGTCTCAATTTTCTGCCCGACGGGCGCCTGGTGGTGGTCTCGATGGCAGACCGCAAGCTGCTCGAAGTGACCAGCCAAGGCGAACTCGAGGACTATGCTGATTTGTCGCAACTCGCCGCCGCCGATATCAACGATTCGGTGGTCGATGCCAGTGGCAATATCTATGTCGGCAACTTCGGCTACGACCTGTTCAACAATGCCGAACCGGCCCTGGCCAACCTCGTCAAGGTGGCGCCGGACGGCGACATGAGTGTGGTTGCCACGGATGTCAATTTCCCCAACGGCGCCGTCATCACGCCGGACGGCGATACCTTCATCGTCGCCGAAACCTTTGCCCATTGTCTGACGGCCTTCGATCGGGCGGCCGATGGCAGCCTGTCGCGGCGCCGCGTATGGGCAGAACTCGGCGAACGGACGCCGGACGGCATTTGCCTGGACGAAGCGGGCGCGATCTGGGTCGCGAGTTTCATGACGGACGAATTCATCCGCGTCGAAGAGGGCGGGCGGATCACGCATGTGATCCCGTGCGCCGGGCGCCGCGCAGTGGCCTGCAACCTCGGCGGCTCCGACGGCCGCACCCTGTTCGCGCTGACCTACGAGGGCGCCATCGAAGACATTGCCAGCGGCGGCAGGAACGCGCGCATCGAGACCTGTCGGGTGGAGGTGCCGGGATCGGGTTCGCCGTAACGATGTTGCCTTCCCGCTGCAGGCATTGCGATCAAGCACCCGGTACCATGTGGTGCCGGGCATGTACCGGGCGCATGAAGGCGTTGGCGATGAACGCCAGCAGCAGCAGGAACGCCATCAGATACATGGTTTCGTTGTAGAGACTGGCCGTCGGATCGCGCGTGCCGGCCGGCGCGATCTCCATCAGTTTGGCGATGGTCACGGTATTGGCGGCAACCAGTGCATCGAGCTGATCGAGGCCGGCACCGAAGGCCGCGTGGAAACGGGCCGGTTCGATGACAGTGACCAACTGCTCGATGGCGCGAGTCACCGCATTCTCGCGCAGGGTCGTAATGGCCAGCGGTCCCAGCACGCCGGCGGTGCTCCAGGCCGTCAGCAGCCGGCCATGAATGCCGCCGACGTAGCGTGTGCCGAAAACATCCGCGAGATAGGCGGGGATGGTGGCGAAGCCGCCGCCGTACATGGTGAAGATGAGCATGGTAGCGGCGTAGAAGCAGACCAGCCAGACCGTGGCGGGCTGTGCGCTGACCTGTGAGGCAAAAAAAGGAATCGAGCAATACAGCACCATGCCCACCCCGAAGAAGATGTGGTAGGTGTTCTTGCGCCCGAGGTAGTCGGACGCACTGGCCCAGAGAAAGCGACCAATCATGTTGAACACGCTGATCATCAGGACATAGGTCGCGGCGAACTCGATATCGACGATGCCGGGCAGGGTGGTGCCGAAGATTTCGGTCATCATGGTCTTGGCCACGGCGAGTACACCGATGCCGGCCGTCACGTTGAAGCAGAGGACTATCCAGAGCTGGTAGAACTGCGGGGTTTTCAGGGCCTCGTCGATGTCGACATCGTGCTGCGTGATCATCGAATGTCGGTCGCTCGCCACCGATGGTTCCCAACCGGCGGGCTGCCAGCCGGGCGCAGGGACGCGATAGGCGAACGCGGCAATCAGCATGACCACGAAATAGATCGCGCCGAGGGTGAAGAAGGTCTGGGCCGCGCCGACCGTGCCGGTGCCGACCAGGTAGACGCCCTCGGGCCCGGGAACGACCATGGCAGTGACATCGTTGGCACCGACCACGACCACCTCCCGCAGCGTGCCGCCGACTTCGGCCAGGCGCCTGCCGGCAGCGGTGACGAGCGCCACGCCGTCGGTCGGACCGAGATACTGCGGCGCTTCGTAATACAAGCGTAGAAAGCCCTCTATAAGGGGCTTGCCGAGCATGGCTCCGCCACCGAAACCCATGATCGCGATGCCGGTGGCCATGCCGCGGCGATCGGGAAACCATCGGATCAGCGTGCTCACAGGAGAAACGTAACCGAGCCCGAGGCCGCAGCCACCGATCACGCCATAGCCGAGGTAGAGCAGCCACAGTTCGCCGAGCACGATGCCGCAGCCGCCGACGATGAAACCGCCACCCCAGCAACACGCCGCGACGACACCGACCATGCGCGGCCCGACCCGTTCGAGCCACTTGCCGGCGACGGCCGCCGACAAGCCGAGGAACACGATCGCGACAGTGAAGATCCACACCACGCTTTTCAGCGACCAGTCGTCGGCCGCGCTGGTCACCACCCCGATGCGTTTGACCAGCGCGGGATTGAACAAGCTCCACGCATAGACCGAGCCGATGCACAGATGAATGCCGAGTGCAGCCGGCGCGATGCGCCAGCGATTGAACCCGGCGCCGGCGACGATGCGTTCCTTGGACAGCCACGCGGCCATGAACGGTTCCCCTTGGTATATCGAGCGCAGGGCGCCCGCGGTTCGGCAGGCGAGAGTCACCAAAGCCATGCGGCAAGTCAAGGACCCTGCGACTCAGGCATTGCGGCTTACGTCTGCGCGAGGTGAGCGTGTACACTGGCGGCGCCCGCAGCACCGGGCAATCGCGTTCATCTGGAGGGGAGCCATGCAGCGCAGTACCAAGCGTATTCTGACCACGCACGTTGGCAGCCTGCCGCGAGAGCGGGAATTATCCGATCTGTTGATCGCCCAGGAGGACGGCAAGAAGGTCGATCTCGAGCGCCTCGATGTCCTGGCCGCCGCCGGTGTCGAACGTGTCGTCGGACAGCAGATCGCTTCCGGTATCGACGTCATCAACGATGGTGAACAGCCGCGCGTCGGTTTCCAGACCTACGTCGCCCAGCGCCTGTCCGGCTTCGGCGGTGTCACCGAGCGCCTGCCCTTCACGGATTTCGCGACCTATCCGGATTTCGGCCAGATCTGGGCCAATCGTGGCATGGTCATGTCCAAGGTGTTCGATGCGCCGGCGGCCGACGCCGAAGTGCGCTACACCGATCTCGCCCTGGCCGGGCGCGAATGCGATATGTTCGATTCCGCTCTGGCGCAGCATACCGGCAAGTATGTGGAACCGTTCATGACCGCGGCCTCCCCGGGCATCGTCTGCACCACGCTCGGCAACAAGTATTACGACACGCACGAGGCCTATGTCCGGGCGGTCGCGCGCGAGATGCAGAAGGAATACGAGTTCATCCACGAACGCGGCTACCTGCTGCAACTCGACTGCCCCGATTTGGCCATGGAGCGCCATGGCATGTTCCAGCACAACTCGATCAAGGAGTTCCAGGATGCCATCACCATCCATATCGATGCCATCAATCAGGCCTGTACCAACATTCCCCGCGAACGCATTCGTCTGCATGTGTGCTGGGGCAATTACGACGGCCCGCACGATTGCGATGTGCCGCTGGCCGACATCCTGCCCGTGATCCGCGAGGCCAGGGTCGGCGCTTTCTCAATCGAGTTCGCCAATCCGCGCCATCAACACGAATACGCTGCGCTCAAGCAGAATCCCCTGCCCAAGGACGTCGTGCTCATTCCTGGGGTGATCGACTCGACCGTCAACTACATCGAGCATCCGCAGGTGATCGCCAATCGCATCCTCGAGGCCGTCGATGCAGTCGGCGACAAGGAACGGGTCATCGCGGGTGCCGACTGTGGTTTCGGTACCTTCGCCGGCTGGGAGATGGTCGCGCAGTCGGTGGTGTGGGCGAAGTTCGCCGCGCTGGCCGAGGGCGCCCGCCTCGCCAGCGCCAGGCTCTGGTAGCCGCGGCGCTCCAGCAGCCTGTCGGACTTTGGGCATCGTGATGAGGCGGGTGGGAGAGCGAGGTCAAATTGGCGCGTATTCGAGGCGAATAGTGGGG
>JBBDTC010000050.1:0-10973 GCA_040904625.1 Gammaproteobacteria bacterium
TCAGCGAGCCGTCGTGGCCGGTGTTCATGGCCTGCAGCATGTCGAGCGCCTCGCCGCCGCGGCACTCGCCGACGACGATGCGATCGGGGCGCATGCGCAGACAGTTCTTGACCAGATCACGAATCGATACCTGCCCCTTGCCCTCGAGATTGGGCGGGCGCGCCTCGAGGCTGACCAGATGCGGCTGGACGAGCTTGAGCTCGGCAGCATCCTCCACGGTGACGATACGTTCGTCGGGCGGAATGAAATTCGACAGCACGTTCAGCAGCGTCGTCTTGCCCGAACCGGTGCCCCCCGAGATCACGATGTTGAGACGCTGTTCGACGGCGACCTTGAGGAACTTGACCATAGGCTCACTGATGGCGCCGAATTTGATGAGGTCTTCGGCGGTCAGTTTGTTCTTGGCGAATTTGCGGATGGTCAGGCACGGACCGCGCAGCGCCAGCGGCGGGATGATGGCATTCACACGCGAGCCATCGCGCAGGCGCGCATCGACCATCGGTGAACTCTCGTCGATGCGCCGTCCCAGCGGTGAGACGATGCGCTCGATAGCGGACATCACGGCGTCATCGCTGGAGAAGGTCACTTCGGATTTGGTCAAGCGGCCGTCGCGTTCGACGAAAATATCGTCGAACTTGTTGACCATGATTTCCGTCACCGAATCGTCGGCAAGGAGATCTTCGAGCGGACCCAGGCCGACCGCCTCATCGAGGACCTGCTTGGCCAGGCGGTCGCGATCGACATCGGCCGGCAAGCGATTGTCGAGCTCCGTGATGATGTCCTTGATCAGACCCTGGACGTGTTTACGCAGGTCCTCCTCGCTCATCGAGGTGACGTCTGTGCGACGCAGATCCATGGCTGCCAGCAGTTCCTCGTGAACGCGGTTGCGCCACTTGAACTTGTCCTTGTGGCGCAGATTGAGCAGCGTCTGTGACAACTGCTCGGATTCCTCGATCGCCGCGTGGCGGGGTACGCCGATGACGGTTTTCAAGTGGTCGTCATCGTCGTCGTCGTTGTCGGTGGTGGTCGCTTGCGCCGGCGCCGCTTCGACGGCCGTGGCCCCGGGCGTGGTCTGGGGCCGGGTATTGCCGCTGCCACGCTTGCGCATCTCGCCGACCTGCAGGTAGTAACCGGCAATGTGGATCTGATCGCTGGTATGCAGGGGCCCGTAGTGTTCGATGGCCTTGCCATTGACTTCGACGCTGGCGCGCTGGGCAACGCAGTCGACGAACAGACCTTCGGACGTGCGGCTGATCTCGGCATGCTGGGGAGCGACCTTCCAGCCGCGCAGCTGGATGAGGTTGCTGCGCGATTTGCCGATCGCGCAGACATCGACCGGGCATTCGACGGTGCTCAGCACCTCGCCCTTGCCGTTCTTGATGATGACGGTGAACATGGTGGGGACTGTCTCAATCGACGAGCTGGAAGCTCGATTCACGCATGGTATTGACGAAGGTCTCGGTCTGCACACGCTCCCGCGCGATGGCGTCGAGATTCTCCTGATCCTCGGCGTCATAGACCGTGGGCGTGACGAAGATGACGAGATCCGTCTTCGAATCGCGATAGGCGCGCGAGCGGAACAAGGCGCCGAGAACGGGAATATTGGCGAGCCCCTTGAGGCCGGTCGTGTCGCGGCCCAATTCGCGATCGACCAGACCGGACATGACCAGCGTCTGACCCGAAGCGAGCAGGATATCGGCCGAGGTCCGCCGGGTCAGGAAACCCGGCGTATTACCGACCGAGACCGACTGGTCGACGGCACTGATCTCGGTCTCGACGGTAGCCCGGATGTTATTGCTGCGATCGACCTCGGGCTTGATGTTGAGCAGGATGCCGAACTGCTTGAACTCGATCGCCGCACTGGTCGGTGTGACGATTTCTATTGGCACTTCGCCGCCGGCGAGGAAGCTCGCTTCGCCGCCGCTGCGTGCGACCAGGCGCGGTTCGGCCAGGATCATCGCGTCGCCAGAGCCGACGGCGAGATTGATGCGAGACGTGATCTCGGTGGCAATGCCGAAATAACCAAACGAGGATTCGGTCACACCTGGGTCGATCTGCGACAACTGGGCGGGCGCATTGGTGCCGCGCGCTGCGGTATTGCCGTTGGCGCGGCTCGCGCCGAAACCGTCGCTGGTCGAGATCGCCGCCGCCGGCCCGGCAAAGCTGTTGGTCCAGTTGATGCCGAGGTTGTCGGTCGCGCTGGTATTGAACTCGGCAATCTTGATGTTGATCAGGACCAGCTTGTCGTCAGGCAGCTCGACCCGTTCCTTACGCGTCAGATCGAGGATCTCGCCGTACTTCGACTGCACCGTCTGGATGATTTCGGCAAAGGACTCGTCGATACGGCCGTTGAGCACGATGTGACTGCCGACCACGCGCAGCTCGATGTGCGGAATGTGGCCGAGCATGGCCTCGACTTCGATGAACCGGGTCGAGATCGTGAGATCGAGGATCTCCGGATAGGTCGCCTTGATCGAAGTCAGCAATTCGGCATAGGCGCCGCCGTACTGGCCGGTGAGGACGATACGATCACCGACCACGTTGCTCTCCACGCCCGGGACCTGGAGCAGCAATTGATCCACATTGGTCTTTTTCTGGCGCAGTACCGCACTGTTGACGGCGAGTGCGTAGTCGGAAGCCTCGACGGTGAATTCGAGGTTGCTCTCCTGCCCGTTCTTCAACCACAGATGCATGGTCGTCACACCCGCGGCTTCACCGAAGACCAGCAGCTGGCCGTTCTTGAGCAGCGAGGAGGAGATGATCTCGGCGTTGCCGACGGCCACCCGGTCGATCTCCCCCGGCCGCAGGATGCGCATCTCACCGACTTTCAGATTGATCGCCAGAGCCTCCCCTGCGGCACCGAGGAGCAGAGCGAAAAGGAACACGCAATGGCTCCACCGACGCCACCCCGAACTCGTATGGCCCACTTCGAACGTCATGAATTCGCCCTCTGTACATTTGTCTCGATCGATCCGTACGCGCCGCTGGCGCATGGATTCGATAGCGCGGTCAAGCTCAATCCAGCACCGGCAGGCGCCCGACGCGGGCGGCGCCGTCCTTGCTCTGGCCGCCAGTGATCAATTCGACGGCCGGTCCGTCGGCAGCTTTGGCACTGTCAGTGGAAGCACCCGCAGCCGGCGTGCGCACGCGGCCGGCCGCAGGCCGGGTAACATCGTCATCCACGTCGCCGACCTCCACGGTGGGCGGCGGCAGTGTGTCCGCGGCCGCGGCGGTCTGCAGGCAGGGCGTCGCCAGCGCCAGCGCAATAGCGAGCGGCGCGGTCGCGCGCAAGTGTGCGCGATGGCGTAGTGTCGTCACAGGCACACCCGCCGCCATCAATCGTTGGCCTTCAGCTGCGTGGTCTTGGCGACGCCATCCTTGCTCGACCCGCCGAAAATCAGATCGATTCGGCGCGGGCCGCCGCCAATCGGGGTGTTGGCCGCGATCTGCCGTACTTCCTTGTCCGACAGGACCCGCCCGCTGGCATCGAC
The DNA here is from genome assembly GCA_040904625.1 of Gammaproteobacteria bacterium. GTDB lineage: Bacteria > Pseudomonadota > Gammaproteobacteria > JACKNG01. The sequence goes on from JBBDTC010000050.1 coordinate 3,492, forward strand.
GACCTCGCCGCGCGCGTTGACCGAGAGGCCGGCGGCGTCCAGCTGAGCTTTACTCAACACGCCGTTCGGCGTCATCACCAGTTCGTCGGCAGCGACGACGTTGCCGTCCTTGTCGACCAGTTCGCCGCGCTCGTTGACCGAAAGTCCCGCAGCGGCAAGTGCCTTGCTATCGAGTTTCTTGCCGTTGGGGTGGGTGACCTGGGTCGTGGGGTCGAGGACCCGTCCCTCGGCATCGACTACTTCGCCGCGCTCGTTGATGCGCAGCCCCGCCGCTGCCAACTGTTCATTCGACAACACCTCGCCCGTCGCCGACACCACCAGAGAATCCGGGTCGACCACCTGCCCGTTGGCATCGACCACCTCGCCGCGTTCGTTGACGCGCAGACCGGCGGCCGCGAGCTGCTCGCTGGTCAGGACACGACCGTCGGCGGTCTTGACCAGCTTCGACGTGTCGACCACGCGTCCGCTGGCATCGACCACTTCGCCGCGCTCGTTGACGCTCAGACCCGACGCGGCCAACGCCTGCCTGGTCAGCACCGAGCCGTCGGCCGCGACCACCAGATCGTCGGCCGCCACCACGTTACCCGCGGCGTCGACGACCTGACCGCTGGCGTCGATCGACAGCCCGGCCGCGGCCAGGGCCTTTTTGTCGATGACCCGACCATCGGCGGTGACGACGAGGTCGGAGGCCTCGACCACCTGGCCGTTCTTGTCGACTATCTGGCCGTCGGCGTTGACGCGGTATCCGGCGGCGGCGAGCTGTTCACGGCTCATGAGCGTCTTGCCGTCGGCATCGACCAGATTGCCGCGATCGTCGATACCACTGGCGGCGGTGACGCGGGCGCGCTGAGCAGCGGCGGCCTCGGCCATACTGAAGGCATTGGTGAACAGGTCATGAGCCGACAGCGTGGCGAAATCGGCGGCGCCGTCGTCCTCGCGATTGCGCAGCAGGGCGAGCATATCGCCCTTGTCGATCGCGGCGGTGAGCAGCGCGGCCTCGCGCGGCGTGACGTCGAGCGTGATGGTATTGAAACTGCGCTCGCTGCGCGGCTGCGGGTAGCGCAGCGCGTCGAGCTGTTCGCGATACGGATCGCGCCCGGTCGCCAGCACCCGGACATTCTGCAGCACCGGCAGGATGACATCCTTGGGCATGGCGCCGGCGAGCAGCGACTGTACGTTGGCATCGCTGGTGTCGGCGCTGCGTGCGACTTCGATCAGGGACGGCGGAATGGCGTCGCGCAGCGCGCCGGGCAGGCTGTCGACCAGTTCGGGGGTGACGAAGGACGGCGAGTAGCCGGAGAAGCCCGACGGGATGTTGACGAACAGATCGATACGATTGCCGGGCCGCATGAAGCTGCCGATGGCGTTCTTGTCGTCGACCTGTATGGTCATCGCGCGCCGCCCGACCGGCACCGTGTCGGAGAAATCGACCGGGAAGGCGTCGTCGAGAAAGCTCTTCAGTATCGGCTTGCCGGCGCTGACGTCGACTTCGATGAAGCGGCCGAGGTATTGCTCGAACTCCGCCGCGCGTATCGCGTCGCCGTGCGCGAACTCCGCCGGAATCTTGCGTTGCGACAGGACTTCACGTCGTACCAGGGATCCCTTGGGCAGGTCTTTTGCCGCGACCAGTACGGTCACCGGTGCACCGCTGCGGCCGGCGTATTTCTGGATCAGCGCCTTCTCTTCGCTCTTGAGGTAGATATACGCGAGCAAGGCGGCGACCAGGCCGAAGCCGACGGCGCCGATAAGCAGCGGAACGCCGAATACACCTTTCTTCTGCCCCACTTCGGCCATGCCCATGGTCTCCCAAACTGCCGCATCGCACGCGGCTTCGAATTATTGTCGTCGCCTGTCGTCGGCGTTGTTTATCAGAAGGGCGAAATCGCGTCACGCAGCATTTCCGTGGCGATATCACCCAAATCTTCCATATCGCCGAGCAAATCGTCGATATCGTTGAACGCCTGGTAGGCATTGCCCAACGGTTCGAGTGCGGCATCGACATTCTCCTGCACCGGATCGACGGTCAGACGCGCCAGCGTCTGCTCGTCGACCGCCGGATCGAGATTGAGGCCTTCGATATAGGCTTCCAGGCGCGGCCCGGTGGCGAAATCCGGCAGCGGAGACAGTGACATGGCGTAGGAGTAGCCGCGATATTTGTTCTTCATCACATGCGCCAGATCGAGCAGGACATCGCCGCCCGGCCCCATCAGCAGCAATACACCGAAGGCCAGAATCACGGTGTATTCCACCATCCCCTGTCCGGCGCAGTGCCGCGCGGGAGCGCCTGTGCATCGATGCTTTGGTCGCACGGTCACAGCAAGTCGTGTTTGATGGAGTTTAGCACCACCTGCGAGCCATCACGACCGCTCTGGATGGTGATGATCACTTCCTCGCGGCCACGCCGGAAACCGAGCGCATACAGCGCGCCGTGGCCCATCGGCTGATCGACGTCCTTGCGCCAGGCGGCGTAATGCTCGCGATAGAAGTTGACGTTGCTGTCGAGCGAATAGGTATTGACCAGCATGACCGTCTGCGCTTTCTTGCCCGGATCGACGCTGGCGACATTGGACTGGATGCGGCTGCCGTCCATCGCCGGCGGCGCGGGGGGTTCGGGTGCGGGGCCATCGCCCGGATCGGGCAGTTTGCCGAGTGCTAGATAGCCATAAGCGCCCTGCGCGTTGCTCGGCTGTACCTGGACGGTCATCACGTAACCATCCTCGACCCGGGTCAGGAGGTGCCACGGCGCGATTGCGTCGGGCTCGTAGGCGACGCCGGGCGCGCCCTTGGCGGGCGGTTCGCGCCACAGCTCCTGATAGAAAGCGACGATGTCCTCGACCGTATCGTCGGACAGAAAGGCGCGCACCGCCATGGTCCGGCCCTGCACGCGCATCTCGTCGGCAACGACACTGACACTGGCCCGCGGCGGCGCCGGGAAATCGGGCGGTCGTGCGGCGGCGTCGAGCGCAACGAGCATGAATGTAATGAGGAACAGCAACGGCATGAGCATTACAGCCTGCACGGTGAATGGGACAACGGCGGATCGAGCGCCTGAACGGTGTCGTCCCACACACAGCGTCCGCTGTCGTCGCAGACATGGGCGCCGAGACGCACGTCGGGATCTTCGCCGAGTACCGAGAGGCGATCCGGGTGGACGACGTCGCCATCGACATAGCCCAGCCACAGATGCCCCTGCGGCGCGGCCAGCGGCGATTTGATCAACGGATCGGGCGGCACGCCCGGACCGCCCTCGTCGCAGCGCGACAGCTCGGGTGCTATGAAGCTGATCAAGTCCCAGATCTGGCTGAGCCCCGGCAGATTGAGCAATTCGTTGACCAGGGTCGAGGGGGTCGTGCCGCCGACCTGCAAATAGGTATGCGCCGTACCGCCGGCGTTCCAGCCGTCGGCGAGCACGCCGGCCTTGGCGTTGAAGCCGAGCGGGCGGGTGGTGTAGTCAGCGCGCTCGTCGAGGTCGTCACGAGCGGCGACGACATTGTCGAAGACGTTGGCGACGACATCGAAATCGACATGTGTATAACCGTCGGTATTCATCGCGGAGAAGCCGGCCGAGCCGCTGAACGGCGCGCCGGCGCCGGGCAGGGTGCTGCCGTCTTGCTGATTCGCGCGCGAGATCGAATCGAGCAGATTGATGATGGCCGAGACCGCGTCGAAGCCGATCTGCACGACATCGACGAGTGTATTGAGCCAGCTGCCGACGTCGACGCCGAACAGGGTGATCGTGGGTGTGTCGTCGTCGGTGACGGCCTCGTTGACGGTGGTCGTACCCGTGAAGAAAGGCAGCCCGCGGTGATCGGTCCACAGCGTGTTGGGGGTGTAGCTGCGAAATTTGTCATTGGCCTCGAGCGGGCGGATCGCACCCGCGGCATCCGCGGGATTCTCGGCCGTGTAGCTGCCGACCGTCGACATGGTCCGCACGCGCGCCTCGTTCTGCGTCACGGCCAGCGACTTCTCCGGCATGCGGAAGCTGGCAATGCCCGAATTGAAGTTGTCGAGGATGCCGCGCTCGTCGCTATCGTCGTACCACACCGTGTACTCCCACGCCTGGTAGCGCGCCGACTGGATGGCGGAATGCTTGAGATCGATGTACTTGCCGAGCAGCGGGATGAAGATGAACAGGGGAATCAGCACGAAAGTCGCGGCGATCACGAACTCGGTCATGGCCTGGCCATGACTGCGGCGGAATGGGCTCCGGACTTTCATAATCCGAGCACCCCGGCGAGCCAGGTATAGAGGGCCTCGACGTTGGGATCGATGTCGATTTCCTGTGCGAGCTCACCGTTCTGCAGCAACAGTGCGAGCACCCGATCGGCATGCGAGGTCTCGATCAGGCGCCCCTGCCAGTAGGGATTGAAGGCGCTGCCGTGTTCGACATAACCATCGCCGCGGGCGAAATAGGCGATGTCCCGGGGACGCTCGAAGTGCACCTCGGACTTGGCCATCACACCCATCGAATCCCAGCCGAAGGCTTCCTCGAGTTCGAAGCGCCCGGCCGGTTCGCTACCCGGGTGATCGTCGTAGTGCTCGTCCTCGAACGTGTCTTCGTCGAGGGTCAGGCCAACGACCAGAAAGGGCCCGCCTGACTTGAACAGGGGCTCCGCGCCGGTGGTATCGATATAGCGCGGCAGGCCCTTGTAGGCGGAGCCGACGTTCTGCGTGGCGCGGCGCGGATCGCTCGGCTGATAATAGATACCCGAGGCCGCCACACTGGGCGGGTAATACCAGCCGAGCAGGCGCTGCGCGGCGTGGCCGTAGGCGTCATTCGGGATGGGCCCGGTCGGCGTGTCGAAGGGCAGGCCCAGATCGACCTGCGTACCCATGTGCTGGGGCGCGGCGGTCAGGGCGTTCGGTTTCGCGCCGGCGCTTTTGCCGCTCCACACGAACGACGCCCCGAGCGGTGCGGAGGTTGGGAATGAGCCGTCATAGATGACGATATCCGCGCTGTCGGAGACTTCCTCACAGACCGGCTCGTCGTCATCGTTATCGGGGTCGTCGTCGAGGGTCGGATCGCTGCAGCCCTCCCCGCCGCCGCCGAAGCCGAAACCGAGAAACATGCGTTCATCGGCGACTTGCATGACCACGTTCGCGCTCAACAGATCGACCTTGCCGACGAAAGGAATCCTGATCCAGGCATCGAAACCACCACCGCCGCGGAAGCCCAGATCGAAATTGGTCGAATCCGCACTCGACCACGAGAACAGCTCACCGGCGACCTTGTCGCGGGCCGCTCCGGCGATGGGTATGGTCGCGCGCAGTTCGCTGCCGCCTTCGCGCAGCATGCGGAAACGTACTTGCAGGTAAAAGTTGACATCAGCGCCGATGACGCCGAAATCGACCCCGGCGTCGACCGCGAAGCCCAACCAGCCGCCGCCGAAATGGCCGCCTTCGACGCTGCCGCGAAACGGTCCGGCATTCAAGCCCACCCGCAAAGGCGGGCTCGGGATGAGGCCTGCATCGGCCATCAGTTCGAAAAAGTTGATGATCCAACCGCGCCCGGTGAGGTTCGGGTCGGTGTGGTCAGGCGGGTTGTGCCAACCCTTGGTGAAGGGATCACCGGAATTGTGGATGGTCGCGGCGAGGCGGCCGTAGCCGCCTGCGTCGGTGCTGCCGGCCGTATCGGCTTGCCATTCGGCTTTGGGCGTCGCCGGGGCCTTAGGATTGTAGGATTGTGTGAACTTCTCGGTCACCGGGACCGGCAGTCCGCCGTAGCTCGCCAGGTGCGCCATCAACATCAGCACGCCGTAGCCCGACATGTGCGCGCCGTCCGGGGCATTGGCCTTGATCGATTCGTCGAGCAGGCCGAGCGTGTTGACCACGGCGGCGAGGTGATAGATCTGCTGGGCGATGCCGTAGGCCTTGTTGACGTTGTGGTTGACCGCCGTCATAGCCTTGGCATAGCCGCGCATCAGGGAAATGAAGATGCCGCCGGGAACCTGGAAACCAGTCGCCAGCGGCGTCAGGATGGTGGTCGAGATGCCGAGCGTAGGGCCGGCCAGGTAGTTGTTGTACTCGAGCAGGAAATCGCCGATGGATTTCCAGTGATAGGCCCATGATGCCATGCCGATGGCCTGGCCGATGGCGACCTCGTTGGCGACGATGGCGCGGTTGGTGTAGGCGGCGAAGTTGAGGTCGCGCGCTTCGACCGTGGAGATGCTGTAGGCGACGGCGTCGGCGGCGTTCTGCAGTTCCATCTTGTCGCCGGTGAGGCGGCCGGTGCGGAACAGTGACAGCGCCGCCAACACCAGCACGACGGCGAAGAGGTAGGTCAGCACGATGGCCTGACCACGCTGGCCGCGAGGCGATCGCTGGCGCCGGCGACTGCCCCGCTCAGGGTCGATACGCATGTCGCGCGCGCTCACCCGGGCGCCCGCTCGGCCGCCGGGCAGGCGCGCATCCGACCGTTACTGGGTGCCTTCGGAAAAGTCGGTCAGGCCGCGCGCAGTCGTGGCCTCGGTCGTCTCCGGATCGGTAATCGATTCCGACCCCGTCTGGCCGGCGAGCTCTTCGGTCATGATGCCCATCTGGCCGCGTATGGTGTCGCCGAACAGGCCGTAAATCGCGATCGCCGCGATGGCGATGAGCGCGACGATGATGATGTATTCCGTCATCCCCTGACCGAACTGCTTGATTCTCTGCTTCAACATGGGGGCATTCCTCCAAAGGCACGGTGCGACCCGGTCGCACAAGCGATAAAGTAGGGCGCGGTGGGCGAAAGATATACGAAGCGCCCGCATTCGCCAATCGAAGCGTTCGAATTGGCACCTTGCGTGACAGTTGACCACGATCAAAGCCCGTCTCCCCTGCTGCGCACTGCGCCAACCCTTGTGCGGAGAACCCATGGACAGAGGCCATATTGTCGATGCCACCAGCAGCGAGACCATCGTCACCGCCGCCTACCGCACGGCCAACGCCTGGGAGCGTCTGTGCGGCCTGCTGGGCCGCGCCCCGCTCGACGTGGACGAAGGACTGCTCATCGCTCCCTGCGGCAGCATCCATACGCTATTCATGGCCTATCCGATCGATGTCGTCTATCTCGCCCGCGATCTCACCGTGCTGCGGGTGATTCCGGCGCTGCGTCCGTGGCGCTGTTCGATCGGCTTCGGCGCCGCCTCGACGCTGGAACTCGCCGCCGGCGGTGCGGCCCGCGCCGGGCTCGTACCCGGACGCCGTTTGCGCTGGGAAGCAGCTCGCCACACTTAGGCCGCGAGCTCCGACAGGTGCGAAATAGCTGTTACGAACTCGGCAACAAAGCCCAAGAGCCGGGTGCCGATCTGTCCGCTGCCGGACCGTGCGCCGCAGGGACGCGGCGCCCGAGCCGACAGAGATCAAACTCATTTACTTCAGCCGACGAATGAATTTCGGAACCGCTCCGGCGTCTCCTGCGGGGAGAGCTTTGGCGGAAATAAAGCGGACCGAAGGGAGCCATTCCGCCAAAGCCCTCCCCGCAGGAGACGCCTCTCCGCACTT
>JBBDTC010000051.1:0-10884 GCA_040904625.1 Gammaproteobacteria bacterium
CAACAGGCCCTAGCGCTCTCGAGCGAAATCGAGCCGGATTCTCTGCGTCAGCGCGACCAGTGTGCGATATGGACCCAATGGCTGGCTGATATGGACCACCCGAACCGCGGCTGGATGCCGAACTGGTTGACGGCCCGTTCGCAGCCTTGGTTTGCGTCGGGTTTGAATACCGCTTGAAATCAGGGGTTTATTTGGACTTTATCCAAATCCATGGGATCGACCGGGACGTGCTGGCACCCGATTTGCTGCACCTTGCCCTTCGTCATTATTCGAAAAATGACTTTGATCAGCTCGGGGAGGGCTCAAGACTATGGCCTCGCGAACATTCATCGTGGCCACGCTGACCATGGCCGGCGCTTTGGTTTTCTCTTCCAACGCCACCGTCGCAGAACCCCCACTCGGTCTGCCGCCAGTTCCCGTGCCGGCAGACAACCCCATGACGCCGGAAAAGATTGCGCTCGGCGACAAGCTCTTTCACGACGAACGCTTCAGCGCGACCGGCGACGTCAGCTGCGCCACCTGTCACGAACGCGACAAAGCGTTCACGGACAGTCCGCTCAAAGTCTCCGAGGGCATCAATAAAGCGACGGGCACACGCAATGCGCCGACCGTGATCAACGCGGCCTTCCACGAATCACAGTTCTGGGATGGCCGCGAGCCCGATCTCGAAGGCCAGGCTGGGCAACCGTTCCTGAACCCGGTCGAAATGGCTTTGGCCAGCCACCAGCCCATCGTCGACATCGTCAAATCCGATCCCGAGTACCAGGAACTGGTCAGAGCGGCGTTCGATATCGACCCCATTGAGGTGACGCCTGACCATGTAGTCAAGGCCATCGCGAGCTTCGAGCGCACCATCATCTCCGGCAACTCGCCGTTCGACCGCTGGTACTTCGGCGGCGAGGACGACGCCATCAGCGATCAGGCCAAGCGTGGCTTCGAGGTCTTTTTGCGTGAAGGCCGTTGCGTTTCCTGTCATACCATCAGCCAGAACTTTGCGCTGTTTACCGATCACAAGTTTCATAATCTCAATGTCGGCTTTCAGCGCGTCGCCGATGACGTCGTGGAAATGGCGGCGGCCTATGCCGAAGCGGCCCGCAACAAGGACGAAGTCGACATCGACGTCCTGACTAACCCCGCTTCGTCCGAACTCGGCCGCTTTGCCGTCGATAATGAATACCCCGGACTAGGTGCTTTCAAGACACCGACTTTGCGCAATGTCGAACTCACCGCGCCCTACATGCATGACGGCTCGCTGGAGACGCTCGAAGACGTCGTCACCCATTACGTCAATGGCGGCGCCCTGAACGAGGGCGACCCGATCAACCCCTACCTGAGCGGCGGTATCCGCCCGGTCGATCTCAGTGACGAACAGCGGGCCGATCTGGTCGAATTCATGAAATCGCTGACCAGCCCCGAATTCGCCAAGCTCGCGCGCGGCGCGCAACGATGAGGAGGCAGACCATGTCCACCAATCGCAGAAACATCCTCAAAGGTCTCGGTACGCTCGCGGCAGGTTCGGTCATGCCGTTCAGCGTCATCAACGTCGTCGGCGCAAAACCTGCTGAGAGCTTTACCTTTGCCTTCGTTTCCGATTCCCATATCCAGCAGATCAAGGGCAATCAGTTCGTCCGCAATTGGGATCAGGGCTTGAAGCGCGCCGTCGCCGAAGTCAATCTCATGAGCCCGCAACCGGACTTCGTGGTCTATGGCGGCGACATCGCCCAGCTCGCATTGCCGGCCGAGATCGATCACGGCCTCGACATCCTCTCCGGGTTGCGCCCCAAGGCGCATTACATCCTCGGCGAACACGATTACTACCTGGACCTGGGTGAGTATTGGTCGAAACAACTCGGACCGCACTATTACAGCTTCGATCACAAGGGGGCCCATTTCGTGATGCTCAACAGCATCCTCACCGACGAGCAGTGGGTGAACAAATGGTCGTCAGGTACCGAACGCATGGGCGTCATGGCCGGCCTGGACGATCCGCGCGGCTCGCCGTTCATGGTCGGTGCAAAGCAGCGGGCATGGTTGAAAGCGGATCTGGACAAAGTCGACAGGGGCACGCCTATCGTGGTCTTCTCGCACTCGCCGCTACAGAAGATCTTCAAGAACTGGAATTTCTGGACCGATGACGCGGAAGAAGTCCAGGCGCTGCTGGCGCCATTCGACAAAGTGACCGTGTTCTACGGCCATGTCCATCAGATCCAGTACAACCAGATCGGCAATATCAGCTTTCACGCCGCCATGGCGACCGCCTGGCCCTGGCCCTACCCGGAATCCTACGCCCAGGCACCGAACCAGCTCCCGGTGCTGACAGTGCCCATGAATCGAGCCGATCCGTTCCACGAACGCGATGCCACCGGCTGGCAGTTCATCGATCTCCACAGCGGCAACGCCACATTGACCTACTCACTGACGGACAATCAGATGCGCAAGATCGGTTGGAGCGAAAAGCACGGTCATCCGGTCGATTTCGACTACCAGGACGAACAGATTGCCGCGCAGAATCACTACTGAGGGAGGGTGTCGATGAATCCATTCAATATAACGCTGCTCGCCGGCCTGCTGTCGCTGGGACTAGCCACAGTGGCCCACGCCGACGACTTTACCGAACAGGACGTGGCAGCCTGGTACGAAGCCTATCTCAGTGTAGTCGACGACGGACGAGCAGCCTGGACCGATGCCGATCTCGGTACCAACGGCGTGGTCTGTGCCCAATGTCATCCGAATGCCGCCAACTCACACCCGGAAACCTATCCGAAATTCCAGAAACAGCTGGGCCGGGTCGCGCAGCTGTGGGAGATGGTCAACTGGTGTATCCGCAATCCCCTCGAGGGAGAGGATCTGGCTGCCGACGATCCGCGCATGACCGCTATCCTGGCCTATATCAGCCACGAGCGCCGCGGCGTGCGGCTCGACCCAGGACGGCACTGAATCTGTAACGCCCCGAGCGCCCCGGACTGCCTCGCGGTATTGCATGCCACCCGATTGCAGCCAGGGAAGCGGACCGTCAGGGCGTGCCGCAGAGCGCCGTACGGTGCCGCCTGCTCGAGACCACCACATGGCCCGCGGTCGCGCGCAGGGGCGCAATTTCGTGCACAATCCCAGTCCCCATTCGACACGCCAGCCGCCGCAAGCGCGAATGGCCCTGACGCCGAAGCCCGAACCCAAGACCACCAATCCTGTTGAATCCCACAGACAAGCACACTCCTCTCCCGCGTCCCGCGCGCCCGGCGCTCAGCATAGTCACCTACAACATGCACAAGGGCTTCAGCGGTGACGGACGACGGACTTTCGTCCTCGCGCGCATGCGCGAAGCACTGGCCGCGGCGGGGGCGGATGTCGTGTTCCTGCAGGAGGCGCAGGGCGAGCACCACCGGCACGCACGCCATATTGCGGCCTGGCCCGAAGATTCCCAGTTCGAGTACCTTGCCGACACCCTGTGGCCGCACCATGCCTATGGCAAGAATGCGATCTACGATCATGGCCACCATGGCAATGCCATCCTGAGCCGCTGGCCGTTGTTGTCATGGGAGAATATTCTGGTCTCTCCGTGGCCATTCGCGGCCAGCCGCAGCCTTTTGCATGGCCGGATCCCGGCGCCCGGAGTGCCTGGAGATCTACATCTTCTGTGCATCCATTTCGGCTTCCTGGGCGTCGAGCGCCGGCCGCAGATCCGGCGCCTGTGTCAACACATCGAAGCCCGGATACCACATGATGAACCGCTCATCGTCGCTGGGGATTTCAACGACTGGGCAGGCAGCGCGGAGCGCGATTTCAATGACGCGCTGGGCTTGCGCGAAGTATTTCGCACCCTGCACGGCCGCTACGCGCGAACCTATCCATCGTGGGCGCCCGTACTTCCCATGGATCGCATCTACTGCCGCGGTTTGACAGCGCTTGCCGGTGAACGTCTCAGCGGGCCGCCCTGGTCCACACTTTCCGATCACGCGCCGCTGCTCGCCCGCCTCGAATTCTGAACCCGGCCTAAGGGTCCGTGCCAAAATAACTCAGCTATAAGGAGGCCACTCGGCGTTGCAATTCGCTCATTGGGAACAACCAAACGTCGCTCATTGTGCCTTGATTGGCCTCCTTACAGGGGGCAACAGCGCCGAACAATGAAAGATCAACAGGCCCTAATGACGCAGCACTACCCGCTGCCGCCATTCGTCGGCGGCGGGGCAACCCGCGGCGGTAATATGACTTCGGCTGGTCGCGCGCGAATGCGCGCCACGTACAGTCCCAGCAGCCTCGGCAGGCTGCCGAGTTTGGCGGCGCGGGCGGACAGCGCGACATACAGCGCCAGCGCAAAGCTGACCCAGAGATTGACCGCGCCAATCAGGAGCACCATGAGCAGATAGGCGCCGGCGGAGAACCCGTCGAGATGATGACCGGGCAAGACGAAACCGAGATTCGCCGAGGAGAATGCGACGTGACGAATATCCAGCGGCAGGCCAGTGAGCAGACCGACGTAGCCCGTAGCACCGAGCAGAACCCCGAAGAACATGCAGACCCAGAAGGTCTCGTGGCCCGGTGAAAGGCCGAGCGCGACCAGTTTGATCTTCATGAAGGCCATGATCGCAATGATGCAACCGGCCCCGCCTGCGGCTCGCAGCATGTGCAGATATTCGCCGCGATCACGCGTCACATAGTGCTCGCCGGTGCGGCTGGCATGCTCTGTGACACTGCGCGACAGCAGGCCGACGCTTTCCTGCCAAAGTGCCGCAATGCCGTAGCGGTCGGCACTGGCCTTGACCAGCTGCTTGAACAGGCCTGTCGCTGTCGCACGGCGTCGCTCGCGCTGCCCGGGATCGAGCAGTTCGAGCAGCGTCCCGATACGTTGCAATGTTTGATCGAGGCGTTCGAGCAGGTAGGTCAGCGCGATTGTGCTGCCGCGCTGCACGGCACGTTTGCGCAGCCGTTCGACCTGTGCCGAGCACTGCTCGAGCAGGACCTGTGCGTGCGCATCGTCATGAAAGGCATCGGCGTCACCGCGACTGTCCAGCCAGCGAGAATAATCCGCCACGAAAAGAGCGAGTTCCCGCTGCAACGCAACGAAGGCTGAATCGCGGTCGGCAATGCGCGGATCGAGCCGCTGTAATTCGGGATCGAGCTCTTTGGCTGCCACCCAGACCGCGAGCATCTCGAGAGCGTAGAGCAATTCGTTGCTCACCTGGCGCGCGGCGGCCTGCCCGGCACTCACCTCGGCATCGGAAAACGCGTCGAACAGGCGCAGCCAGGCATCATCGGGCAGAGCGCGTACCCAGCTCGGGTCGTTTGCATCATGGAAGACCAAGGCGAAGACGTCCTTCAAATCCTCGCCATTCAATGGCGCCGGATTCAGGCGTTCGTAAACGCGATGGAGGCTCTCCTTGAAGAAGCCGCGCCGGGAAAACAAACCGATTTCCGTGTAGGCACCCAGATGGCGCGCTTCGGCGAGGCCGGCCGCGAGGTTGGTGCACAGGCGGTGGCGCAGATCAGGGTGCGCCTCGAGAGCGAGGGTGAGTTCTTCGATGCGCCCCAGTACACCTGCACTGGTACCCTCGCGGACCGGCCGCAGCCAGTCGATCACGGTGCGCAGCACCTCGACCGATGAGCCGTCCCCGAGAGTGTCCAGTCGCTCGAGCAACGCTTCGATATTCATGGCCTGCGCCGCTGAGGCTGAATCCGGTCAGCGCGACAATGCCTGAACTCGAGCGATGTCGCCACGGCAGCCAATTCTTCGATGGGACTTCTGCGGCCGGGCACAGGTTCCGCGTGCAGCAACGGGCGCTTACATCACCAAGCCGCGAGACCCGGTCAGATGCGATCTGCGCGGCGCGGGGGAAGCGCCGCGCCGGCAGGGCAGCAAGACTCAATCACGCAAGGATTTGCGAATGCGCTCGTAACCATGACGCAGCTCTTCGCCAAGCAGCCCCAACACTGCGCCGATGTCTTTGGAGGTCTCGCCGGCCGTGTCGGCGACTTCCTCCGCACGTTTTTGAAAATGTTGCCATTTGGGCTCGAGCCGCTGCCATTCGTCGCGCGCCTCGGCCTTGGCCAGGTTGATCTTCAACGCGATCTCGTCGCGCTCAGTACGAATCTTGCCGAACAGAGCCGCAGCTTCGGTACTCAGCTCTTTCGCGGTTGGGGTATGCATTGCCTTTTCATTCCTCGCCAGCAGCAGGCACCAACAGGAATTCTGCGCCGGGAAAGCGCTTCCCGTCCTGATTGAGATCACATCCGGTGAGCATGCAGGAGCGCTGGTCGCGCCGATGTGAAGGACGGAATCCGCGCTCAGTAGGCCGCGAGCGCTTCGATGAACGCCTCGATATTGGCTGCGACCGAACGTTCGCTGGCGATCCGCAGACGTTGGGTGGCGACAATGTGATCGATCAGCGACGCACTCGCGGTAGTCACAATGGGAAATTCGCGCACGTCGCCGCCCCGGTGCACACGATAGCGGACCTTGGTCGTCACGTCATAGGTGATGCCTTCGAGAGGCTGGTCGAGGCGTTCGATCCGCGCCGTCACCTGGTAGGGCGCGTCGGCAGCCGACGGCGCGAGATAGCCGACCTCTTCGAGCCTACCTTCGAGCAGCGTCATGAAACCCGCACCGTCGAGCCGCGGCGTCCACAGGGCGTTCGGGTCACCCGGCCCTGTCGGGTTGCGCTGGACGCGCATGGCGCCACGCAAGCGGTCACGCTCGGCGTTGGCAGAGAGCGCAGCGCCGGCCGTGTCGCCACGCAGGGTCGGTGCACTGCAGGCCGTCAGCGCAGACAGCGCGGCGAACAGGCAGAGGACGAGTAATCTGAACGTCAGCATCGGTGGTTCCTCGAAGGCGGTGCATGATAGTCCGCGATTCGAGGTGCTTGCGAGCGTTTGTCCCGGCCTGGGAGCAGTTCAGGAATGCTGCTGGACAGCTAATAATTAATATATTAATAATTAACACTTGAATAAGATTGGCCGCTTAGCCATGCAGGATTTCGGCGACTCCTTGCCCATGCTGCTCTATCGCGCCCTCCACGTCGTGATGCCGCGTTTCCGTGCCATCTTTGCCGAGTTCGGACTGACTGAGCCGCAATGGCGGGTGTTGCGCGTTTTGTGGCAACACGAGGAGATCGCCTTCCGCGAGCTCGCCGAGGCCACCCTGGTGCCGGCACCCAGTCTGGTCGGCGTGGTCGACCGCTTACACGCCGGCGGGCTGGTCGAACGCCGCCGCTCGGAGTCCGATCGGCGCAACGTCTATGTCCGGGCGACATCGACCGGGCATGCGCTGGAAGCAGAGGTCATGCCCGCAGTCGAAGCGGCTTACCGGGAACTGCGTGCCATGCTCGACGACGAGCGTTGGGGAGGGCTGGTCGACGGGCTCAAATTGCTGGCCGCCACCAATACTACCTCAGGCGACGATGCCGGCGACGACGAACGTCCACGCACCGTGCCCCGACGGCACGGCGCAAACACTTCGAGGGGAGCTTCATCATGAGTGCGAATCCTGCGTACGGATCACACGACGGCAGCGGCATCCGCAGCGGTCGCCAATATCTTGCCGGCCTGCGTGACGGCCGCGATGTCTGGCTGCACGGCCAGCGTGTCGGCGACGTCACTACGCACCCGACCTTATGCCGCGGTGCGCATACGCTCGCCGGTTTCATGGACCGCCAATTCGAACCGCGCTACCAGGACCGCATCACCTACGAAGAGAACGGGCGGCGCTATGCCATGTCCTTTCTCATACCCGATTCGAAAGACGACATCCGCCGCCGTGGGGATGCCTTCTACGAATGGGCGACCTGGTCGAATGGCATGTTCGGCCGCACCCCCGATTACAAGAACGCTTCAGTCACAGCCTTCGCTGCCAGCGCGGATTTCCTCGCCCGCGGCAAAGCTGAATTCGCCGACCATATGCGCGATTTCTATACCTACGTTCGTGACCACGACCGTGTGCTGACTCACACGCTGGTCAATCCCACCTACAGCCACGCCCAGTACCGCGAGGGCAAGTACGATGACAAGGTCGCTCTGCACGCCGTCAAGGAGACCGACGCCGGCATCGTCGTGCGCGGCGCACGACTGCTCGCGACGCTCGGCCCCCACGCCGATGAGATCGAAGTCTTCCCGTCGACGCTTCTGACTGCGTCAGAAGACAATCTGCCCTTCGCTTTTGCGTTCGCCATTCCAGCCGCGACCAAAGGCGTGCGCATGATTTGCCGCGACAGCTACGATCACGACAAGTCGCCCTTCGATGCTCCGCTCGCCGCACGCTACGAGGAAATGGACGCGGTGGTCGTGTTCGATGACGTGCTGGTACCGTGGGAGCGGGTGTTCATGTATCGCGACCCGCTGCTGTGCAACCGTGCTTTCGCCGAGACCAATGCCGTCATCCACATGATGCATCAGGTGGTCTGCGGCAAGCTCGCCAAGGCCGAATTCATCGTCGGCTTGTTATGCGCCATGGCACGGGCGACAGGCAAGGACAAGGACATGGCGGTGAAGGGCCAGATCGCCGAAGCCATGTGGGTGGCGGAAACCGTGCGCGCGTTCCGCTACCAGGCCGAAGGCGAAGCGCATGCGGATCAATACGGCCATTACCTGCCGCTGCGCCGTCCGCTCGACACCTCGCGCAATCTCTTCCCCCGGCTCTATCCCAGACTGGTCGAGCTCGTCCAGCTGCTCGGCTCGAGTTCGCTCATGGCCACGCCCTGCGAAGCGGATTTCGACAATGCCATCGCCGATGATGTCGCCCGCTATTTTCAGACCGAGAATCTCGACAGCCGCGCCCGCGTCGCGCTGTTCCGCCTCGCACACGATGTCGCCGTGTCCGGCTTCGGTAATCGCCAGGTGCTCTACGAACGCTTCTTCTTCGGCCCCCAGAACGTCATGGCCGGCATCTACTACGATCTCTACGACAAGGACGCGGTGGTTGCGCGTGTCGACAGCCTGTTGGAAGAATCGAGCTGAGCGGCACGGGCCCTCAATTCGTGGTCACAGCGGAACAAAAGCGCGCGAGCAATTCATACAGGGTCGTCAGCTCCTCGTCACCGAAGGCCTGGGCAATCTCGCGGTAAAGACGCTCCGAGTCCGGCGCGACGGCCGCGAAGAGCTTGCGACCTTTCGCCGTCAACGCGAATACCGCACGCCGCTGATCGGCGTGATCGCTCTTGCGCGCGAGCACGCCGCGCGCTTCGAAATGCTGCAGTATGCGGGTCAGACTCGGCCCGAGCAGGAGACTGCGCCGCGCGATTTCGCCGGCATCCGAGCCGGGCCAGGCGGCCAGCACGCGCAGGACCCGCCACTGCTGTTCGGTCAGCCCATGGGCGCGCAGCATGGGCCGGAAGCGCGCCATGGCTGCTTCGCGGGCCTTGAGCAGTTGCATCGGCAGCGAGTGTTCGAAATCACGCAGTAGCGCCGACGAGTCATTCGCGTCGCTGCTCGCGGCCATGCTCAGACCGCCTCGTCCTCGATCGGGTTGGCCAGCACACCCACCCCGCTGACTTCGACCTCGACCTGGTCCCCGGCCTGCAGGTAACGCGGCGGATCGAAGCGCGCACCGGCACCGTTGGGCGTGCCTGTGGCGATGATGTCGCCCGGCCGGAGACGGTAAAACGTCGACAGATAGCTCAACAGATAGCGGAACGGGAACATCAGATTGTCCGTGACGTCGTTCTGACGCTGTTCGCCGTTGACCCGGGTGATGACCCGCAGGCTGCCCATCGGATCGGTCTCGTCGGGCGTTACCAGCCACGGCCCCAGTGCCCCGGAGCGCTCGAAGTTCTTGCCCTGGGTAACGTTGAACTTGGCGTGGCGCAACCAATCGCGTACCGAGCCCTCGTTCATGATCGAAAGGCCGGCGATGTACTCGTGGGCACGAGCGGGTGCGATGCGCCGTCCTTCGCGGCCGATGACGACAACGATTTCACCCTCGTAATCGAGCTGCTCGGACTCCGGCGGCCGGACGATCGGTTCGCCATGTCCGGTCAGCGATTCGCGGCTGCGCATGAACACACTCGGATACTGCGGGGCCGCGCTGCCGTCCTTGTATTCAGCATTACGATCGGCGTAATTGACGCCGATACAAATGATCTTCTCGGCATTCGGGATGGTCGGCAAATAGCGAACATCCGTGAGCGCATAGTCGGCCGGGGTGGTGTCCGCCTCCGTCGCCAGTGCAGCCAGGCGCTCGGCGCGCAGGGCTGAGCGCAAATCCGGCAGTTCAGGGTGGCGTGCACCGAGATCGATCACCCCACCGTCGACGACGGCACCAAAACCGGCCTGCCCGGCCCGAATGAAGCTCAGGAATCTCATCGCTTGACCTCCGCCGTGCTCTTGACGCCGCTGTTCTGGCGCGTATATTTAACATGTTAACTAGTTGCAATCAAAGCCCAATCAGAGCCGGGGAGGCTCGCCGCCATGCCGCACCTCACTGTCGAATACACGGCCAACCTCGATCGCACACTGAATGTGCCGGAACTCGTCGATACCTTGCACACCGTCGCCGGGACGATAGAGGCATTCCCGCTGGCCGGGCTGCGTACGCGCGCGCTGCGCATCGAACATTTTCGCTTCGCCGACGGCCACCCCGACAACGCCTGGGTCAATATGGTGCTGCGCATCGCACACGGTCGCACACTGGAAGTGAAGCAGGCCGCGGGCGAACGCCTGTTCACGGCGCTCTGCGCGTATCTCGCCCCCATCGGCGACGCTGCACCACTCGCCATCTCGTTCGAGATCCAGGAAATGGACCCCGTGCTCAACTACAAGCACGGCAACATTCGCGAATACATGGCGCGTCGCGCGCTATGAGCACGGCACAGCAAAGGAAGCCCTGAATAAGTGGCTGCGCCGCCCGCTCACTTCTTCAGAGCTTCCCAAAGGCAAACGCAATGTCCGAATTCGAACAGA
>JBBDTC010000052.1:0-10737 GCA_040904625.1 Gammaproteobacteria bacterium
CCAAAGCGCCAGTTCCGCCTTGTGGGTGCCGGAATCATCGCCGCGCGAAGCGAAGGTGGAGTCCGTCCCGGCAATTGCCGTGAGTGCGGCGACCGCATCGTCGCCTCCGGCGATTCCCGCCGGGTCATCGGCGGGCCCGACGATGACGAAGTCGTTGTACATCACCTCGACGCGCTCCACCCCGTAGCCTTCGGCCACGAACGCTTCCTCCGCCGCCACGGCATGGACGAAGACGACGTCGGCATCGCCGCGCCGCCCGGTCTCCAGGGCCTGTCCTGTGCCTTGCGCGATGACGCGGACCTCGATTCCCGTCTCCGCCTCGAAGCGCGGCAGGATATGCTCGAAGAGGCCCGACTGCTCGGTCGAGGTCGTCGAGGCAACGGTGATGAACGCCTCCCGGGCGTCGGCCGCAGGTCCGGCCAGCACGGCGAGTGACAGGACGGCGCCTGCCGACAGCACTCGTTTCAGACGTTTCATTCTCATGCTCCTTCGGGTTCGTCGTCCGCTCACCACAAGAGTTCGCCCTTGACAAAGGCGCCGGCTTCCTTGGTGCTCGGGTGATCCAGGAACTGCGCGGCAGGCGCGTGTTCGACGAGCCGCCCGTGGTGCAGGAACAGGATTTCATCGGCGATGCGACGGGCCTGACCCAGGTCGTGGGTGGTCATGACGATCTTGACGCCGTCGGCGTGGATTCCCGCGATCATCTCCTCGATCGCCCTGGTCGCGGCCGGGTCGAGCGCCGAGGTCGGCTCGTCGAGGAACAGCACCTGCGGCTTGAGCGCCCAGGCCCGCGCGATTGCCAGGCGCTGCTGCTCTCCGCCCGACAGAAGCCGCGCCGGGCGCCCGGCGAACCCGGCAAGACCGAATCGCTCGAGCGCTTCGTCGGCACGCCTCGCCCGGTCTGGTCGGCCGGCGCCGGCAAGGCTCAACGCATGGACCAGGTTGGCGCGCGCGCTGCGCCTGAGCATCACCGGGCGCTGGAAGACCATGGCGTGGCGCCGCGGTGCCCCCTCGCGGCCGGCGCCTGCCCCGGCCCAGGCCACGCTGCCGCCCGTCGGCGCCAGCAGCCCGTGGCAGAGCCGGAGGATCAGCGACTTGCCCGCTCCGTTGGGCCCCATGATCACGGTGCGCGCGCCCGCGCCCAGTTCGAACGAGATGCCCTTGATCAGTTCCGCGCCGCGCGCGGCATACTGCAGGCGGTCGACCTTGAGCGGCAGGATCGAGAGGGCCCCGTGCATCTTCACCCCGCAACCCGTTCGGCGATGCGTCCGGAAACGAAGGCGCCGGTATTGAGGATCAGCGTCAGGGTGAGCAGGATGATCCCGAGCCCCAACGCCAGCGCCAGGTCCCCCCTTGCCGTTTCCAGTGCGATGGCCGTGGTCATGGTGCGGGTGTGCCCGGCGATGTTGCCGCCGACGATGAGAACGGCACCAACCTCGGCCATCGCCCGGCCGAGCCCGGCCAGGATCACCGTGACGAGGCTGAAGCGGCCGTCCCACAGAAGCGTCGGAATGGCGCGGGTGGCCGAGGAGCCGAGCGAGCGAAGCTGATCGGCGTATTCGCGCCACAGATCGTCCACCACCGAGCGCGTCAGCGAGACGATGATCGGCAGAATGAGGATCGTCTGGGCGATGATCATCGCCGTCGGGGTGAAGAGCAGCGACAGGAAGCCGAGCGGCCCCGAACGCGACAGCAGGAGATAGACGAGGAGTCCCGCGACGACGGGCGGCAGGCCCATCAGCGCATTGAAGACGATGATGACCGCGCCCCGACCCGGGAACCGCGACAGGGCGAGCGCGGCGCCGAGCGGCAATCCGATGAGGCAGGATACGAGCACCGCGGACAGCGTGACACGCAACGACAGCGCCACGATCTCCGCCAGCACCGGATCCGCGCTGAGAATGAGCTGAATTGCGGTCGAGAATGCGCCGTCGCCGTCCATCGAAATCCTCTGATTTTCAACGGGACTATGGACAGCAGCAGCCATTCCAGCAAGAATGGAATCCTTGCAGGAAAACAGGTTGCGATGCAATGGAGCTGATGACCACCGCCGAAGTCGCCGCCTACCTCCGCCTCAAGGAGCGCACCGTCTACGAGATGGCGTCCAAACGGCAGATCCCCTGCACCCGGGCAACCGGCAAGCTGCTGTTCTCCCGCAAGCTGATCGAACGCTGGGTGGAGGGACGCACCGAACTGCCGCTCGGCTATGACGCCGCGCCGCCGCCGATCTATGCCGGATCGAGCGATCCGCTGCTGGAATGGGCGTTGAGGGAATCGGGAAGCGGCATCGCTCTGTTGACCAGCGGCAGCCGCGACGGGCTGGAGCGCCTCGCCCGCGGCCAGGCCGTGCTAACCGGGGTGCACATCCGGGACCCGAACGGCGAGACCTACAATGTCGACACGATACGTCGCGAAATTCCCTATCCAGACATTGTTGGCATTCGCTGGGCCGAGCGCGAGCAGGGTCTGCTGGTCGCCCCCGGCAATCCGCTCGGCATCAACAGCTTCGAGGACCTGTTCGCGAAGCAGCCGCGCATCGCCCTGCGGCCGGAAGGCGCAGGCAGCCGCAGCCTGTTCGACTCGCTCCTGCAGGAGTTCGAGCGCGATCAGGCGCAACTCAACGTGCTAACCAGCGAAGCCCAGACCGAGGGGGATCTGGCCGCCATGATCGCCGACGGCGCCGCCGACTGCGGCCTCGGCATTGCCGCCGTCGCGGGGCGTTCCGGGCTCCACTTCGTGCCGCTCGGCATCAGCGAGTCCTTCGACATCGTCATGCGCCGGCGCGACCATTTCGAGCCGCCACTCCAGAAGCTGCTGCGGCTTGCCCGGAGCGACGGTTTCGCCAAACGTGCAGCCGCCTACGGTGGCTACGACCTGACGCGCCTCGGGGAGGTGACCTTCAACGGGTAACCGCCGCGGCACGGCAGCCCTGGACTTCACACGAGACCCCCGTCAGAACGGGACGCTGCCCCGAAGGTCCAGCGCGTGCATCTCGACATCGTTCGAGAAGCGGCCCGAATAGTCCATGCGGAGCGATGCCCCGCCAAGCGTCAGCAGCTCCACGCCGGCGCCCACGTCCGCCATGATCCGGTCGAGGCTCTTGGTGACGGTGAACGGCGACACGCCGGGCGCCCCGAGGAACGAGGCGGAGACGGCAATGTCATCGTTCGACAAAGCGGTCGCGCCCGCCGTCACATAGGGCCGCAACACGGCTCCCCCGGCCAGGGCGAACTCCGAGCCCAATTCGAGCGCCGGCGATGCGCTGAATACGGTCTCGTCCATCTCCCGCACGCTCAGCGCCTCGGGCCCGCCGTTCTCTTCGAAGCCGCTGAATCCGATGTGCGACACGGCCAGGTCCAGCCGGGGCTTCAGATAGGTCTGGCCGACATCGATCTGATGGGCGAGGCGCAGCTGCCCGGTCACGTCCCACACCTGGTGATCGCCAGTGGCAACGGTGGTCAGGCCCGGCAGCACAATGGGCCGGATGCTGTCGTACCAGCCGAACCCGCCCGATACGGCCGCGGCCAACAGCCAGGGGCCGGGCGTGTGCTTGACGGCGAAGCCGCCGCGCAGGCGGTCGCCGTCGCTTTCGGCAAGTCTGTCGGTGTCGATGTTGGTGCGCTCATAGCTTGCGCCCAGGCCCAGATGCCAGTCTTGGCGCAACTCGTACTGAACCCCGCCGGAAATCCCGACGCTGTGCTCGTCGGAGCCGATCTGGCGCGAATCACCATTCACGGTCAGGGCGCGGCCGGTCAGCTGAACCCAGCCGCACTGGCCTTCGTCGATGAAGACATGGGCGCCGCTGCGCACGCTGCAGCTCAACAGATCGTCGGAAAACTCGCGCGCTGCAAAATACTCCGCAAACCAGGTATCGAGGTAGAGTTCCGGGCTCAGCATGTCATAGGCGGCGGCGAGGCCCGAGACATCGCCTATCGAGAACAGCGACTGATAGAGGTCGGCGAGGTCCTCCGGCATGCCGCCCACCAGCGCCCGGTTCAGAAACTCGCCGATGGACTGCTGATTGTCGTTGAGCCCGTCCAGCGTCGAGGTCATGTCAAAGGTGGCCGTGAGGACGACGTCGGTGAAAGTAGGATAGCTGATCTCATAGTCGATGAAGAAGGAATCGGAGACGCCGAGGCCCTCGTCGATCGTGCCGCCGGCCGCCGTCGCGATGGTGAAATCCTGGCTATGGGCGATGGCGAGAAGCGTCGGCACCACCTCACCGTCGAGGCTGGCCGTGCCGCTGATGTCGAGGATGTCGGCGTTGCCGGTGACCATGTCGAGGTCGACCAGCCATTGCCCGCTCCCGGTGTTGACGAAATCGCCGTCGATGGACGTAGCGTGAATCGCCCCCGTTCCGCCGGGCGCCAGGACGCTCGAGTTGGTCAGGGCGCCGCCGTTGAGGTTGACCACGTCCCAGGTGTTGAACGTGCCCCCGGCATTGTTGAAGAACGCGTTCGCCCCCGCGCCGAGGTCGACGTCGCCGGTCACGACGCCGTCGTTCCGGACGGTCTCGTTGCCGAGCGAGCCGCTGATCGCCTGGTTGGACAGGGAGGTCACGGTGCCCGAGTTGCTGATCTCGTTGTCCGCGCCATTGAGGAGCGATATGCCGAAGTAACCGTTGCCGCCGCGCACCGTGCCGCCCTCGACGGCGACGGTGATGTCAGCGCCGAGCCCGCCCTGCACCGAGGACTCCGCGACGATCGCCTCGCCGCCGGCCTGAATGTCGGCGTCAGTGGCAATGCTGACGGTGCCGGCGGTGCCGGCATGCCCATCGACCCGCGAAGCAACGAGGAGACCGCGGCCGCCGGCTTCGACATCGCCGGTGTTCGTGACCGCGATGCTGCCGGATGCGACGTCTCCGACTCTGTTGTCCTGACCTTGGACATTGATCTGGTCAGGAGATCCGTCGTCCAGCTCCACGTCGTTCGCCTGATCGAGCTGCTGGGTCTGGCTGAGCATCAGGTCAACGGATGAGACCGCGACGAGCCCGTCGCCGCCTGCCGTAACGGCGCCGCTGTTGTCGAGCGTCACGGCGCCGGCCGCGACGTTGCCGATGATCATGTCCTGTTGGTTGACATTGACCTGATCGGTGTCCTGCGTGAACCCGACAGTTCCGGATCCGGTGGCGCTGCCATCCAGCATGGCCATGTTCGACCGGGTGACGTCCTGGGTCTGGGTGGCTGACAGCGTGACGGATGAAATCGCGGCGATACCGTTGCCGCCTGCCGCCACGGCGCCGCTGTTGTCGAGCGTCACAACGCCGGCCGCGAGGTTGCCGATAGTCATGCTCTGCTCGTTGACATTGACCTGATTGGACTCCTGACCGAGGGTGACCGTTCCGCCGGTGCCGCCGGTCGCCTCGCCGCCTATCGCGTCAGCGTGTTGTCGGAGTTCATTGACCTGATCAACCGTCTGATCCTGTGTCGCCTCCAGTCCCACCGACGAAGACGCGACGATGCCGTTGACGGCGCCGATGTTGTCGACTGTGACGTTTCCGGCCGTGAGGTCGCCGATCGCCAAGCTTTGATGGTTCACGTTCACCTGCTCGGCGTACTGGTCTATCACGGCGTCTCCACCCGATCCGCCGGCAGAGCCCGCGCCACCAGCGGCTTGGCCGACTCGGAGTGCGCCGTTCGACTGGTCCATCTCCTGAAACTGTTCGAATGTCGCAATCGCCTGCGACCTGGCGACAAGGCCGAGTTCGTTGGAATCGACAGTGCCACCGTTCGTGACCGTCACCTCGCCGGCGTAGAGATTTCCGACCTCTGCCCCCTGGAGGGCTACGTTCGTCTGGGACACGTCCTGCTGCACCGAGACAGTCCCGCCCGTGCCGCCAGCGCCTCCATCGTCGTTCTCTCCAGTTCCCCCGACGCCGCCCTCGCCGGCCAGGACAACGGCTTGCTGACCCAGCGCGCCGGCAGTAGCGTTGTCCTGAACCGCATCCTGGGTCTGTTGGATGGTTGCGATGACCTGCGACAGCGCGGAGATCCTGAAGCCGCCCGCGTCGAGGCTGCCACCGTTGACGAGTTTGATGTCGCCGGCAGTCAGGCCCGCGATCCCGGCGGACTGGTCGATCACGTTGACCTGAGAGCCGTCCTGGACCAGAGACAGATCACCGCCGTTCCCGCCAGCACCGCCGGCGCCTCCAGTCACGCCGGTTCCGTCGCCCCCGTCACCCCCGGCCCCCGAGACAGCGACGCCGGACTGCTCGAGACCGTTCGCCTGGTCTGCATCCTGTGTCTGAGTGATGGTGGCTGCCACCCGGGATGTGGCGGCGATCCCGTCGCCGTCCACGACAAGAGCACCACTGTTGACGACGGCAACGTCGCCAGCAAGCAGATTGCCGATTTCGATTGACGATGAATCCACGTTGACCTGGTCAGATATTTGCTGGATCGCAACAGCACCGCCATCGCCGCCGACACCTGCGGCCGCATCCAAGCCATTCCCCCCGACGCCCCCATCGCCGGCAAGGACGACCGCTTCCTGAAGCATCGCGTTGTCCTGAACCGCGACCCGGGTCTGGTCAATGGTCGCGATGACCTGCGAAGTGGCGGTGATCCCGAAGCCGCCCGCGTCGAAGCCGCCATTGTTGACGAGTCCGATGTCACCGGCAGTCAGGTCCGCGATCCCGGCCGAGTGGTTGCTGACGTTGGCCTGTGACCCGTCCTGGACCAGCGAGAGATCACCGCCATTCGCGCCTGCGACTCCGGTCACTCCGGTTCCGTCGCCCCCGTCACCCCCGGCCCCCGCGACAGCGACGCCGGACTGCTCGAGACCGTTCGTCTGATTTAGATTCTGCGCCTGAGTGATGTTGGCGATTACCTCGGACGTGGCGGCGATCCCGTACTCGAAAGTAACGAAATCGCCACTGTTGACGACCGCAACATCGCCAGCAAGCAGATTGCCGATCTCGGCTGAAGATGCGCTCACGTTGACCTGTCCAGATGTTTGCTCGATCGCAACATCTCCGCCGTCGCCGCCGTCGCCCGCAGCGAGGGCGCCATCTCCACCGTCGCCCCCATCCCCTGTAACGACAACGGCCTCGTCGGCAATCGCATTGTCCTGAACCGCGTCCTGACCCTGGTCTATGGTTCCGGTCACGCGAGTCGTGGCGGCGATCCCGTGCTGGTCCGTGACGACATCGCCACTGTTGACCACCGAAACGTCGCCGGCAGACCGGTCCTCGATGGTCGCGGACTGGTTGATCACATTCGCTTGCGACGCGTCGTGGAGCACCGAGGCGTCGCCCCCATCGCCGCCCTCGCCACCGGGGACGCCCGTTCCGTCTCCGCCATCGCCGCCGTCGCCGCTTGTTGTAGTGCTCTCCACCTCGGCGGAACTAGCCTGGGTCACCGCCTGAGCCTGCTCGATGGTTCCGGTCGCCCGAGACGTCGCGACGAGTCCGGGATCTGCGGTGACGAAATCGTCGCTGTTGACCACCGAGACCGCATCGGCCGACGCGCCACTGATCGTTGCCTCCTGGCTGGCGACGTTGGCTTGCGTTACCTCGGCGTCCATCTCGGCGTCGCCGCCGTCCTCACCGGCGCCTCCGATCCCGTCGTCGCCATCAGCCGCATCCCCTGAGGAACTGAAGTCCTGGACGCCGGCATCGTTCTCCTGGGACACGGTCTGAGACTGATCGAGAGACTCCTCGATGACGAAAGTCTCGAAAATGGCGCCCACGGCACCCGGCACCGCGAGGGAATAGGCGCCGAGGCCGATCGCCGTCACGGCGACGGTCCCGAGCAGCGCCGAGCGGGTGCGGCGCGGCGGCCGGCACACCTCCGTTGACGGCCTTCCGATCACCGGCCGCGCGGCGCGTCCGGACTCCTGCGACTGGCCCGCATGGTGCGTCTTGGTCATTTCACCCCCCGGTGCTGGTCGTCGGGAACACCTTGAGGAGACCCGCACAAATCTCGTGCCCGGCGCTCACCCGCAGCCGCACGGCACACGCGCAACATACCGAGCCAGACGAGTCGGACAACCTCCGCGATTGCAGCCTGCCTGAATAAACAGCCACTGTGGCAGAAGGGTCACAGAAGAAACAGCGGGATGGACTCAGAATGGGTTCACCCGCTGCGAAAGCAGAAACCCGGAAGTGCCTGCCGAATCCAACTGGGTTCCCGCTTGCGCGGACGTTGCATCACAGCCTGCCAGCCCTCATCCTGAGCCGGTCGAAGGTTGAGGGCCACTCCACCCGGCCGCTTCGTCCTTCGACAGGCACAGGCCCCTGGTCATCCCGCTCCAAGGTGCTCACGTGGTGAGCTACGGCTTGCCGCGCCGATCGCGGCGTGTGACGGAATGCACATCGCACCATCGGGGACGCTGTCATCTTCACGGTCATCGAAAGGCGAATGAGCGCCTCTCGCAAAACCGGAAGGAAAAAAACCAATGACACGCATCCTGACCATCGCCGCCGCGGCCATCGCAGTTACCGCCATCGGCTTCACCGCCCCGGCCTCGGCCACCTCGCTGGGCGCCGCCGGCCAGACCATCGCCCAGAGCGTCGACAGCCCCATCCTCGAGGTCGGCAAGAAGTGGGGCAAGCGCGGCAAGCATCGCAGGCACGGCAAATGGCACGGCGGCGGCAGGAAGTGGCACGGTGGCGGACGGCGTCATAGCTACTATCCCAGGCACCGCGGCTATCATTACGGCGGTTGCTACCAGCAGGTGCAGCTGAATATCGCCGGCCACTACGTCTGGCAGACCATCAACGTCTGCTGATCGCCTGGCGCCACCGCAATGCCCGACGCGGGTTCCCCCGCGTGGGGCATTGCGGCGTTTGCGGCCACCCCTCGAAATCAGCCGGCCGGCTCCTCCAGCGCCGCCGAGATCCGGCGGTTGAGCTCGCCCGGGCGCCGCGGCGAAGGTTTCCGCCGCCAGCCTGAGCTGGCCGCGGGCCGGCACGTCCTCGGGCCGAGCAGGGATGCCGTTCGTGCCAAGCCTGCTCGCGTGCGTGTCATGAGACCAGTTACCATGACCGCAGCAGAGTTGTGGAGTCTTCATATTCAGCCTCGACTATCGAGGCATCAGGCGCGGCACCTGGCGTCTAGGCCTTGGTGCGTTTGCTACCTAATGCCGGATAGTCGAGCCGCGACAGCGCCTCGATCAGCTGCCCGAGCACTTTCGTCTCGCGAAACAGCGGCACCAGCACGGTGTAGACGGGCAGCTCGGCCTCGCCGAGCTGCGGCGGCCTGGGCGGCGGCGGTGCGTTCAGCAGGCCGAGCAGGCGAATGGCGCAGACCGCCAGGAAGACGATGCCGAACACCACGCTGGCGACGATCGCCGCGGCCAGCGGCATGGCATACCAGCCGAGCGCCAAGGCCACCGCACCAGCGGCGAGGGCGGCGCCCTGGGCTGGTCTGAGCCGCCAGCGGGCGGAGAATTCGGGCGCGGCCTGAACCAGGTGGCCGGCGGCGCGACCGCAGATTTCGCCGCCATAGATCGCCTGCAGCGCCGCAACGAAGTCGCGGGGGTCGGCGGTGGCGACCACCGAACTGCCATGTGCGTAGGCGGCGTTTAGCGCCGTGGGGCCGGCCGCCACATAGGCTTGCGGCTCGGGTCCGAAGGCGATCGGCATGAAACGGTCCTTGAGCGCAACCGCGAGTTCGCGGGCGGTGAGCCGGCGGCACGCCGCTTCCAGCACGTCGTAGCCGACGAAGCCAAGGTCGGCCTCTCCGGTGAACGCCGGTCCGGTTGCGCCCGTCTTGACTGCCCGGCTCAGCAGAGTGTCCTGGCCTGCCCGGCTCAAGCTCGACCTCCGAATGCCAGGCGCGGCGAATGCCGCGGATTGCCATCGAAAGCGCCGTCGGTCTGGCTAGGCAGCCTGAATATGGCTAGGTAGATCCGGACAGCGTCAGTTCACAATTCATTGCACGTGCATGTTGCATTATTTTTCCGCCCAACTCAAGCTTATGGCTCTGACCGCGGCGATCGCGCTGGCGGCGGCGCCCGGCCATGCCCAGGACGAGGACGAGGCCGAGAAGGATTTCGCCGTCCCCGCCTTCCGACATGTGGACCCGACCGCCCCGGTGCCGGCGCTGCGCGACGTCGGCACCATCCGCTTCATTACCGACGACAATTTCCCGCCGTTCAGCTATCGCGACGCCTTCGGCAGCCTGACCGGCTTCAACGTCATGCTGGCCGAGGCGGTGTGCGCCGACCTGCGGCTCGCCTGCGAGTTCGTCGCGCGCCCATGGGAGGAGCTGATGCCGGCCCTCGAGGCGGGCGAGGGCGACGCCGTGCTCGGCGGCCTGGCGATGTCGCGCGAGACGCTGCAAACGGCCGATTTCACCCGTCCCTATTATCGCACTCTGGGGCGTTTTGCGGTGCGCGCCGGCACGATGTCGGCGGCCGAGCTGCGCACGCTTGCCGACAAGCGCGTCGGCGTGATCGCCGGCACGGCGCACGAGGCCTTCCTGCAAACCTATTTCAGCCAGGCCGATATCCAGGCCTTCGACGACACGAGCAAGGCCCGCGAAGCCCTGCGCACCGGGGAACTCGACGCGCTGTTCGACGACGCGGTGCGCCACATGTTCTGGCTCGACAGCCCCGCGTCGCGCGGCTGCTGCAGCTTCGCCGGCGGCGCCTACCTCGACCCGGAGTACTTCAGCCGTCCCCTGGCGATCGCGGTGGAACGCGACAATGAACGTCTGCTCGAAGTGCTGGACTACGGCCTCGACCGGGTGCAGGTGTCCGGCGACTACGCCAAGGTCTACCGGCTGTTCTTCC
>JBBDTC010000053.1:0-10622 GCA_040904625.1 Gammaproteobacteria bacterium
AGCGCGGCATAAGGGATCGCCCCTCGCGCGATCACGAACTCGATTGTGGATCCTCGTCCGGGCCGTTGCCGGCGGCGTCGTTTGCGGTCAGCAGTTCCCGCCAGGCCAGATCGATCTCGGTCTTCAGTTCCGCCCACGCGGCAGCGTCACCAGCGGCCCCCTCGGCACGTTCAAGCCGTTCGGTTATGGCACTCCGGCGTTGCTGGATCAATTCGAATTGCTGCTGATACCGTGCATAGGCTTCGGCATCGTGCGCGATCGTTCGCGACCGTTGCTGGAGTCGCTGTAGATTGGCATCGAGTTTGCGGAGATTGTCGCGCATCTCGCCAAGGTACTCGGCGCGCGCAGCATGCCCGCTTTGGGCTGTCTCGTTGTCTTGTTTCATACGGAACGCCGAAGCAATCTTCGTACCAGACGCATCTCAGCCTACGCCCTCGTTTCGGTCGCGCCTCCGCTCAGGCGTGGACAAGCATCTGCACGATAAAGCGGGCGAGACAGGCAAAACAGTGCGTCCCGTTCACCTTCCTCACGCACTTCGATCACCGGCTATCACGCGCCCACGAACACCGGTTCGCGCCGCTCGGCAGCCGCCTTGATTCCTTCGGCCCAATCGGCCGTCGCGCGCAGCGCATTTTGTTCAGCGAGTTCGTGATCGGTCTGCATCGCGACCCGATCGGCAAGCCCGTGGCGCAGCGTCGCGCGCGTCGAGGCCACGGCCAGCGGAGCGCAGCCCGCAATCTCACTGGCGAGTGCGAGCGCCGCGCTGCGCACTTCGGCGAGAGGCACGCAGACATCAGCCAGGCCCCAGGCGACCGCCTGTTCTCCGTTCAGGCGCCGACTGGTCAGACAGAGCAGCGCTGCGCGCTGCTTGCCGAGGAGCTCGGGCAGCGTGACAGTGAGTCCGAAGCCTGGATGAAATCCGAGTTTGGTGAAGTTGGCGCTGAAGCGGCCTTCCGGGCAGGTGACGCGGAAATCGGCCGCGACCGCGAGGCCGAGACCACCACCGATCGCCGCCCCCTGGACGGCCGCGACCACCGGCTTGCGCGCGCGGAAAATGCGTACGGCCTGGCGGTAGAGCCCGTTCGACAGGGCACCCGAGGAGCTGTCCATGGAACTCGTCGCATCGGCGGATCCGAAGTTCGCTCCTGCGCAGAAATTCTTGCCTTCGGCACAGAGCAGAATCGCGCGACAGGCCGGATCCTCATCGAGCTCGGCGTAGGTATCGGCAATCTGGGTGATCAGATCGAGATCGAAGAAATTGTGCGGCGGACGGCGGATTTCGACTGTCGCCACATGGTTCTCGACATTGACTCCGAGATCTTTCTTATCGTAGGTGGACACGGTTCTCCCCTTGCGTGCTGGATGGATATTCGATGGCTTGTCATGAAACTGGAGGGAGTGTAACCCGTTGAGCGGCAACCGCCGACCCAACCGTGCACGTCCGCGAGGCGATGCTGTCCCGCCGCAGCGCGGTCCGGCGAACCGACCGGTTCAATGCCCACGAGTAATCGCGGCGGACTCCGACGTCCGGCACAGCGTCCGCAATCCGTGCGGCAGCGGCTATGCGATGATCGGTTGACTAGCCAACAGGCGCGACGGCACCCGGCTACAATTCCAAACGCACAGGAAATCACTGATGAGCAATTACGAAGACATCCTCTACGAGGTCAACGGCCGTACGGCGACCATTACCATCAACCGTCCGAAGAAGTACAACGCTTTCCGTCCGCGTACCGTGGTCGAGCTCATCGATGCTTTCCAGGCTGCCGGCTGGAACCGCGACGTTGGCTCGATCGTCCTCACCGGCGCCGGCGACAAGGCCTTCTGCACCGGCGGCGATCAATCAGACCATGCCGGTGGCCAGTACGGTGACAACGATGCCCGCGGCGCGGTCGGCATGCCGGTCGAGGAACTGCACTCGGTCATACGCGATGTGCCCAAACCAGTCGTCGCCAAGGTGCGTGGCTATGCCATCGGCGGCGGCAACGTGTTTGCGACGATCTGCGATCTGACGCTCGCCTCGGAGAACGCGATTTTCGGCCAGGTCGGCCCTAAAATGGGCTCTGTCGACCCGGGTTTCGGCACCGCTTATCTGGCGCGCGTCGTCGGCGAGAAGAAAGCACGAGAGATCTGGTTCATGTGCCGGCGCTACTCGGCCAGGGAGGCGCTCGACATGGGCCTCGTCAATGCTGTCTTCCCTGACGACGAGCTCGATACGGAAGTGCAGAACTGGTGTGACGAACTCAATCAGCGCAGCCCAACCGCGATTGCACTTGCCAAGAAGAGCTTCAACATGGATACCGAATCCATCCGCGGCTTCGGCCAGTTCGCGATGCAGGCGGTCAAGCTCTACTACGAAACGGCGGAGTCGCAGGAAGGCGTGAAGGCGCTGATGGAAAAGCGCGATCCCGACTTCATGAAGTACTACAAGTAGGCTGGCCCGCGGCCGTGCCGGCGCGCATCGAGCTGCGCTGGCCGCCTCAGGCGGCTGCGGCGACGAGGCGAATGAGCCGTTTGCCGAGATTGTCACCGCGATAAAGACCGGCAATCGCATCAGGCGCCTGATCGATACCGTCCAGGATCTCCTCGCGATAGCGAATCAGACCGCGTTCGACCCACGGCGTCAGCGCGGCCAGCGCCTCGGCATAGCGCGCGGCGTAATCGAAAATCACGAAGCCCTGCATGCGTGCACGGCGCGTCAACAGCACCCGTTCCACGCGCGGGCCCAGCGGCGGCGGATCCCAGTTCGAAACCGAAGCCGTGCCGCAGATGACGATGCGCGCACCGACGTTGAGGTGTCGGAGCACAGCGTCTGTGATGACACCCGAGGTGTTGTCGAAATAGACATCGATGCCCTCCGGGCAGGCCAGGCCGAGCGCAGCATCGACGTCGTCGACCTTGTAATCGATGGCAGCGGCGAAACCGAACTGCGCCGTGCACAGTGCCTTTTTCGCCGCGCCGCCGGTGATACCGGCCGTGCGGCAACCGAGGATGTTCGCGATTTGGCCGACGCAAGAGCCGACAGAACCGGCGGCGGTCGATACCGCCACGGTTTCGCCGGCACGCGGCTGGCCCGCATCGAGCAGACCAAAATAGGCTGCAAGGCCATTGATCCCGAGCACCCCGAGTGCGGTCGACAAGGGCAAGGGGCCGGGCTCAATCTTGCGTTCGATACGCGCGGCGTCGACCACTGCGTAATCCTGCCAGCCGAACATGCCCATGACGTAGTCGCCGATACGATAACCATCGAGCCTGGAAGCCTCGATGCGCCCGACAGCGAGCGCACGCATGACCTCGCCGATGGCGACCGGCTGAGAATAATTGCCGACGTCGGCCACCCACCCGCGCATCGCCGGATCGACTGAAAGCAAGTGATTGCGGACCAGTACCTGACCCGGACAGGGTGTCGGAATCGTGGCCTCGACGATCTCGAAATGCTCGGCCTGCGGAATGCCGGTCGGACGTGATTTCAGCAACACCTGGCGATTGCCTGCACTGGCCATGTTTGTGGCTCCGATTCTGGATGAGGACGTAGTGTAACGAACCGACGGCGGCTCGCCGTGCGCGTGGTGGCCGCGCTCAGACGAAGCTCGCTATACTCCAATCGAAACGACACAGTCGACGCCCTCCATTCTGACGGCTCGAGAGGAACCCGAATGCCAGGCCTCACCCGACGCGCACTCACGCGGCACCTGCTTGCTCTCGGTCTAGTGCTGTGCACGTCTGCGTTGCCGGCGCAGGCGCCGCTTACCGTCGCCGCAGCATCGGATCTGGAGTTCGCCCTGGAAGAAGTCGCCGCGCGCTTCGAGGAGGACACCGGCTACCCAATACGCCTCGTGTTCGGCTCTTCAGGTACGTTCTACTCACAGATCCTGCAGGGGGCACCGTTCGACCTGTTCCTGTCGGCCGATGAGGCCTTTGTCTTCAGGCTTGCCGCGGCGGGCCGGACCGTGGACGAAGGCCGCCTGTATGCCTACGGCCGGATTGGACTGTTCGTGCCGAACGGTGCACCACTCGTCGCCGATGGTGAACTCGCTGATCTGGGTGCGGCGCTCGCCGATGGCCGCTTGCGCAAGTTCGCCATCGCCAACCCGGAACATGCGCCTTACGGCATGCGCGCCAAAGAGGCTTTACAACACGCCGGCCTGTGGGACCGAATCGAATCACATCTCGTGCTGGGCGAGAACATCGCCCAGGCGGCGCAGTTTGCCGCTTCCGGATCGACCCAAGGCGGCATCGTGGCGCTGTCCCTGGCCTTGTCACCCGCACTCAGCGACCGCGGTGCCTTCGCCCTCATCCCGGAACGCTGGCATCAACGTATGGCCCAGCGCATGGTCGTGTTGGATGGGGCCCACGGTGACGCACGCCGCTTCTATGACTACATCGCGAGTGATGCCGCACGGTCCATCCTGAGGCGCTACGGCTTTATCTTGCCGCACGAGTGATATTCTGCTGATTACACCATCCTCGAAGCGCCCACGGCAGCGCAGCTCGGGGGGTCAGACTCGATTGAGTTCGCGGTTTATACTCGCTACAGGTCGGGTCCACGGAGAGATGCGATGAGCGATTTGTTGGACTTCGTTGAGGAAGAATGCGCCCACGCCGCGCATGTCGTCGATATTCTCGATGCGCAGGCCGCGATCCTGCACGATGGTGCGAGCGATCCCAATTACCGCCTGCTGCGCGACATCATGCATTACTGCGCACATTACCTGCCCGCGGTACTGTTTCCGTATGAGGATTGCCTGCTCGAGCGCCTCGGCCAGCATCAGCCGGAGCTCCACCAATTGGCCGAGGCGCTGCATCGGCGGCACGAGCGCCACAGTGTGCTGGCCATTGCTTTGCACAATATGCTCGACGGTGTGCTGTCCGGTCATATGGTCCCACGCGGCCGCCTGACCAAGGAAACCGATGCGTATATCACGCTGCTTCGCGAGCATATCGCGCCGCTCGAACGCCAACTGATCGAAGCCGCGCACAAGCTGGCAAGCGAAGACCTCGCGGTAGCCGAACGCCAATGCGCGGCCAGACTGACCGCCGAGACCCGCGAAAGTCTGCGCGAAGAATTTACACGGCTGCGTAGCGCGATCGACAACGAACATGCCCTGTCCGTGGAATGACGGCGGTCCGAGTTCGTCGAGCACGCATCCCGCAATGAATGTCCTGCCGAAATCGACCGCGATCATGACCCTGGTCATATGTCAGATCGACGGGGGTCCGGTGTCACGCCGCTCGGGGCAATGGGTGGGACGGATCGTGCGCCCCCGTGATGATGGAATCCTATTCGAGCACACAGGAGAACGATGATGGCCATCGATATCAATTGCGACATGGGCGAGGCGTACAGCATCTACAAGTGCGGCGACGACGAGGCGATCATGCCTTACATCACTTCGGCGAACGTGGCCTGCGGTTTCCACGCTTCGGACCCCGCGGTCATGCACAAGACTGTACGACTGGCGAAGAAGCACGGCGTCAAGGTCGGCGCGCACCCGTCGTTTCCCGACCGCGACGGCTTCGGCCGGCGCTACATGAAGATGGACCGCGATGAGCTCTGCGACACGATCATCTACCAGGTCGCCGCACTGAAAGGTTTTCTGGACCTGGAAGGCATGGCCTTGAACCACATCAAGCCACATGGCGCGCTCTACGGCGCCGCGTGGACGGACGAGGACGTCGCCACGGCCTGCGCGGAAGCGGCCAAGGCTTTCGGCGTACCGATGTACGGCACGACCGGCACGCTGCACGAGACAGTCTGGCCGCAGTACACGGAGGTGCTGTGGGAAATCTTCGCTGACCTCGATTATGACGACGAGGGCCGTTGCATCATCACCCGGCACCACACGCCGGTGGCGCCCGCCAAGGCCGTCGAGCAGGTCATGCGCGTGGTCAAGGAAGGCAAGATACGCTCCGTCAACGGCAAGGACGTGCCGACCCGGGTCGACACCATCTGCGTGCATTCGGACACGCCGGACTCCGTTGCCGTGGCCAAAGCCGTGCGCGCGGCGGTTGCGCCGTATCTTGGCTGAGCCGCGTGCTTGCCAGCGGCCTCGGGCAAGAGAGGCAAGCCGTCGGCGCTTCCTGCGACGAGCAAGTACAGGCCGGCGGCGGATGACCGACCGGTGACCGCCCCCTACTCGTTCGTAGGCACGAGCCGCGCGTTTTTCGGCGCATCGTCGCTGCTGCGCGCCATTGCAGCGAGCAATTCCACGCATTGACTGTCCTCACCAGGCCCGAAATCCACGAACGCCGCGATGGCCGCGGGCGGGAATACGAACAGCAACGCCACCGCCGCCGCCCCCCGGGCCAACAGACCCGCTGGTTTGACGCTGAAATCGAGGTCCGCCAGCGTGCCAGTGACGTCGAGCGGCATGCGCAGTGTCAACGGGCTGAAGTCCTTCGGTTGTGGTACCAGCTCGAGATCGACGACTTCTTCCTTCAGATTGATCGAGCCCGTACCCGTCACGAGCGTGTCGTCGGTGTCGATGACGAAAGCGCGTGGTGTCATGAGGCCATCGTCGACCGCGAAATCGGCGATCACGCAGCGGATCGCGACGGGCTCGTCACCGGCGAGTAAGAAGCCAACCGATTCGGCAATATCGAGACCGATGAGTTCGACCATCAGCTGACTGAGCTGCCCACCGTCCATACCGAAGCCGATATTGCCGGTGGCGCTTGCGAACATGTCGCGCAGACTGCTGCCGGTGCCCGCGAGATCTGCGGTGCCGCCGATATAGCCCTCGGCGAGATTGGCCTTGCCGAGGGCAGCGGACGCGGTAGCAAACAGGCCCGCGATAGGCACGCGACGGACTTCCATCTTGCTGGCGATGCGCACGGGTTCCTGGCGTGCATCGATCGTCATCCACATCGTGATATCACCCTGACCGCTGCCGAAGCGCACCGGCAGGATTCTGAGCAGCCGGTCCTCGAGATCGAGCTTGGCGTAGAAGTCGTCGACCGGCAGCCTGGTCGCGGCCACGCTGAGCCCGTGGAACTCGACCTGCGCGTCCATCGCGGCGAGACGGGAGATGTCGAGCGGAACGTCCGGGAGGACGCGCGCGGAGGCCACATCGGGCTCCGCGCCGATGAAGCCGCTGAGGTCGGCGATTGCGAGTTTACGACTGCTTACCTTGCCCGTCAGCAGCGGCCGCGCCGGACGCACATCCCAACTCAGGTTTCCGGCCAGATCGCTGCCGCCCATACGACCCGCGAAGTCACTGAAGGTCCACAGGCCATCGACAAAATAGAGCCGCCCGGTGACTTCGTAGGGCGGGGTCGGCGGAAACGCGATGCCGGTCAATGGAAACAGATCCGCGGCGTTGGCGCCTTTGACGCGTACTTCGACGTCGAGGCCAGTCAGCTGCAGCGGGTCGATGACGGTGCCTTCCAGGTCGGCGGACGTATCACCGGCTACGATGGATGCTGTCAGCGGGTAGCGGACGTCGGAGTCACGCAGCGTATCGACATCGGCGTCGGTCAGCTCGAAGTGGAACGGCTCGCCCTGGAATACGCCTTCGCCTGCGAAGCGGATTGTCTCCACATCGCCATCGGCCTGGCCTTCGACCGTAGCGGCATTCAAAGTCACGTCGGTGTCGTTCGCCGGATCCCTGTACCTGGCCCAGCCGTCCACGATGGAGAGACGGCCGATGGTCGGGAACTCACCACGGGTGTCCGGCAGAAACCATAATGCGAATCCGCCGGGCGGATTGTCCAGGAAGCGCCAATTCGCCGCGCCTTCGGCATTCTTCTCCAGCAGCAGCCTTGGTTTGGTCAGCTTCAGTTCGGTGAACTCCACGACGCCCGCTAACAGGCTGCCGAGGTCGATCGCGATGTCGATGCGCTCGAGTTGTAACATCTCCGGCGCGCTCCCGCCGGGAACGTTGCCGATAGTGAGTCCGGACGCGCTCAAGCGGGTGATTGGCCATCCCCAGTCCGGGCGCAGCTCGCCCTGAATGGCGATGTTGCGTCCGGTTTGCGAACTTGCCGCGGAGCTCAATGGATCGCGCGCCCGGTTCCAGTCGAACAGGTACATAAGATAGAGCATGAGCAATGGCGGAAGCACTACGCATACGCCAATGAGTACGATCAGCGTACGCTTCCAGTTAGCTCGTTGAGAGGGTTCAATTGACGATGACATGAGCGGTCGGGCCGTCTTCCTCTTCCATCTGCATCGGTCTGGTCGACACGCCTCATCATGGCCATGCCGGTGCCGGCGTGCCGTGCGTCAGCGAACGGAACCGGCGTACGGAACTTCGCAATAGGGGCATGCTGGAAAACAGGATGGCCGAGTTGGCATGCTAGGATGCGCCGTTCCCTATGCCCGGAGGCCTCGGCATGCCGGATCGCATTCGCTTCTTTCTCAATAGGCTCGGCGAGAGACTGTGGGTCAAACCGCTCGCCATGTGCTTCCTGTCGGTCGCCGGCGCCTTTCTGGCCAAGGGTGCCGATCAGCAATCGCTGGGCGACAAACTGCCAACGGTCACGCTGGACTCCGTCGAGACACTGCTCGTGACGATGTCTGCCAGCATGCTGGTGATCGCCACGTTCTCCGTCGGCGCCATGGTCTCGGCCTATTCATCGGCCAGCAACATGGCTACACCGCGCGCTTTTACGCTGGTCGTCGCCGATGACGCCTCGCAGACTGCGATGTCGACATTCATTGGCGCATTCATCTTCAGCATCGTCGCGCTCGTTGCGCTGAAGAACGCCTATTACGGCGAGGGTGGCCGCTTTGTGCTGTTCCTGTTGACACTGCTCGTGTTCGCCATCGTTATCGGCGTGTTCGTGCGCTGGACGGATCGCATTGCGCGGCTGGGACAAGTCAGCTCGACCGTCGAGAAGCTCGAAAGCGCCGCGGCCGAATCGCTGCAACAAAGGCGCCTGGCGCCCACGCTTTGCGCCTGTCCGGCCGAGCCCGATTCACCCCAGGGCGAAGCGCTACACGGCACCTCGATTGGCTACGTCCAGCAAGTCGACATCGAGGCGCTGCAGGCCTGCGCCGAGCGCGGCAATCTGCGCATCCGGGTTGCTGCACTACCGGGCACGTTCACCGGTCCGGGGCGGCCGCTGGCCTACTTCGTCCCGCATTCGGCACCGGTATCCGAAGACAACCGCCAGGCGATCGAGCAAGCATTCCTCATCGGTAACGAACGCGTCTACGACGATGATCCCCGCTTCGGTTTGATCGTTCTCGCCGAAGTCGCCAGCCGCGCGCTGTCCCCCGGCGTCAACGATCCGGGCACCGCCATCGATATCATCGGCAGACTGGTACGATTGTTCGCGCTCTGGCTGAAGCCACTCGAGCAGGATGAAGCCCGGCCATGCAAATACGAGCGGGTCGAAGTGCCTGAAATCGCGCTGGTAGACATGTTCGACGATGCGTTTACACCGATAGCCCGGGATGGATCGGGCACCATCGAGGTCGTGGTGCGCATACTGAAAGCGCTGCATTCCTTGACAGTCATCGGTGATGAACAGACGCGCGATCTGGCAAAGCAGCATGCTCGCCTTGCCTTGGCTCGCGCGGAGCTAGCCTTGAGCGTGGATGAAGACCGCAAGGTCGCGCGCGCAGCGGCGAGGTTTGCAATGTCTTGAAGCGGAGTCGGGCCGCGTCGATGTTCCCGTGATCGAGAACCGTGCGCGGCCCGCTTCCTCGGTCTAAGGAAGCTTGTACAAGTTGATTCGGCGTGTGGTTCGACAGGCTCACCACGAACGGATTCAATTACTTGGCAAATGTACAGTGACCAGTAGAAGTCTTGTTCAGACCTTCCCTAAACCTTCTTACCGGTTCGCTCAACCGGATCATCCCACGCGATGCAGGGCACACAGCTTGTTGCCGTCCGGGTCGCGCAGATAAGCCAGGTACAACTTGCCGAAGCCGCTCTCACGCACCCCAGGCGGATCCTCACAGCTGGTGCCGCCATTGGCCATGCCGGCCGCGTGCCAGGCATCGGCTTGTTCCTGCGTGGCGCACGCAAAGCCGATGGTCCCGCCATTGGCATGGCAGGCCGGTTTGCCATCGATTGGCTTGCTCACCATGAACAAGCCGCCACCGTGCATATACAGCAGGCGCCCCTTGTCGTCGACGGTCCCGGGCTTCGCGCCGAGCGCGCCGAGCGTGGCGTCGTAGAAAGTCTTCGAACGTTCGATATCGTCACTGCCTACCATGATGTGCGAAAACATGCATCTCTCCTAAGTTGTTGCAAAGCGTGGTTCACCGAAAGTACCAGGGTACGTCGGTTTGAACTATTAACGTGCTGGACGGTTCTCCCGCGCTCGAAGCACAGCACCCCCCAGTGCGGTGATTGTAGATCGCCCGGTCACTGCACGTCGCATCCGACGTGCCTGGCAGTCTGTCGGCCGCATCTACTGCAATTGGCGGTGTCCGCTAGCAGCCTGTCGGACTTAGGGCATCGTGACGAGGCGAGTGGGAGAGCGAGGCCAGATTGGCGCGTATTCGAGGCGAATAGTGGGGCTATTTAACGAGAATACGCGCCGATATGGACCGCTATGCCACCGTCGTAGTAGATGCGGCCTAAGGGTCCGCCGCAAAATAACCGAACGATTTGGAACGCCGATCCATCCCGTCTGGCGGCGTTGCTCGTCAGTTGAATAGAACCACT
>JBBDTC010000054.1:0-1862 GCA_040904625.1 Gammaproteobacteria bacterium
GCGGGCTTGAGTGTCGTCCACGGGGTTTGCAGGGGCGCTAGGTGAGCAGGGCGTGCTGATCTTGCCAAGAGCGCCGCCAAATTACCATTTTCTGCACCGCCGCCTTGTCTCCCTCAGGGGTTTTCCGTAGAATCCCGCGCTCGTTCGGGCCCTCGATTGCCCCGGACACGGACAATATCCCAGGTATCCAACGATGTACGCAGTGATCAAGACGGGCGGCAAGCAATACCGTGTCGCGGCCGGCGACAAGCTCAATGTCGAAAGCCTGCCGGCCGAGCCCGGCGCCGAAATCGAGTTCGAGCAGGTATTGATGCTCACCGAGGGCGAGACGGTAGACGTCGGTGCGCCGTTTCTGGCCGGCACCCGGGTGACCGCGAGAGTGCTCGAGCACGGTCGCGGTGACAAGGTGCGCATCGTCAAATTCAAGCGCCGCAAGCATTACCGGCGGCAGATGGGCCACCGACAGAATTACACCCGGGTCGAGATCACCGGCGTGGCGAGAGGCTGAATCATGGCACACAAGAAAGCAGGCGGCAGTACGCGCAACGGGCGCGATTCGGAGTCCAAACGACTGGGCGTGAAATGTTTCGGCGGCGAGCAGGTGCGCGCCGGAAACATCATCGTGCGCCAGCGCGGCACGCATTTCCATGCCGGGCCCAATGTCCGTTGCGGGCGCGACCACACCCTGTTCGCCACCTCCGCAGGCGAAGTCCGTTTCGAACGCAAGGGCGCGCTCAAGCGGCGCGTGGTGAGCGTCGTCTCCGCGTAATCGGCCCGCGACTGCAAGAAGCACGCGAAACCCCGTCGCTGACGGGGTTTTTTATGCCGGCACGAAGTCGATAGCTGTCCTCTCAGACCCCCGATGAAGTTCGTCGACGAAGCCACCATCACGGTCTCAGCCGGCAAAGGCGGTGACGGCTGCCTGAGCTTCCGGCGCGAGAAATACATTCCGCGCGGCGGGCCCGACGGCGGCGACGGCGGCGACGGCGGCAGCGTCTGGCTCGAAGTCGACGCCGGGCTCAACACGCTGATCGATTTCCGCTTCAAGCGCCGCTTCACGGCGGCCAATGGCCAGCCCGGTTCAGGCCGCGAGCGGCGCGGCAAGAGCGCCGACGACCTGGTCGTCAGAGTACCGGAAGGCACCCTGGTCTATGATGCCGAGACCGATGAGCTGATCGGCGATATGGTGGGCACCGCCACCCGCTTGCAGGTGGCGCAGGGCGGTTTCCACGGCATCGGCAACGCACGGTTCAAGAGCAGTATCAACCGCGCTCCGCGACAGACCACACCGGGCACCCCGGGCGAGAGCCGCGAACTGCGCCTGGAACTGAAATTGCTCGCCGACGTCGGTCTGCTCGGCCTGCCCAACGCCGGCAAGTCGACGCTCATTCGGGCGGTCTCGGCCGCGCGCCCCAAGGTCGCCGATTACCCCTTCACCACGCTCGTGCCGAATCTCGGTGTGGTCCGGCTCGGCACCGAGCAGAGCTTCGTCATCGCCGATATTCCCGGCATCATCGAGGGCGCTGCGGCTGGCGCCGGGCTCGGCTTGCGCTTCCTCAAACACCTCGAGCGGACACGTTTGCTGCTCCATCTGGTCGACGTCTCGGGCTTCGATCCCGAACGCGATCCGATGACGGATTTCACAACCATTTCCGCCGAACTCGAGCGCCACGACGCCGAGCTTGCTGCGCGTCCGCGCTGGGTGGTGTTGACCAAGATCGAC
This sequence comes from Gammaproteobacteria bacterium, assembly GCA_040904625.1. Classification (GTDB taxonomy): domain Bacteria; phylum Pseudomonadota; class Gammaproteobacteria; genus JACKNG01. The sequence goes on from JBBDTC010000054.1 coordinate 1,724, forward strand.
GTCGCGCCGGCCGCCGCGGTGGAGGCCTTCGAAGCGCGCCTGCGCGAGCACGGCTGGTCAGGGCCTGTCCATCGCATTTCGGCTCTCGACGGCAGCGGCTGCGAGCCTTTGATGTGGGCCATATTTCACTGGCTGCGTG
>JBBDTC010000054.1:1962-10500 GCA_040904625.1 Gammaproteobacteria bacterium
CGGCTGGGCTGGAAGCAGCGTCCTCATGTCCTCAATCAGCTGCAGGCGGCGGCCGCGATCGGCCAGATGGGCCTGGTCCGCGGCTGGGACCAGGCCTATGAGAAATCCGGCCGCCGTGCCGCCCAGGTACTGCTCACGCACGAGGATTTGGCCGATCGTCAACGCTATCTGAACGCCCGCAGCACCTTGTGGACTTTGCTCGAGCTCGGCGTGTTTCCTGTCATCAACGAGAACGATACCGTGGCTACGGCCGAGATCAGTCTCGGCGACAACGATACCCTGGCCGGCCTGGTCAGCAACCTGATCGAAGCCGACCTGCTCGTCATCCTCACCGACCAGGCGGGCTTGATGACGGCCGACCCGCGCCACGATGCGCAGGCGACGCTCATCGACTACGCATTGGTGGATGCCCCGGATCTCGATCGCATCGCCGGAGACGGCGGCGCCTGGGGCCGCGGCGGCATGCGCACCAAACTGCGCGCGGCGCGCCTCGCGGCGCGCTCCGCGACGTCGACGATCATTGCCTCCGGCCGCCAGCCCGATGTGCTCAGCGCGATTGGACGCGGCGAAGGCGTCGGGACGCTCCTGCATTCGACGCGCGAGAAGATCGCCGCGCGCAAGCAGTGGTTGGGCGCCTCGATCAAGGCGCGCGGGCGCCTGGTCCTCGACGACGGCGCCTGCACTGCGCTGAGCGTGCAGGGCAAGAGTCTGTTGGCGGTTGGTGTGCAGGCGGTCGCGGGTGAATTCGCCCGTGGCGAACTGGTCACCCTGCACACGCTGCGCGGTGACGAAATCGGCCGCGGCCTGGTCAATTACGCGGCGACCGAGTGCCGGCTCATCGCCGGGCGGCCGTCGCGCGAGTTCGAAGCGATGCTGGGCTACGTGCGCGAGCCCGAACTGATCCACCGCGACAATCTGTTGATCGAGCGATCGGGCAGCGCCTGAACCGATCCTGATGCCACGAAAAAGCCGGCACGCGGCCGGCTTTCATCAAGATCGCCGCGCGGCCGGTTCAGGCCATCGCCTTGATCCGTGCCGCCAGGCGCGACTTGTGCCGCGAGGCTTTGTTCTTGTGGATGATGTCGTTGCCGGCCATGCGATCGATGATGGGTACCGCGGTGGCATAGGCCTGCTCGGCGACGGCCTTGTCGCCGGCGTCGATGGCCTTGATGACCTGCTTGATGCGGGTACGCAGCAGCGACCGGCGGCTGGCGTTGTGTTTGCGCTGTTGTTCGGACTGGCGTGCGCGTTTTCTTGCCTGGGGCGAATTGGCCAAGGGCTTACTCCAATAACGGTCTGCGGCTGGAAGGCGCGCAAATATGCTGTCTTGGCGCGGAATTGTCAATGCGCGGGGCACTGAGAGGTGGTGCGGGGCGCGTATAATTACCTTCGTTCGCGTACCCGCGAAGCTAAACGGGGTTCATTGAGCTGACCAAAGGACTGCTACGTTCGACCGCTGTGGTCGGCCAGATGACGCTGATCTCGCGGATCCTGGGCTTCGTCCGGGATGTCGTTATCGCGCGCGTGTTCGGGGCGTCGCTGGCGGCCGACGCTTTTTTCGTCGCATTCAAGATCCCGAATCTGTTCCGCCGCCTGTTCGCCGAGGGGGCCTTCGCCCAGGCCTTCGTGCCGGTGCTTGCCGAGTACCGCGAGCGGCGCGAGCCGGCCGCGGTGGGTGAACTCATCGGCGCCACCGCAGCCACGCTCGCGGTCGTACTCACGGCTTTCGTCGCACTCGGCGTCATTGCGGCTCCCATATTCATCATGGTCTTCGCTCCTGGATTCATCGGCGAAGTGGATAAGCTCGAACTCGCCGCCGCTTTGTTGCGTCTGACCTTTCCGTACCTGCTCTTGATTTCCCTCACCGCCCTGGCCGGGGCGGTTCTCAATACCTTCGGGCGTTTCGCGGTACCGGCCTTGACGCCGGCGCTGCTCAACATCGCCTTGATCGGCTGCGCGCTGGGCCTGGCGCCACGGCTCGACGAGCCCGTTCTCGCGCTCGCCGTGGGCGTGCTGGTCGGCGGGGTGGCACAGCTCGCGGTGCAGCTCGCGGCGTTGGCGCGGCTCGGATTGAACGTGCGGCTGGTGGTGTCCTTCGCCCACACCGGCGTAAGGCGGATCCTGCGCCTGATGGGGCCGGCAATCTTCGGGGTCTCAGTGGCGCAGATCAATCTGCTGCTCGACACCGTGATTGCATCCTTTCTCGTGACGGGGAGTATCTCCTGGCTCTATTACGCCGATCGCCTGGTCGAATTTCCACTGGGCGTGTTCGGGCTGGCGCTGGCGACGGTCATCCTGCCGGTGCTGTCGACCCGTCACAGCGAAGGCAGTACCGAGCGATTCTCGGCGACGCTGGACTGGGCGCTGCGCTGGGTGCTGCTGATCGGCACTCCGGCTGCGCTGGCGCTGGCGATCCTCGCAGTGCCTACCTTGAGCACGCTGTTCCAGTACGGCGAGCTCGGTCAGCACGATGTCGCGATGTCCGCGCGCAGCCTCGTCGCCTATTCGGGTGGTCTGGTTGCGTTCATGCTGATCAAGATTCTGGCGCCCGGCTTCTATGCCCGGCAGGACACCCGCACACCGGTGCGCATCGGCATCATCGCGATGGGCGCGAACATGGTGCTGAACCTGATCCTGGTGTTTCCGCTCGCGCACGCCGGCCTGGCGCTCGCGACGACGCTGTCGGCCTGCCTGAATGCGGCGCTGCTGTGGCGCGGCCTGGTCGTTGCCGGCGTCTGCCGGGTGCAAGCGGGCTGGTGGCGTTTCGTGCTGCAGGTCGCTTGCGCCAACCTGGTCATGGGCGCCGTGCTGCTCGGTTGGTTGGAGCCGCTGGCCGTGTGGAGCAGTTGGGACGGCCGTGAGCGCGCGGTGCAGCTCGCCAGTGGTATAGCGCTCGGCGCGCTGGTGTATTTCTGCATGTTGGCGCTCAGCGGAGTGCGGCCACGCCATATGTCGATGCGCGAGCCGGGCGTATAATGGTGCGCTGCCGCAAGCCGCCCTCCATCCAGATCTATTCAGCCAGCCGATGCAATTGATCCGAGGAATGTACAACGTCAAGGCCGCGCATCACGGTTGCGTCGCGACCATTGGCAACTTTGATGGTGTGCATCTCGGCCATACGGAGATCATCAAACGCCTCAAGCGGCATTCTGAAGCAGCCGGCGTGCCCAGCCTCGTCATCATTTTCGAACCGCAGCCTGCCGAGTTCTTCGGCCGCGGCCGAGTACCCGCGCGGTTGAGCCGATTCCGTGAGAAGTTCGAACTCATCGCCGCCCGGGGCGTCGACCGTCTGCTGGTGCTGCGTTTCGACAGCAAGCTTGCCTCCTATTCACCGCAAGCCTTCGTCGAGCGCTTGCTGGTCGCCAGGCTCGGTATCCGCGCGTTGATCATCGGCGACGACTTCCACTTCGGCAGCGGCCGAGCCGGCGACTTCACCCTGCTCCATGACCTGGCCGAGCGTCATCGCTTCACCCTCGAGCAGACACCGCCTTTTCTGTTCATCGGTAAACGCATCTCCAGCACCTATGTCCGCTACCTGCTCCGCCACGGTTATATGAAAGAAGCCGACCGTATGCTCGGCCATTCTTACTGTATTCAAGGGCGGGTCGTACACGGCCACAAGCAAGGTCGGGAATGGGGCTTCCCGACGGCGAATATCGATCTTCATCGCCTCCGCGCGCCGCTGTCCGGGATCTTCGCCGTGCGGGTGCATGGCCTCGGTACAGACGCCAAACTGGGGGTCGCCTATGTCGGCAACCGGCCGGTCATCGACGATCCGCGCTACGTCCTCGAAGTGCACATCTTCGATTACGATGAGGAGTGCTATGGCCGACGCATCTCGGTCCAGTTCTGCGACCGCATTCGCGACGACATGCAGTTCGATTCCTTTGCCGAGATGGCGGAACAAATTCACCGCGACTGTATCGTCGCCCGTGAGAAGCTGACGTTTGACTATCTCGGCGCGTAATCTGCCCCTGTGGCTGGGTATCGCGCTTGGCGTGGCGGTCCTCGATCAGCTGACCAAGCACCTCGCCAGCACCTGGCTCGAGTACGCCGTGCCGCGGGCCGTAGTGCCGGGATTCAATCTCACCTTGCTGCACAATACCGGCGCCGCCTTCAGCCTGTTTCACGATCAGGCCGGCTGGCAGCGGTGGTTTTTCGCGGCCATCGCGCTGCTGGTCAGCGCGGCGGTGGTATGGTGGATGGCGAGCCTCGAACCGGGGCAGCGCTGGGCGCCGTTGGCGCTCGCGCTGATCCTGGGCGGTGCCAGCGGCAACCTGTGTGACCGCCTGATGCTCGGCTATGTGGTCGATTTCATCCAGGTTTATTACCAGAGCTGGTACTGGCCGGCCTTCAACGTCGCCGATTCCGCCATCTGCGTCGGTGCGGTGATGCTGGTGCTGCGTGCGCCGCGCACGAATAACCCTGAACGAAGTGCATGAATTCCGGCGTCCCTGCGAAGCGGGAGCCGGCGGCGTATAATCGCCGCCATTCATTTCCCAGCAGGGCCTGACCCCATGCAAATACATCTCGCCAATCCTCGTGGCTTCTGCGCCGGCGTCGATCGTGCCATCGGTATCGTCGAACGCGCACTGGAGATTTTCGGTGCGCCCGTCTACGTTCGCCACGAAGTCGTCCACAATAAATATGTCGTCGACGGGCTGCGCGCCAAAGGCGCGGTGTTCGTCGACGAGCTGCATGAGGTGCCGGACGACGCCACCGTCATCTTCAGCGCCCACGGCGTCGCCAAGGCGGTGCGCGAGGAAGCCGCGCGGCGGCAGTTGCGCGTCTTCGATGCCATTTGTCCGTTGGTGACCAAGGTGCATATGGAAGTCGGCCGCTACCAGCAGGAAGGGCGCGAATGCATCCTCATCGGGCATGCGGGTCATCCTGAAGTGGAGGGAACCCTCGGTCAGTATCGTCGCCACGACGACGGCCGCGGCGGCATGTACCTGGTCGAGTCCATCGGCGATGTGGCGACGCTCGCGGTCAAAGATCCCGCGTTCCTCGCTTTCGTCACCCAGACCACGCTGTCCATGGACGACACGGCCGAGATCATAGATGCCTTGAGCAAGCGTTTCCCGAAGATCATCGGCCCGAAGAAAGACGATATCTGCTATGCGACTCAGAACCGCCAGGATGCGGTCAAACGCATGGTCCAGCATTGCGATTTGATTCTGGTGGTGGGCTCGCAGACCAGCTCGAATTCGACGCGCCTGAAAGAGATCGCGGAGAAGCAGGGCATCCCCGCCTATCTGATCGACAGTGCCGGCGAGATCCGCGACGATTGGCTGAGCGGCAAACAGAGCGTCGGCGTCACGGCCGGCGCCTCGGCGCCCGAGGTGCTGGTCGACCAGGTCGTGCAGGCCCTGCAGGATCGCGGTGGGCATGCCGTCGCCGAGGTGCCGGGCATCAAAGAACAGGTCGTGTTCAGCCTGCCGCGGGAGCTGATCAATGCCGGTCAGCGCCTCGAGGAGGTGGGGCGCTACAGTAAAGTCTGAGCAGCTTGTTGCAGCATCGACGTTACGCCCGCCAGCCGCGCAGCAGGACGAACTGATTCAACCGGCACGGCCGGGCGCGCAGCACGCCCGGCCGTGTTTCAATCCTTGCAGTGCTCGTCGATTTCGGTTTGCGCCGCGTTCAGCCACTTCTCACGCTGGGCCTCGTCGATGAACTCGCGTTCGCCCTGCTCATTGATGTACTGTGGGCGGCGCGCGTTCTTCAGCTGCTCGTATTTCGCTCGCGCTTCATGGCAGTGCGCCTCTATTCTCTCCTTCTCGCGCGCCGCTTCCGCCGCTTCGGCCGCAGCTTGTTCGCGCTCTCGTCGATTGGCCTCGGCGGCGGCCTCGAGCTGTTGCAGACGCTCTGCCGTAGCATCGTCGGTGTGGGTGTCGATTTGCAGCTTTTCTGCTTTGATGTCCGGCGCCTGCTTATCCGAGAAATTCACGGTGCCGTCGCCGTCGGTCCATTTGTAGACGTTCGCGCCGCCAGCCCCGGTGCTTGCCAGCAACAGGCCAAGGCACAGTGCGGGTGCGTACAGCCCGATGCCGGATGAGACGCCTTCGTTCGACCTGAGCGAGTGCATCACGGCTCAACGCCCCCAGCACTGGTCGACCGTATAACCCGACCCGCTGCGGCCCTGCGCGCCCCGTGAATCGAGGGTGAGATTGCCGCATTTGTCGCTGTCGTCGAAGGTGCCGGAATTCGGTGTCGCCGTCAGCAGATAGCAGGTCGCGATCGTGCCACCCGAGCAAGCCGCGGCTGCGAGGGTGTAATTGTCTTCCGCCGAAGTGACCGTGCCCGCACCGTAGCCGAGTTCGGAGAGATCGGTCGTATAGCGATTGCGGTCGAAATAGTAGCGTTCCATGCGGGCGGCGGCGTCCATCAAGAGGGCCTTGCCGTCGGCACGCCGGGCGCGGTCGACATAATCGATATAGGCGGGATAGCCGACGCCGGCGAGGATGCCGACGATAAGCACGACGATCATCAGCTCGATCAGGGTCATCCCGCTCATGGCAGATCGCGGCGGGCGGCGTTCGAAGGGGTGGAGATCAGGCATGGCATTGCTTCCAGTGAGTGTTATTCCGAACGAAATTCCTGCCAGGAGATCTCGCCGTTGCGGAGCCCGCCTAGCGTCTGTGCCTCGGTGCCGGTGATGGCGCCGGTGGACTGCTGCACGATGACGGTGACCTTGCCCGGCACATCCTGGTTGCCGATATGGATACTCGGCGAGGAGGCCAGGCCTTTGCCGAGGCTGATCGTCCCGACGGCTTCGGCGACGCCGGTCGGGCAGCTCGCGCAGGCCTCGGTACCGAAGATCCCGCCGGGCGGCACGAGGCCGGAGTCGAACGCGCGGCCGAGCAAGCGGCTCTCACCCTCTGCGCCGCACAGATCGGTGCTCGGGGTGAAGGCGGTGGCAAGGGCGATGCCGCCAATCAGGGTGGGATTGGCAACTTGGCGTTCGGAGGTGCCGACGAAGGAGGGATCGAACTGGTAGTTCAGGAACCAGCCGCCCGCCTCCTCGACCGTGGCCGCGAAGGCATCGTAGGTGGTGTCCTCAGTGCCATCGCCGTCGAGGTCGACGGAGCCGTTGGTGAGCGTCGTGGCGTTGGTCACGTCTTCGAAAGCGGTGTGATCGAGCGGGCCGATCAGGGCCGGGGCGGTGTCCGGGTTGGCGTAAGGGTCGATAAATCCGTAGAGCGTCTGCACGGCCGTCGATTCCTTGTCGGTGTTGGTGTAGAGGCGTCCGGTACCCACCACCAGCCAGGTGCGGAACTGCTCGTCGACGGTGATCGATGCGCGCGACGAGAAGGGCTTGTCCACGGCCAGCAATTTGAAGGGAGCCTCCCAATCGGCGGCATCTTCCTTCTCGGCCAGGGTCATGCGGAAGAAGTTGCCGCCGGTGCCGGATTGACCGCCGACTGTGCCGAAATAAACGGCCTCGGCCTTCATGTCGAGATCCTGATCCGCGACCGTGAATTCGCCGACGAAGGTGTTGGGGTCATTGGTGTCGACATAACCAATGCCGTCGTTCGCCGCACCCTGGGCGAACGGGCCGGATTCGACCACGCCGCTGTTGCCGAGCACGAGTTCGCGCAGGTCGTAGCCGAACACCCGCGCATTCTGTGTCGATTCTACTGAGCCCAGCGCTGTCGGCCCCGAGCCGAGCAGCAGGTACCAGTTGTTGGGCGGGGAGGGGTCGGTCGTCGGGATCGCTTCACCCATGACGACCGCCGCCGGGAAGCTGGTGGTGAAGAACTGCCCGGGCGGTGACAGCTCGGCGATCAGCTTGGGCGGCTTCTCCGGATTGGTGACGTCCAGTACCACGTAGGCCGATTTGGTCAGCACGTCGTCGGCGCCGCCGATGCCGTCGGCCTCGGTATCGAGCACGATGCCGTTGCTGTCGTGGCCGCCGCCGAGGCGCATGCCGACCACCAATACCGTCCCCCAGCCATTCGGATGATCGACATCGGCGTCGAAAATCTTGGCGTCGAACAGCAGCGGCTTCAGATCGGCATAGAACACGTGGCTGTAGTCTTCTTCCTTCAGCCATTGCAGGTGGCCGAGCAGGTTCTTCGGCACATAGGCCCAGATCTCCGAGCCCAGCGGGTGCGCGGTCTCGCTGGTCAATTGGGTCTTGAAGGCGCGCCCCGAGACATCGAAGAAGCCGCCATTGAAGGCATGGATCATGCCGTCATTGGCGCCGACGTAGATGACGTTGCGGCGGTTGCGGTATTGCGTGCGGAAAGTCGCATAGCTCTCGTCGAGGGCGAGAATGTCGAAAGCCTCGGCCGGCGCGGCCTGCACGGTAGGCGTCGAGTGGACGATGTCGCCGAGGCGCATGACCTCGTCCGTGCCGTCGCCGTCGTAGTCGAGTACGCGGGGGCGGTAATCGACCTGCTCCTGGCCGCGGATGTAATTGACCAGTTTCTTCGCCTCGGTGGCGTCTTTGGTGACGCCGTCCCAGACATCCAACCAGCCGAAATTGCTGTCGGTGAAGGTACTCGCCACGAAATCGACGACTTCGGTGCCGAGATT
>JBBDTC010000055.1:0-10494 GCA_040904625.1 Gammaproteobacteria bacterium
GGGGGGCCCGCTTCTCCGCACTTAGGGCCTGTTGCAGAACAACTGAACTATTCGGAACGCCGATCCATCCCGTCTGGCGGCGTTGCTCGTTGGTCGTATAGAACCCCGATTCGCCCTCCTCGCGCCTGGCCAGCCGGGGCTCCTCGACGCCTCACATCGCCCAGTTGTTGCGCGGCGGACCCTTAGGCGAGAACGGGTTTCGGGGCCGTTCGGGCCTCTCCTGTGGGGGTCCTTTGGCGGAATGGCTCCCTTCGGTCCGCTTTATTTCCGCCAAAGGACCCCCACAGGAGAGGCCTATCCGCGCTTGAGTAAGTGCCATTGCCCGCAGGATAATTTTATACGGAGAATCAAATTTAGCTAGCAAAGGTATCATCATGATTTTATTTGATCTTTTCTTTTTGTTAAATGTAAGCGCTCGCTAACATTGTGTGGCTGCGACCTAAGTTACTGTAACTAAAGCAAGAATTGCCGAGTTCATCACTGAAAGTTCCTTGACAGTTTTCCCGCCTGGTTCCTATAGTTGCACCTTGTGGTGAATAGTGGGGAAAAGTGGATCTGAATCTCCTTGCGCGTCAGGCACGGCGACCTGGCACGTGGGCACAGGGCCTGGCCGGCGCTGGTTCGGATCTCGCGCACAGTCATGTTTCGGGGGCTTACGACTGTCAATCTCGATGCCAAGGGTCGCCTGGCCGTCCCCGCGCGTTTTCGTGAGCGGCTTGCCGCGCTCGACAGCAGCGATCTCGTGCTTACACTCAATCCCTGGGACAAATGCCTGTGGCTCTATCCGGTCATGGAATGGGAGCTGATCGAGGAAAAGCTCTCGGGTCTGTCCGATTTCAACCGTGAGACCCGGCGCACCAAGCAGATCATGCGTGGCCACGCCGCCGATGTGTCGTGCGACGCCCAGGGCCGCATTCTCCTGCCCCCGGAATTGCGCGACATTGCGTCGCTGGAGAAGCAGGTGGCCCTGCTCGGTCAGGGCAACAAGCTCGAAATCTGGGACGCGGCGCGCTGGCACACCGAGCGCGACGCCTGGCTCGACGATGTCGGCACCGGCAAAGCAGCGTCGTCTTCGGCGCTGGAAACTCTGGCGTTGTGAGTCGGCCCGGTGGCGCAACATTTGCCGGTACTGCTCGATGAGGTCGTCGACCTGATGAACGTGCGCGCCGGTGCAACCTACATCGATGCGACCTTCGGCCGCGGCGGGCACGCCCGTGTGCTGCTCGAGGCCCTTGGTCCCGACGGTCGACTGTACGCCGTCGACCGCGACCCGGAAGCGATCGCCAGCGCGCGCGAACTCGCCGCCACCGATCCGCGTCTGATCCCTATGCATGCACCGTTTTCCGCACTCGGCAGCACCTTCGCGGACTTGCGCGGGCAAATCAGCGGCATCCTGCTCGATCTGGGTATTTCCTCGCCCCAGGTGGACGACGCGCAGCGCGGCTTCAGCTTTCGTCAGGCCGGGCCGCTCGACATGCGCATGGATCCGGGTGCGGGCCGCAGTGCGGCCGAATGGTTGGCCCAGGCCCCGGAAGCCGAGATCAGCGATGTGCTGTGGCAGTACGGCGAAGAACGCCGCTCGCGCCAGATCGCGCGCCGCATCGTCGAGACACGCCAGCGCGAGCCCATCGAAACCACTGTGCAGTTGGCCGAGATCGTGCGCGCTTGCGTGTACCAGCGAGGATCGCGTATCGACCCCGCAACCCGCACTTTCCAGGCCATACGCATGCGCGTCAACGATGAACTCGGCGAGCTCGAAGAAGCTCTCGCAGCGGCCTTGCAGTTGCTTGCCGTCGGTGGCCGGCTTCTCGTCATCGCTTTCCACTCGCTCGAAGATCGTCTGGTCAAGCGTCGTTTCCGTGTGCTCGAGCACAGCCGCCGCGAGCAGGCCCGTGAAGGGCGCGTGCCGGTGCCCACTTTCCACGTCCTTACCAACAAGCCCGTGATGGCGGGGGAGGATGAGAAACGCGCCAATCCCAGAGCCCGCAGCGCCCGCCTGCGCGCCCTGGAGCGCGTCGCATGAAGCTCGTGCTGGTCGCCGTGCTGGTCGGTTTGTGTGCTTTCGCGTCGGCCGTCGAAGTGGTCCTCAACCGCCATGAGAGCCGCAAACTCTTCGTCGAACTGCAGGCCCTGCGTGACGCACGGCAAGCACTGGATGAGGAGTGGGGCCAGCTGCTCCTCGAACAGGCGACCTGGGCGACGCACGTCCGTATCGAAACGGTCGCCCGCGATGCCCTGGATATGGTCACACCTGAATCGAACAAGGTTTTCGAACTACGATGAACGAGCGCACGCGCATCGCCCGTGAACTCAAATTCCGGCGTCGTCTGGTGGTCACGGTATTCCTCTGCGCCGCGGCCGCGCTGGCCTCGCGCGCGGTCGAACTGCAGTTGTACGAGAGCGATTTCCTGCAGAGCCACGGCGATGCCCGTTATTTGCGTGTCGAACAGATCCACGCCGATCGCGGCATGGTCCTCGACCGCACCGGCGAGCCGCTGGCCATCAGCACGCCGACGCAGTCCGCCTGGCTGATGCCATCGGATTTCCTGCAGGAGCGCGAGCGCTGGCCTGAACTCGCCCGCACCCTCGGGATTTCGGTGGCGCAGCTCGAAACGCTGGTGATACCGCGTCTCGATCGCCAGTTCATCTATCTACGCCGTCACTTGACGCCGGACGAAGGTCAGGCCATTCGCAAACTCGGTCTTGCGGGTGTCGGTTTGCAGCAGGAATACCGGCGCTATTACCCGGCGGGCGAGGTCACGAGTCACGTCATCGGCTTCACCAACGTCGACGACCGTGGCCAGGAAGGTGTCGAACTCGCTTACGACGAGCAGCTTCGCGGCGTGGCCGGCCTGCGGCGGGTGATCAAGGATCGCCTCGGTCGCGTCGTCGAGGACGTCGAGCGTCTGCAACCGATCCGTCCCGGTGAGGACCTCATGCTGAGTATCGACGAGCGCGTGCAGTATGTCGCCTACCGCGCGCTCAAGAATGCCGTCCATACCGAGCGTGCACGGGCCGGCTCGATGGTCATCGTGAATCCGACCACGGGCGAGATCCTGGCTCTCGTCAACCAGCCTTCCTACAACCCGAATAATCGGGGTGAACTCAAAGTCGAGCACTTCCGTAACCGTGCCGTTACCGATGTCTTCGAGCCGGGCTCGACGATGAAGCCGTTCACTGTCGCCATCGCGCTGGAGACCGGTCGCTATCAGCCTGATACCGTCATCGAGACTACGCCGGGACGGTTTATGGTCGGGCGCAACACGGTGCGCGACATCAAGAACTTCGGCCCGCTGACCGTGGCCGGCGTGATCGAGAAATCGAGCAATGTCGGGGCCAGTAAAATCGCCTTGTCGCTGGACCGGGAAACGCTGTGGCACGGTCTGCGGCGCTTCGGTTTCGGTACGGCGACCGATGTCTCGCTGCCGGGCGAAGCCTATGGACGCCTCAACGATCACGTCAATTGGAGCGACATCGAACATGCCACACTGGCCTTCGGCTATGGCCTGTCGGTGACCGCCGTTCAGCTCACGCGCGCCTACAGCGTATTGGCGAACGATGGGTGGCTGCAGCCGCTCAGTATCGTGCGCCGCGATACGCCGCCGCCGCGTGAGCGTGTCATCTCCCCGGCCACCGCGCGCGCCGTGCGTGCCATGCTCGAACGTGTCGTCACCGATGGCACGGCGAAGCTCGCCCAGGTGCCGGGCTACAGCGTGGCCGGTAAGACCGGCACCGTGCACAAGTCAATCGTCTCGGGCTATGCGGACAACCGTTATCTGTCTCTGTTTGCCGGGATGATCCCGGCCGGCGAGCCGCGTCTGGTGGCCGCGGTCATTCTCGATGAACCCATGGGCAGCGAGCATTTCGGCGGCCGGGTGGCGGCTCCGATCTTCGCCACCGTGATGCGTGAGGCGACCCGCATCCTGAACATCCCGCCGGACGCGCCCGGCCAGCAGCCGCCCGCACCGGTGTGGCTGGCCACGCGCGCGTCCGCGGCGGCCGTGGAGGCAAAGCCATGACAGCCGCGCTCGGCACGACCACACTACCGCTGTCGGCGCTGCTCAGCGGTATCGGGCCCGTGCCCGCCGCCGTCGATCGCGACGTCCACGACATCACGCTCGACAGTCGTGAGGTGGTACCGGGCAGCTGCTTCATCGCTTTGCGCGGCAGCCGCGAGCATGCCTATTCGAGTTATGCTGCCGATGCGCGCGCCCGCGGCGCCGCCGCCATCGTCACCGACGACGGCGACGGCGATGCCGCCGCCGTGTCCGACGTACCGGTCGTCCGCGTGCCGGCGCTGCGCCGGCACCTGGGTGAGATCGCCAACCGCTTCTTCGACACGCCGTCCGCCGCGATGCGGGTCATCGGGATTACCGGCACCAACGGCAAGACCACCGTCGCCTACCTGACTGCACAGGCCGTCGCTCGCTTCGATGGCGCCTGCGCCTATATCGGGACGTTGGGGGCCGGCCTGCTCGGTGCATTGACGCCCACCCGCAATACCACGCCCGATATCATCACTATCAACCGCTGGCTGGCGCGCTTTCGCGCACAGGGCGTCACGACGACGACGCTGGAGGCGTCCTCGCACGCGCTCGATCAGGGGCGTCTCGACGGCCTGCGGGTGAAGGCTGCCGCGTTCACCAACCTGGGTCGCGATCACCTCGATTACCATCGCGATCTGGCCCATTACGAAGCGAGCAAGCGACGCCTGTTCGAGCAGCCCGGTCTGGCCGCGGCGGCGATCAATATCGACGATCCGAGCGGCGCAACACTCGCTGCCGATCTCCAGGCGCGACTCGAAGTCTGGAGCTGCTCCGCCGCCGCCCCCGCGGCCGCCCGGGTCAGCGCGCGCGCGATCGCGGCGACGCTGCACGGCACCCGCTTCGACATCGGCGTCGCTGACCGCTGGCACCGTATCGACAGTCGCCTCATCGGTCACTTCAACGTCGACAATCTGTTGCTCACCGCCGCCTTGCTGCTGGCCCTCGATCGCGACAGCGATCGTGATATGGAGCGCATCGCGGCCTGCCTGTCGGCGCTCGGTCCCGTGCCGGGACGTATGGAAGCCTGCGGCGTGAGCGCAAGCGGTGCCCATGTATTGATCGACTTCGCCCACACCCCCGATGGTCTCAGCGCGGCGCTGGCAAGCCTGCGCGATGTCGGCGCCAATCGGATCGGGGTGGTGTTCGGCTGCGGCGGCGATCGCGATCGCGGCAAGCGCCCGCTGATGGCCGCGGCAGTGGAGCGCTACGCGGACTGGATGATTGTCACCGCCGACAATCCACGCAGCGAGAATCTGGCCGACATCAACGCGGCCATCAGCGACGGATTTTCCGCCGCCGCCGATTTTCTCATCATCGACGATCGCGCCGAGGCGATCCGCGCCGCAGTGGCGCGCGCGGGCCGCGACGACATCGTGCTCATCGCTGGCAAAGGCGACGAATCGACCCAGGAAAGCGGCGGCCTGCAGCTGCCGTTCAGCGATCGCGAGCAGGTCCGTGCCGCGCTGCGCGAGGTGACGGCATGATCGCCATGAGCCTGCAGAGCACCGCCGCAACACTGGGTACGACGCTCGACGGCGCCGATGGACCTTTCGAGGGCGTGAGTACCGATACCCGCACGCTGATCCCGGGACAGCTCTTCTTCGCGCTGCGTGGACCGCGCCACGATGCCCACGATCGCCTCGATGACGCCGCGCAGAAAGGCGCGGCCGGCGCAGTCGTCGAACGGCCGACACGCGCGCTGCCAGCGCTGCTCGTCGATGACACCCGGCGCAGCCTCGGGGTGTTGGCACGGGCCTGGCGCGAGCGCCATACCCTGCCGCTGCTGGCCGTGACCGGCAGCGCCGGCAAGACCACCGTCAAGGAGATGCTGGCCGCGATCATGGCCGTGAGTCGTCGCACCCTGGCGACGCGCGGCAATTTCAACAACGATATCGGTGTGCCGCTGACCCTGTTCGGACTCGGCCCGGAACACGAGGTGGCCGTTATCGAGATGGGTGCCAACCGGCCGGGTGACATTGCCTGGCTGTGCGAGATTGCGCGGCCCGACGTCGGCCTCATCACCTTGTGTGCACCGGCACACCTCGAAGGTTTCGGTAATGTCGAAACCGTCGCCCGCAGCAAGGGCGAGATCATCACGGCGCTTGCGCCGGACGGTGTGGCCGTGATCAACAACGAGGATGCTTTCGCACCCTTGTGGCGTGAGTTCGCCGGCCGGCGCCGGGTGGTGAGCTTCGGCGCGGGCGGCATGGTCAGCGCCCATGACGTAACCCTCGCTGCCGGGCACACGCGGTTTCGCCTGCGCCTCGACGGCACCGACATTGATGTCAGTGTCGCGCATGCGGGCATGCACAACGTACGCAACGCCTTGGCCGCGGCAGCCGCCGCGTTCGCGATTGGTACTTCGGCCGAAGACATCGCGGCCGGCCTGGCCGCGGCCGTGCCCGCCAAGGGCCGGCTGCAGCGCCGCGATGCCGGCGACGGATTGACGCTCATCGACGATTCCTACAATGCCAACCCGGCGTCCCTGCGCGCGGCGCTCGAAGTCCTGGCGAACGCCGCCGCGGCGCGCTGGCTGGTACTCGGCGACATGGGGGAACTCGGCGACCAGTCTCTCGACTTCCACGAGCAGGCCGGACAGGCGGCGCGGGCCAACGGTGTCGAGCGATTGTTCACCATCGGGCCCCTGGCGCAGCGCGCTGGCCAGGCATTCGGTCCGCAGTCGCGGCATTTTCCCGATCTGCCGGCATTGATCGAAGGGCTGCGTGAGGCGCGGCGAGAACAGGCCGGGCCCGTGACTCTGCTGATCAAGGGCTCGCGGATGATGGCACTCGATCGAGTCGCCGATGCCCTGGC
Organism: Gammaproteobacteria bacterium; assembly: GCA_040904625.1. Classification (GTDB taxonomy): domain Bacteria; phylum Pseudomonadota; class Gammaproteobacteria; genus JACKNG01. The sequence goes on from JBBDTC010000055.1 coordinate 6,861, forward strand.
CGCGGAGGTTTCGCCATGCTGATGTATCTGGCCGAGTATCTGACCCGCTATCACACGGGTTTCAACGTCTTCCAGTACATTACGCTGCGGACGATCCTCGGCGTACTGACGGCCTTGTTCATCGCTTTGTGGATCGGCCCCGGGATGATCCGCTATCTCAGCCGCTTCCAGATCCGGCAGACCATCCGCGACGACGGCCCGCAAAGCCACCTCGCCAAGGCTGGAACGCCGACCATGGGTGGGCTGCTGATCCTCGTATCGATCTCCGTCAGCACGCTGATGTGGGCGGATCTGGGCAACCGATTCATCTGGATCGTGCTCATCACGACCTTGCTGTTCGGTGCCATCGGCTTCAGCGACGACTATCTCAAGCTGGTGCGCAAGAATTCCAAAGGTCTGCGTGCGCCGTACAAGTATTTCTGGCAGTCGGTGGTCGCCCTGGGAACGGCGCTGGTGCTCTACACCACCGCCCAGTCGCCCATCGAGACTCAACTCATCGTGCCGCTGCTCAAATCGGTGGCCATCGATCTCGGCCTGTTCTATCTGGTCCTGACCTACTTCGTCATCGTCGGCACCAGCAACGCCGTCAACCTCACCGACGGCCTCGATGGCCTCGCGGTGCTGCCCACGGTGCTGGTCGCCGCCGCCCTGGTGGTGTTCGCCTATGTCGCCGGCAACATCAATTTTGCGCGCTACCTGGCGGTGCCGTATATCTACGGTGTGGGCGAGGTCTGTGTGTTCTGCGGTGCCATCGTCGGCGCCGGGCTGGGTTTCCTGTGGTTCAACACGTATCCGGCACAGGTCTTCATGGGTGACATCGGTGCGCTCGCGCTCGGCGCGGCCATCGGCACGGTCGCGGTCGTCGCGCGCCAGGAACTGGTGCTGCTGATCATGGGCGGCGTGTTCGTCATGGAGACGGTTTCGGTCATTCTGCAGGTGGTCTCGTTCAAGCTGACCGGCAAGCGCATCTTTCGCATGGCGCCCATCCACCACCACTTCGAACTCAAGGGCTGGCCCGAGCCGCGGGTCATCGTGCGTTTCTGGATCATTACCGTGATCCTCGTGCTCGCGGCGCTGGCCACGCTCAAGATCCGCTAATCGAACCGAATCCATGAACGCAACGGCCATGACCACCAGCGCACAACAGCCCGAAGCCGACTTCGCCGTGATCGGCTTGGGCGCGAGCGGCCGTTCCTGCCTGCGCTACCTGCATCGCAGCGGTGCTGCGGTGGTAGCTTTCGACACCCGCACAGTAGCGCCTGGGATGGATGAGCTGCGCCGGCTCTACCCGGCTTTGGAAATCGTCACCGGCACGCTCGATGAGGAGCGGCTGGCGCGCTGCGCGACTATCGTCGTCAGCCCGGGCGTGCCGCTCGACCAACCCGCGCTGAGGGCTCTGGCGCAACAGGGCAAGGCCGCCATCGGTGACGTCGAACTCTTCGCGCGGCAGGCCCGCGCACCGATCGTCGCTATCACCGGCACCAACGGCAAGAGCACGGTGACGACGCTCGTCGCCGACATGCTCGAGGCCGCCGGGAAGACGGTGCGCCGTGGCGGCAATCTGGGCACGCCGGCACTCGATCTGCTGGATGAGCCGGAGCCCGATTGCTACGTGTTGGAGCTGTCCAGCTTCCAGCTCGAACTCACCACCTCGCTCGCCCCGCGCGTTGCCGCCGTACTCAACATCACACCCGACCACCTCGATCGGCACGGGTCTTTCGAGCGCTATGCCGCGGCCAAGGGGCGCATCCTTGCCCGCGCCGAGCATGCCGTGCTCAATGCCGATGACGCGCATGTCCGGGCGCTGACAACGAGCACGCGGCGCAGCGAGTTCTCGCTCGGCACGCCAGGGCCGGATCGCTACGGGCTGCTCGAGATCGCGGGTGAAACATGGCTGGCCGGGCCGGACGGCGCGCTGCTCGCGACACGCGAACTCGTCATCGCCGGCCGTCACAATCTGGCCAACGCCCTGGCCGCGGTGGCCATTGCACGCGCTTGCGGCGCTGCGACGGCGCCGCTCATCGAGACCCTGCGCAGGTTTCGCGGCTTGCCGCATCGCGCCGAACAGGTCGCCGTCATCGACGGCCGCATTTTCATCAACGATTCGAAGGCCACCAACGCCGGCGCTGCGATCGCCGCCATCGAAGGCTTGCTGGGGCCGGCCGGGGGGGTCGTCATTGCCGGCGGTGAGCCCAAGGGCACGGGTTTCGCGGAGTTTGCCGAGTGCATCGTCCGGCACGCGCACACCGCCATACTCATCGGCCGCGCCGCGCCGGAAATCGCCGAGTCGATCGGCGGTCGCGTGCCCGCTACGTTCGCGATGGACATGCGCGCCGCAGTACAGGCTGCTGCCGCCGCGGCGCGGCCGGGCGAGACGGTGTTGCTGGCGCCGGCCTGCGCGAGTTTCGACATGTTCGACGACTACGCCCACCGTGGCGACGCGTTTCGCGCCGCAGTGCTGGAACTCGGAGGCGGCTGATGGAAGCGAGCCTCCATCAGCAAGCGGTGCCACAGAGCGATAGCAGCCAACTGCCGGCGCCGAACGATTACGATTTGTGGTTGATCGGCGGCACGGCGACGCTTTTGTGTGTCGGCTTGATCATGGTCGTCTCGACATCGGTGTCGATTGCCGAGCGCCGTGAACTCGATCCCCTGTTCTACTTCTGGCGTCAGCTCATCGGCGCCGGGCTGGGCCTGGTGTCGGCGGCCGTGATCATGTTCTTTCCGCTGCGCTATTTCGAGCGCGCCAGCACCTCGCTGCTGTTCGTGGCGATGGCTCTGCTGGTCGCAGTGCTGGTGCCCGGTGTCGGGCGCGAGGTCAACGGGAGCATGCGCTGGATTGCCATCGGCCCGGCCACCCTGCAGGCGTCCGAAGTGGCCAAGATGGCAGTGGTCATCTATCTGGCGGCGTATCTCGTGCGCCACAACCAACAGGTCCGCACGAGCTTCCTCGGTTTCATCAAACCCATCGGCGTGCTCACCGTGATCGGGGCCTTGTTCGTCGTCGAACCGGATTTCGGCGCTGCGGTGGTGTTGTTCGCTACGGGTCTCGGCATGCTCTTCCTGGCCGGCGTGCCGATGCTGCGGTTCTTCTTCTGGGGGCTGACCGCACTCACGGCCGTGGCTGCGCTGTCGATGCTCGCACCTTATCGGCTGGAGCGTCTGATGACCTTCATGGATCCGTGGTCCGATCCGTTCAACTCGGGTTTTCAGTTGACCCAGGCCTTGATCGCGTTCGGCCGCGGCGAATGGTTGGGCGTCGGACTCGGCAACAGCGTGCAGAAGTTGTTCTATCTGCCAGAGGTGCATACCGACTTCGCCTTTGCCGTGATCGGCGAGGAGGTCGGTTTGATCGGCTCCCTCGGCGTGATTGCACTGTTCGTCTTCCTGGTCTGGCGTATCTTTTATCTCGGTGGCGCGGCGGAGCGCGCCAACCAGCTGTTCGCGGCCTATGTCACCTATGGCATCGGGTTGCTGATCGGTATACAGGCCTTCGTCAATATCGGTGTCAATCTCGGCCTGCTGCCGACCAAGGGCCTGCCCTTGCCCTTCCTGAGCTATGCCAGCAACAACCTGGTCATGACCTGTGCGGCGATCGGTATCGCGCTGCGCGCCGGCTACGAGGCGCGCAGCG
>JBBDTC010000056.1:0-1704 GCA_040904625.1 Gammaproteobacteria bacterium
ACATCCTTTGTGACCTCGGCCGCACGGCCGAGGCGTTGGGCCGTATAGAGTGCCGTCATTACCAGTGCCATGCTCAGCGGCACGCCCCCGGTCTGTTGGGCGCGGATGAAGCGCAGGATGCCCGGCGGGCAATAGCGGATGGGGCGGCCCAGAACGTCGGACAGGATGGCGGCCACGTCGTGGAACGACAGCGCCGGCGGCCCGGTCAGCGCATAGCCGCGACGGGCATGGCCATCCTCGGTCAGCACGCGCGCCGCCACGGCTGCCACGTCCTCCACGTCGATGAAGGCTGACCTACCGACGCCCGCGGGCACCGCGATCTCGGAGAGGTCCCGGATACCCGCAAGGTGCACCGTCTCAAGGTTCTGCATGAAGTCCGCCGGCCGCAGCATCGTCCAGTCGAATCCGCGGGCGATTACCTCGCGCTCCATGCCGTGATGGGGCAGGATGCGATTGCTCTCGGCCCCCTTGACCGAGAGCACCACCATGCGGTTCACACCGCACGCGCGGGCCGCATCAAGGAACGGGCCGAACGCGCGCCCCGAGACGATCTGCGGCGGTCGCATCAGGAAGACGGCGTCGCAACCATCGAGCGCGGGGGCGAAGGTCTGCGGGTTGTTGAAATCGAACGGCACGTGCCCCGCGGCGCGCCCGGTCAGGCGCTTCTCCACGCGGCCCTCCAATGTGCGGGCCAGCGCACCCCCCACGCGGCCCGTTGCGCCGGTGATCAGGACGCGCATCGGCGTCCCCAGGCCTCCGGCACACCCTCTGGTTGAACGGCTCCGTCCAGTCGCCAGCGCCCAAGCGCGTCAAAGACGGGCGCGAGCGCCGCGCCGCGCGCGCTCAGCCCATAGGTGACTTGCGGCGGGATCGTGTTGGCGCTTTTCCGCCAGATCAGCCCCTCGGCCTCCAGCCCGCGCAGCGTCGTGGTCAGAACCTTCTGCGTTACCGGGGCCAGCAGTCGTTGCAACGCATTGAATCTCTGCGGTCCCTCGCCGAGGCGAAAGAGGACCAGGAGGCGCCATTTTCCCGAGAGGATGCGCAGCGCGTCTTCGACCGGGCAGCCTTGCAGACCTGGGTGCATCGAGCGGTATCCTTTTGGTGCGTACTTGTCTGCAGGATCGCGCGCTCGCACATGTCCGTCAACGCAAGGACGGAGTGTGACATGAAAGTACTGGTATTCGGCGGCACCGGGCGCACCGGACGGCTGATCGCCGCGCGGCTGGTCGAGGATGGCCATGAGTTGACAGCTGCCGGGAGGCGCGACCCGCAGATCGCCAGCGTCTCGTTCCTCGAGGTCGATCTGTCCGACCCGAGCGCGGTCCGTGCTGCCGCCGAGGGAATGGATGCAGCGATTTCTGCCCTCGCATCCGACAAGGGCAACCCCGTCTGTTCCAGCGTCGCGCGAGCGCTTTCGGAAAGCGAGGGGCTGCGCTTCGTCACTATCGCCGGTGGCGGAGTCGATGCACCGGGCGATGACAAAGGCATGGTCGACCGCTTCATCGGCTGGCTGATGCGGCGGCTGGTGCCCCACATGCTGGCAGATCGGCAGGCGGAGCTGGGGATTGTGGAATCCAGCCGTCTGCGTTGGACAATGCTGCGACCACCCGTGCTTAACGACGAGCCTGCCGCCAGAAACACCCGCATCTCCTTCGACCGGCCGGCATCCAAGGGGATCAGCCGCTCGGATCTGGCCCGTGCGGC
>JBBDTC010000057.1:0-10255 GCA_040904625.1 Gammaproteobacteria bacterium
GGCGTGTCGCGGCACGGGGCACCTGCTCGCAACCCGCCTCCATCAACTGGAATACATTGACGAGCACGTATTCAGAGCGCCAAGGCATCACGGTCGTCGCGACACAAGGCGAAGCCCAAGCCGGTCGCGTCGAAGACCACTCGCGCGACCTCGTTACCGATATGGTTGCGATGTTCGAAGACGTAAGCACCGGCCACGGCACCCTCGATCGAGAGCACCGCGACGAGCACCACACGCACGCCTGACCGGCGCAGGCCCAAGGCCAGGTTGGCGAGCAACAGACCCGGGGCGCGCGGCGGACGCGGCGCCGACTCGCGGATACCGACCGTACGCTTCATCCAGCGCCACGCGGCGAGTAGCTGATAGACCAGGGCGAGCGCGATGATGCAGCAGGTCATGCTTGCTGCCACAGCCGTGACGGGAGTTGTGAACGAGGAACGGTGAAAGCAAACAGGGGGGCGTCTCGGCGCGTGGGCACAGTGTGGGCCGCAGAACCTGCGACGAGGTCTGCAGCAGCGGAAAACCGGGCTTCGATCGCCATCGTCGAGCGCTCCATCCCTGTCCACGAGAAGATGACCATTCTGACGACGCGATTGCCGGCATGGCAAGTCGCGCTGGATTGCGGCGCTGCGATGCAGCGATTTGGGCAACGACGTTCAGTCTCTCGAAGGCAAAGTTTCCTGACAATGCGACGCAGCAATCACGCAGCGTGATCCGCGCCCTTCGGCCGCTGACCATTCGCCATTAGTGGGGTAACGAATGCCGATCCGAGGTACACCCCGCGCTACACGCTCAACGCAGGAATCTCAAGGTCACCGGATAGCGCCAGGCCTCGCCGTCGTTCACCCGCACCGCGGCGACCAGCACCATGATGAGTTGGAACAACACGATGAGTGGAATCAACACCAGGCCGACCAGCGCCAGGACGAGGGCGAAAGCGAGCAGCAGATAGACCAGAATGGTGAGCTGGAAGTTGATCGCTTCACGGCCTTGCTCGTCGATGTAGGGATGGCGCGAGCGATTGAGCAGCCACAGCACCAGCGGCGCCAGGACGCTGGCGAACGGAATGACGAAACCGAGCAGGCCGGCGAGATGGCCGAACATGGCCAATTGGCGGATGCTGGCGGCGCGATCCCCGCTGACGTTCTCGTCGATCGGCGCATGGGCAATGGGCCGGGCGACGACCAGTACGAAGCCGACGACGGTGACGATAAAGCCCGCCATCAGCAGGAACACCCCGAGCACGATCCGTGTGGTCGGATTGTCGATGGCGTGTTCGACCTCGATTTCGACCGCACGGGCCTCCGCGCCGTAGGTGCTGTCTTCACCGATCTCGGCGCTCACGTTGACGATACCGTCCTGCGGCACGTCGAACACGCGAAACACGGCGCGCGCACGCACGCTGCCGCCGTCGGCCGTCACGCGAGATTCACGTTCGAGCAGGCTCGCCTCGCGCTCGCGCCCGGAAAAATCGCTCGCCTTGTCGCGCCAATCGATGGTGGTGGCGACGTCGGCCAGCTCCCCGCCGCCGCTGTCGGCGACGCGATAGCGCAACGGGAAGCGGTAGCGCGCGTAATGGCCGGCGTCGCCGCCTTCACGCCCTTCCTGTACCGAGGTCGTGTGCACCTCGACATCGGCGACGATACGCGCGCTCCGGTCCGGCGTGAGTTCGAGGCGCGTGGTCTGGAGCCTGCCGTCGTCACCCATGCTCAGCGCGCTGACCGGCTTGGTGTTAACAGCCTGGTAAAGCGCGCTGCCGAGCGGCACGCAGCTGCCGATGAGCATGACGACGCCGCAGAGAAGCACGACAAGTGCGCGAGAAATGGGCATGGTGCGGTATTGCTCCGGCCTGATTCAGGCGTGGGTGGGCGTGGACGGCGCCGGCTCTATGGCGCGGCAGGGCTTATTGTAGCGAGCGGGTAGCGTGTGCCGCGACCGTGCGCCGCCCGCGGGAGGCAAGTGTCTGCCCGTGGTTCCATGGGTGTCCCCGTTCAGGTCTCTGTCGCGTTCGATGGCTGTCCTGCATTGAGGAGGCATCTCGATGAGTGTCCCCATTCGAAACCAGTGTCCCCATTCGAAACCTGGGTGTCCCGGCCCGCGTCCCGGCCCGCGTGCTCGCGCCGGCCCGCGTACTCGCGCTCGGCGTCCGGGGACGAGCCAGCCACGGGCGGGGTGCGCGCAATGCGGATGAGCTGCCCGGCGAGTTCGTCCAGGCGGGTCTGGAGTCCCTGCTGGGCCCGGCCCAGGGCGCGAAGGCGGCCAGCCAGAAAACCAATGGCAATACCGGCGGCGAGCCCTGGCGCGGCACCGATGGCGGCACCCAGAAACGCGCCCACGAGCACGAACAAGACTGTCATCGCCGCCCCCACGAGCGCTCGAGGCTTGAAGTGGGACCAGTATCGCCGCGCGCGGCTCAGCCTCACGGGCTTGCAGGCGGCGCAGCAGCCGGCGAGTATGGGCGGGGCCGCCGGCCTGGCGGGGAACGCCCTGCTGCCGTTCGCCCCTTACATCCACCAACGAAAGTCTGCTTCATGCCAAACCCCGCCTTGCCCTACCCGTCCCAACGCGCACCGGTATGTGCGGCCAACATGGTCGCCACCTCGCAACCGCTCGCCGTCGCCGCCGGGCTCGAGGCTTTGCGCCGTGGCGGCAATGCCGTCGACGCGGCACTCGCCACGGCCATTACGCTGACGGTCGTCGAACCGTGCAGCAACGGTCTCGGTTCCGATGCCTTCGCTATCGTCTGGGATGGTCATGCCCTGACCGGCATCAACGGTTCGGGCCGGGCGCCGGCGCTGTGGACCCCGGACTATTTCGCCGGGCGCGCGTCCATGCCCCAGTTCGGCTGGGATGCGGTGACGGTACCGGGCGCAGTGAGCGTGTGGGTGGAACTGTCCGCGCGCTTTGGCGTCTTGCCGTTCGAAGATCTCTTCGAGAACGCCATCCGCTACGCCGAGGACGGCTTCCAGGTCGGCCCGCGCACCGCCATTCATTGGCAGGAAGCGGCGACGCTCTATGCCGACTATCCTGATTTCGGCAAGCACTTCCTGCCGCCGCCAGCCTTCGGCCAACGGGTGCGCCTGCCTGATACCGGCCGCAGCCTGCGGGAAATCGCCGCCAGCAACGGCCAATCGTTCTATCGCGGAGCCCTTGCCGAGGAGATGGAGGCCGCGGCGATCGCTGCCGGCGGCGCGCTCCGCGCGAGTGATCTCGATGCGCACCGCGCCGACTGGGTCACGCCGCTGGCCCAGCCTTACCGCGACGTGGTACTGCACGAAATCCCGCCGAACGGTCAGGGCCTCGCCGCGCAGATTGCGCTCGGCATACTGGCCCACTGTGCGGCACCCGCCGTCGACAGTGCGGATGCGATGCACCTGCAAATCGAAGCGATGAAGATCGCGCTCCGCGCCGCGGCCGATCACATCGCCGACCCGGCTTACCTCGAGACCACACCCGAAGCGCTGCTCGACAGCGCCTCGCTGGCCCGTGCCGCCGCCGGCATCACGGAACGCGCAGCGCCCCTGCCGCCGCGTGCACTGCCGACCAGTCCGGATACTGTCTACCTTGCCACGGCCGACGCTGGCGGCATGATGGTCTCGTTCATCCAATCCAACTACTACGGCTTCGGCTCGGGCATCGTCGTGCCCGGCACCGGCATCGCCCTGCAGAATCGCGGCTTCGGCTTCGTGCTCGATCCGGCCCATCCGAATTGCGTGGGGCCGCGCAAACGCCCCTTCCACACCATCATCCCGGGCTTCGTCACCGCCGATGGCGCACCCCACCTCGCCTTCGGTGTGATGGGTGGCCCGATGCAGGCGCAGGGTCACGTGCAGATGATGACCCGCCTGTTCGATTACGGCCAGAATCCCCAGGCCGCCAGTGACGCGCCGCGCTGGCAGGTCATGGAAGACTTCAGCGTCGCGCTCGAGCCCGGTTTTCCGCAAGCCGTGGCAGCCGATCTCGCCGCGCGCGGTCACCGCATACGGCATGAGACCAGCAACCATGCGTTTGGCGGCGCGCAGCTCGTCATGAAGACGCAGCACGGCTACGTCGCCGGATCGGATCACCGCAAAGAAGGCCTTGCCGCAGGCTACTGAAACACGCACCGGCCGCGGGCTCGCACATCGCGCCGCAGCGGCGCACAATGTCACCTGTACCGATGCGTGTTGGCGCGCACCGGCGGCACCGGACGCGCCCGCTCGCCCGTTCGGGACCGAGTCATAAAGAGGCTGACATCGTGCGCTACGAAGAACCCGAAATGCTCAGTGCTGAGCAGCGCCCGGTGCAGGATCGCGCCTATTTGCGCGACCGTGTCCGGCATGACGTCCGTATCGATGCTTTCGTCGTCGGCCGTGCCGGCCGCAGCTTCCCCGCCGTCATCGTCGACGTCAGCAGCAGCGGACTCGCTCTCGAAGTCGATTACAGCATGCTCGATACCGTGACGCCGGGCCTCGAACGCGGCATGCAGGCGACCGTCCGCATGCCGCGTGAACCGGGCGATGACCACGCAGCGCAGGAAGCGGCGGTACAGGTGATGTGGTGCAGGAAGAACGCCGTCGGGGTGCATTTCGAACAACCGGATGGTGCACTCTACCGCTCCCTGCAAGCCCTGGTCAGCGCCGCGGTTGCCGAACGCACTGCCGCGGCGGTACGCCGTGAGCAGACCGCGGAAGCGCAGCGGCGCAGGCGGCTGCGGGCCACGCGTAAAGTCATGCAGAGCGCTCTGCCGACGTTGATCTGGACGCTGCGCACCGGGCTCATCAATCGCCTGCGGCTGCTCGCCCGCAGCGAGCCCGAAGCGGCCGGCGAGGCGGCGCTGCTGGAAGACAAGTCGGCCGCTATCGTCCGTGGCATCGAGCACGAATTCCTGGTCGGCTTCGCACTGTTGTGCGATCTCGATTGCACCCAGGAACTCTCCATCGCCCAGCTGCGTGCGGCCCGTGCCGAAGCCGACGAATCGGCCAGTTCATCGCAACCGCGCGACGAGCGCATGGCTTCGATCGTCGACAGCGTCCAGGATCGCTGCCGCAGTCAGTTGCGCGCGTGGTGCACGCGTCTCGAGAATCTGCTCGGCTATCGTATCGATCCGCTGCACAACCCACTCGCCCCGGCCACGCTGTGCCCGGCAATGTGGATGGTTTTCGCGACACATTGCAGTTCACCGCGCGTCGAGCGCGAACTCCACGGCATGCTGGTTCGCGAATTCGGCCCTGCGCTGGCGCAACTTCTCGAAGCTCTTACCCGTGATCTCGAACAGACTTCCTCCCCATCGTGACAGCGGCTGACACCGTGGCCTGCCGTGGCCGCATCAGTTGCGTGCTGCAGGATCCCGCGTGGGACACGGTTGAGCGCGCTTCGGCCAGCTGAGCGTATCTGCTTTACACCACGCCCCCTGCGCGAGTCACGCGTGCCGATTGTTCCCGGGTTCGACAGGCTGCTAGGATGCGCCGACCCACGGGGAGGGACATGATGGCAGTCTTGCTGCCTTGAATCACGGTCCTGCCGCCTGACGCGGCGGCGCACCACCTGCAGGGATTCGATCGATGAGCGACTCGGCCGACTTCGCGTCGAAACATACCGTACGCCGCTACGTACTCGGTGTACTCCTGGTCGTCTACACCTTCAATTTCATCGACCGCCAGATCCTTTCGATCCTGCTCGAATCGATCAAGGCCGATCTGCAGCTCTCCGATCAGGCGCTCGGCTTTCTCTCCGGCTTTGCCTTTGCCGCTTTCTACGCCACGCTTGGCATTCCCATCGCACGCTGGGCCGATCGCGGCAACCGGCGTAATTTAATCAGCCTCGCGCTGGCCGTGTGGAGCGGCATGACGGCGCTGTGCGGCATGGCGCAGAATTTCTGGCAGCTTGCGCTGGCGCGCATCGGCGTCGGCATCGGCGAAGCCGGCTGCAGCCCGCCCGCCCATTCCCTGATCTCCGATTACTACCCGCCCAACCAGCGCGCCACGGCGCTCGGCATCTACGCCCTGGGAATTCCATTCGGCATCATGTTCGGCTTGTTCATCGGCGGCTGGATCAACGAGGCCTTCGGCTGGCGCAAGGCCTTCTTCGTCGTCGGCATCCCGGGGTTGCTGCTCGCCCTGCTGGTCCGCTTCACGCTGCCCGAGCCGGAGCGCGGCCTGTCCGAGCAACGTACCGGCGACGCCGAACAGCCCGGCATGCTCGAAACCTTCCGCTTCCTCGCCCGCCGCCCGGCTTTCGTGCACATCTCTCTCGGCGCCGCCCTCGCCGCGTTCGTCGGCTACGGCGTAGTGTCATGGTTCCCGGCTTTTCTCATCCGTACCTATGGCATGGGAACGGGGGAAATCGGCCTGTGGTTCGGGCTCGCCATGGGCATCGGCGGTGGCGTCGGCATGTTCATGGGCGGTTGGCTGGCCGATCGCTTCGGCTCGCGCGACACACGATGGTATCTGTGGACCGCGGCGGTGGCGATGCTCATTGCCGTCCCGTTCGGCGCGGCCGCCTACCTCGCCACCAACCCCTATGTCGCGATGCTGCTCTTCCTGCCACCGATCTTCGCCGCGAACTTCTGGCAGGCGACCAGTTTCGCCCAGGCGCAGAGCCTGGTGCGGCTGCGCATGCGCGCCATGGCTTCGGCCATCCTGCTGTTCGTCGCCAATATCATCGGTCTCGGCGCCGGACCGTGGGCGGTCGGCCTGGTCAGCGACCTGCTCATGCCTCATTACGGTGCGGATTCATTGCGCTGGAGCCTGTTTCTCTTCGGCGCCGTCAATTTCTGGGTAGCTTGGCACTTCTACGTCGGCGGCAAGCACCTCAAAGCCGATCTGGCACGTGCCGGCGATCGCGGCTGAAGACACTTCACGTTTCAAGCAAATCAGTACACTGTGCCGGTTTCATCTGCCAGCGCATCGACCATGGTCCGTCATTCCAGCCGCTCGATCGTGCGGCCTTGACCAACCATGGCAACCTCGAGCCTGCCGTCCTCGCCGCGCTCGCCGTACACGACCCGGACAACCGCCACGCCATACCGTACATGTGGGGTACGACCGGTATCGGCTATCGCGTCGACGCCGTGCACGAACGCCTGCCCGAAGCGCCCATCGGATCGTGGGACCTGTTGTTCGATCCGGCAGTGGTCGCGAAACTCGCCGATTGTGGCGTGAGCCTGGTCGACGCGCCGTCGGAAGTGATCCCGGCAGCCCTGCATTACCTCGGCCTGCCCATCGACACCACCGAGGCGGCCGACGTCGCCGCGGCCGAAGCCCTGCTGATGCAGATTCGGCCTTACATTCGCTACTTCCATTCCTCGCAGTACATCAACGATCTCGCCAATGGCGAAATCTGCGTCGCGTTCGGCTGGAATGGCGATATTTTCATCGCGCGCGATCGCGCACGGGAGGCTGGCAACGGCATCGACATCGCCTATTTCGTCCCGCGCGAAGGCGCCTTGCTGTGGATCGACGTCATGGCCATCCCGCGCGATGCACCGCATCCCGACAATGCCCATCGCTTTCTCGATTACGTCCTGCGTCCCGAAGTCGCCGCCGCCATCACCAATCACGTTCACTACGCCAATGCCAATCGGGCAGCGACGCCGCTGGTCGATGGAACTATCAGTGGTGACCCTGGCATCTATCCCGATACGGCGACGCGCGAACGGCTCTACCCGGCCCTCCCCACCTCGCCCGTACACGACCGCCTGCTGACCCGGGCGTGGACGCGCATCAAGACCGGCCGCTGAGCGTCGCCGTGAACGACGCCGGCCGCGTCGCCCAGGTGCGCCTGGAGCATGTCAGCAAGTCCTTCGCGGGGCAGCTCGCGGTCGACGACGTCTCGCTCGCCGTCGCCCGCGGCGAAATCTTCTGCCTGCTCGGCGCCTCGGGCTGCGGCAAGACCACCCTGCTGCGCCTCGTTGCCGGTTTCGAGGTCACCGATCATGGCCGGATCTTCGTCGCCGATTTCATCGGCACCGCCAATCTCTTTACCGGACGCATCGTCGAACTCGGAGCCGATCGGACCGTGCTCGATTGCGCCACCCTCGGCACCACGCTGCAAATCCAGCAGCCCTGGGCTGGCGCCCGCGGCGATACGGTCGCGCTGATGCTGCGGCCGGAGCAAATAGACTTGCGCGCTTCGACCAGCACCGCGTCCACCGCCAATGCCGTCTACGGCACCCTCCGCGGGATCGCCTATGTCGGTGATGCCTGGCTCTACGATGTCGAGCTCGCCAGCGGCGCGGCGGTGAAAGTCACCGCTGCGAACAGTGCGCCGAGCGCACGGGCGGGGCTCGAACCGGGCAGTCCGGTGCGCCTGTCGTGGAGCGCGACCAGCGGTGTGCTACTCGACGCATGAAACTCTCGCGTCGCTCCCTGGTCATCGGCTTGCCGTATGCGTGGCTGGCGCTGTTTTTCCTGCTGCCGTGCCTCATCGTGCTCAAGATTTTTTTCGCCGAGCAGCTGGTCGCGCAGCCACCGTACAGCCCGTTGTTCGAGCGCCTCGCGAACGGCGAACTCAGCCTCGCCCTCCACCTCGACAGCTGGCGTCTGTTGTTGACAGACTCGCTCTACCTGCACGCCTATCTCGGCTCCATCCGCGTCGCGCTGGTGACGACGGGGATCTGTCTACTGCTCGGCTACCCCATGGCTTATGCCATCGTGCGCGCGCCGCGGCACTGGCGCATGCCGTTGCTGTTCGCCGTCATACTGCCGTTCTGGACGTCTTTCCTGCTCCGCGTCTATGCCTGGATAGGTCTGTTGAACCAACACGGGGTGATCAACGAGCTGTTGCTCGCAACAGGCCTGACCGACGCGCCGCTGCAGTTCCTGTATACCCCGTTCGCGGTCTATGTCGGCCTGGTCTACGGCTATCTGCCCTTCATGGTGCTGCCGCTCTACGCCATCCTGGAGAAGCTGGATCCGACCTTGCTCGAAGCTGCCGCCGATCTCGGTTGCCGACCCTGGCGCGCATTCTTGACTATTACGCTGCCCCTCTCACTGCCTGGCCTCATCGCCGGCAGTGCACTGGTCTTCCTCCCGGTGTTGGGAGAATTCGTCATCCCCGACCTGCTCGGCGGGCCGGACACGCTGATGATCGGCAAGGTGCTGTGGAGCGAATTCTTCGCCAACCGCGCCTGGCCCATGGCCGCGGCAATCGCGGTTGCCATGCTCGTCCTGGTCATCGTGACCCTGATGCTGCAGCGCCAGGCCACGCGGCGGATGATGTCGGCATGAGCGGCGGGGACCGTTTGCTGCGCGTGGCGCTGATCGGAGGGCTCGGCTTCCTCTATCTGCCACTGGTAGTGCTGGTCGTCTATTCCTTCAATGCTTCGCAGCTGGTCGGCGTCTGGGGGGGGCTTCTCGACGCGCTGGTATTCGGCCCTGCTCGACGATGAGCAGATTCTCCACGCCGCCTGGTTGTCAGGGCGTATCGCCGCCATCAACGCCTGTGCGAGCGTCGTGCTCGGGACACTCGCCGCGCTGGCGCTGCATCGCGCCGGTGCGTTGCGCCGCCTGCCCCTCTTCCGCGGGCTCGTCACCGCTCCCCTGGTGATGCCCGAGGTCATCCTCGGCTTCGCCCTGCTGCTGCTCTTCGTTGCGCTGGAGCGCGGCTTCGGCTGGCCGCAAGGACGCGGCGCGACGACCATCGTCATCGCCCACGTCACTTTCTCGATGGCTTATGTCACGGTGATCGTCCAGGCGCGCCTGGCCGGTATCGACCCGGCGCTGGAGGAGGCGGCGCTCGATCTCGGGGCGCGGCCGTGGCAGGTCTTCCGGCGCATCACGCTGCCCTTGATCGCGCCCGCGCTCGGCGCCGGCTGGCTGCTTGCGTTCACGCTGTCGCTCGATGACCTGGTCGTCGCGAGTTTCGTCTCCGGGCCCGGCGCGAGCACTTTGCCGATGGTCATCTACTCCAAGGTCCGGCTGGGCCTGTCGCCCGAGATCAACGCCCTGGCAACGCTGGTGATCGCGCTGGTGGCGGCCGCCGTGCTCGCGACGGGCCTGATCCTCGCCCGCACATCACCGCACCAGCGCTGATTAGGGCCCGCCGCACTTGCTGGCTCGTTTCGGCGGCCGTCGCGCCCCGGCTCGCACCTCAGTGCCGTCACCGCGGCACCGGCCGCTCACTTGCCGGCAATCACGATATCGATCAGATAAGGCCCGGGAGTCGCCAGTGCACGGGCGACAGCGTCGCTCACTTCGTCCGGCGTCGTCGCCTGACTGCCCGCAACGCCCATGCCGGCCGCCATTTCGACGAAGCCGAGGCCGGGCTGCTGCAG
>JBBDTC010000058.1:0-10174 GCA_040904625.1 Gammaproteobacteria bacterium
CGGCGGATCGTTGGCGGCGAACGGCACGCCCAGACGCCGCAGCAGAAGACCGAGCGCACGCCCGACGTGGCCATAGCCGACGATGGCGACGCGCAGCGCCGTCACCGGGACACCGCGCGACGCGGCATGGCGATACAGACAAGCGATGACATGCTCCGCGACCGCGCGCGCGTTGCAACCGGCGGCGCAGGCGAAAGCGACCCCCGAGGCGGTGAGAAAATCGGTATCGACATGATCGATGCCGGCCGTCGCCGTGCCCACGAAGCGCACCCGGCTGCCGCGCAGCAGGCTGGCATCGACCACGGTCACCGAGCGCACCAGCAACACCTCGGCGCGGCCGAGTTGGGCGGCATCGAGCTTACGGCCGTCAAACAGGCGCACCTCGCCGAAGCCGGCGAAAGCGCGCTCGGCGCCGACTATCTCACGGTCGATCAACAATTCCATGTGGAACGACCGTTCAGGGCCTGTCGTCGGCGACAACCCCTTCTTTCTGCACCGGCATCAGATCGGTTTTGCTGACATCGAGCCACACCAGCATGGCGCTGGCGACGTAGATCGACGAGTACGTACCGACCAGGATACCGACCATCAGCGCCGTGGCGAAACCATGAATGAGTTCACCGCCGAAGATGAACAGCGCCGTGACCACGGCCAAGGTCGTACCCGAGGTGACCAAGGTGCGGGCCAGGGTCTGGTTGAGCGAGCGGTTGATGACGGTGACCGCATCGTCTTTGCGAAAACGGCGGAAATTCTCGCGGATACGGTCGAACACCACGATGGTGTCGTTCAGCGAGTAGCCGATCACGGCCAACACGGCGGCCAGCACCGTCAGATCGAACTCCATGCGGGTGATGGCGAACACGCCCAGGGTGACGATGACGTCGTGCACCGTCGCCACAATCGCGCCGGCCGAGAATTTCAGCGTGAAGCGCAGCATGACGTAGACCAGGATGCCGCCCAGCGCGTAGAGCAGGGCGAGGATGCCGTCTTCGACCAGCTCGTCGCCGACCTGCGGGCCGACGAACTCGATGCGGCGCATCTCGGCGCCCGCCAACACTTCGAGAATGCGGTCGCCGAGGCCGGCCGCGGCGGTATCACCGCTAGGCGGCAGACGCACCAGGACATCATGATCGGCGCCGAAGCGCTGCACCGAAGCACCACCGAATTCCGAGCCCTTGAGCGCTTCGCGAATCGCGCCCAGGTCAGCCGGCGCCTCGTAGCCGAGTTCGACCAGCGTGCCGCCCGTGAAGTCGATGCCGAAATTGAGGCCCTTCGCGGCCAGCATGCCGATGGAGGCTATGGTCACCAAGACGGTGAGCACGACCGCGATGCGGGTCTTGCCCAGAAAATCGATGTTGAATGCTTTCTTGACGCTACTGCTCATACTGGCTTGCCCCTCAAATCGCGAGCTTGGTGAGGCGGCGTCCGCCATAGAGGAGATTGACCGCCGCACGCGTGCCGGTGATGGCGGTGAACATCGAAGTCGCGATACCCAGAGACAAGGTCACGGCGAAGCCCTTGACCGGCCCGGAGCCGAAGCTGAACAGCACGATGGCCGCGATCAACGTGGTGATATTGGCGTCGGCGATGGTCGAAAAGGCCTTGTCGTAGCCCGAATTGATGCTCATCTGCGGCGAATTGCCGTTGGCCAGCTCTTCACGGATGCGCTCGAAAATGAGCACGTTGGCATCGACCGCCATACCCACCGTGAGCACGATGCCGGCGATTCCGGGCAGGGTCAGCGTGGCCTGCAGGAGCGACAGCAAGGCGACGATGAGCACGATGTTGATCAACAGGGCGCAGTTCGCGATCAGACCGAACGCTTTGTAATAGAACGCCATGAACACCAGCACCACGGCCAGACCGATGATGGCCGAGCGCACGCCTTTGTCGATATTGTCCTGGCCGAGGCTGGGGCCGACGGTGCGTTCCTCGACGATTTCGATCGGCGCGGCCAGCGCACCGGCGCGCAGCAGCAGCGCCAGCGTGCGCGCTTCTTCAGTGGTATCGAGGCCGGTGATCTGGAAACGCTTGGATAGTTCATCGCGAATAGTGGCGGTATTGATCACCTCTTCTACGGGCCGGCCCTGGCGCTGCTCGATATAGACCACGCCCATCGGCTTGCCGATCTGCTCGCGCGTGGCGCGGCTGAACAGGCGTGCGCCCTTGCCGTCGAGGGTGATGAATACCGCCGGGCTGCCGGTCTGCTGCTCGATACCCGAGGACGCATCGATGATGTATTCGCCCGTCAGCATGATGCGCTTCTCGAGCAGGATGGGCGCGCCGTTGCGCTCCTTATAGAGCTTGGAATTGATCGGCACCCGGCCCTCGACGGCGGCCTGCACGTCGCCGCTGGTATCGACCATGCGGAATTCCAGCGTCGCCGTGGCACCGAGCAGTTTCTTGGCCTCGGCGGTGTCGTCGATACCCGGCAGCTGCACCACGATGCGATCCTCGCCCTGCTGCTGGATGACGGGCTCGGCCACGCCGAACTCGTTGACGCGGTTGCGCAGCGTCGTCAGATTCTGCTTGACGGCCGTGCGGCGGGTCTCGAGGAGCAGGTCTTCGCTCACGGTCACCAACAGCTTCGTCGGCGAACTGGTGTCGTCGCTGGCGAGATCGGGGAACTCGGAGGCGATCACCGCGCGCCCACGTTCGGTCATCTCCGCATTGAGGAACTCGACCTCGATGCCACTGTCCCCGGCGCGGCTAATCGAGCGGTAGCGCACCTTCTGCTCGCGGAACGCTGCGCGCAGCTCGGAGATGAAGCGCTCGTCGGTCTGCACGCGCACCGCATCCATGTCGACCTGCATCAGAAAATGCACACCGCCGCGCAGATCGAGGCCCATGTACATCTGCTTGCCGCCGAGCTCGCGCAGCCACGCGGGCGTGGCCTCGGCCTGGTTGAGCGCGACGATATAACTCTGATCCCCGACCGCCTCGAGCACCACGTCGCGCGCCGCATTGCGCGCCTCGACCTCATCGAAGCGCACCAGCAGACGGCGCTGCTCGGCCTCGAGGACGATTTCCTTGCTCGCGATGCCGGCGCTCTCCAGCGCCGCGGCGACCTTGTCACGCAGCGCCTCGTCGACCGCCTCGGCGCGACGCGCGGAGATCTGCAGGGCCGGATCGGCGCCGTAATAATTGGGCAGCGCGAACAGCGTTCCGGCCACCAGCACGAAAGCGACCAGCAGATAGCGCCACAAAGGGTATCGGTTCATCAGTGCATCCGGACTGGGTTGAGGTCGAAACGAAGCGGTAGTCGGCGCCCCGGGGACGGAATTACAGGTCTTTCACGGTTCCCTTGGGCATGATCTGGGCAATGGCGTGCTTCTGCACTTTGACCTCCGTGCCCTTGGCTATTTCGAGCTTGATGAAATTGTCGCCGACCTCGGTGATACGGCCGAGCAGGCCACCGTTGGTCACCGCCTCGTCGCCCTTGGCCAGGTTCTGCACCATCTTCGTGTGCTCCTTCTGCCGCTTCATCTGCGGGCGGATGAGGAACAGGTAGAAGACCACGAACAGGATGATGAGTGGCAAGAAGCCTATCAGGCCCGGTTCCTGTGCGGCTGGGGCGCCCTGCGCCCAGGCATTCGATATCAAATAGTCCATGGGAGCCCCCAAGAAATGGCCGCGCATTATGCCACAGCGCGGCGGCGCGATGTCAGGCCGGCGCAGGGCCGTCGGCCGCCGCCATCGAACGCGCGAACTCGGCGTAACGCCCGGCCTGGATGGCGGACCGCGCCCGGCGCATCAAGTCGAGATAAAAGGCCAGATTGTGCAATGTGTTCAGCCGCGAGCCCAGGATCTCGTTGGTACGGTCGAGATGGTGCAGGTAGGCGCGCGAATAATTGGTACAGGTGTAGCAGCGGCAGGCCGCATCCAACGGCGCGGTCGAGCGGCGGTGGACGGCGTTGCGGATCTTGATCACCCCGGCCGTGGTGTACAGGTGGCCGTTGCGGGCGTTGCGGGTCGGCAGCACGCAGTCGAACATGTCGATGCCGCGGCCGATGGCCTCGACCAGGTCCCGCGGCGTGCCCACCCCCATCAGGTAACGCGGCCGCTCGATGGGCAGCAGCGCCGCGGTATGCGCCACCATGCGCGCCATGTCCTCCTTGGGCTCGCCGACCGAGAGCCCGCCGATGGCGTAACCGTCGAAACCGAGCTCGCAGAGCGCCGCGGCCGAGGCCGTGCGCAAGTCCTCGAACATGCCGCCCTGGACGATGCCGAACAGCGCCGCCGGACTGTCCCCATGCGCCTCCCGGCTGCGCGCCGCCCAGCGCAGGGAGAGTTCCATCGACGCCCGCGCCTGCTCGGCGGTCGCTGGAAATGGCGTGCACTCGTCGAAGATCATCACGATGTCCGAACCCAGCGCGCGCTGGACCTGCATCGATTTCTCCGGCGAGAGAAACACCTTGTCGCCGTTCAAGGGCGAACGAAACGTCACCCCGTCCTCACCAATGGTCCGCACATCACCCAGACTGAACACCTGGAAGCCGCCCGAATCGGTCAGGATCGGCCGCTGCCAATGCATGAAATCATGGAGATCGCCGTGCGCCGCGATGATCTCCGTGCCCGGCCGCAGCATCAGATGATAGGTATTGCCGAGCACGATCTGCGCCCCCAGCCCGACCAACTCCTCCGGCGTCATCGCCTTGACCGTGCCGTAAGTCCCCACCGGCATGAATACCGGCGTCTCGACCTCGCCGCGCGCCAGCCGCATCCGCCCGGCCCGCGCCGCGCCATCGCAGGCCTCGACCGAAAACGCCAGTGCCGCCGTCAACGCCGATGTCTCACATCAATCTCCTGCCGAATTCCTGCCGGGCCTTGCGACCTCATCGAGGCGAACCGAGGTGTGGATCCAGATGGCGCCCCAAGTCCGCTCGTCCTGAGCCCGTCGAAGGACACCCAGCACCCCAACCTACAAAAAATTCGATCCCCACCTGCAACCCCAAAGCACCAACCCATCACCGATCCCGTTCCAGCCACATGGCATCCCCATAACTGAAGAACCGATACCCCGCCGCCACCGCATGCCGATAGGCCTGCATCACCCGCTCATAGCCGCCGAACGCCGTCACCAGCATCAACAAAGTCGAGCGCGGCAAATGAAAATTGGTCAACAACGCATCGATCACCCGAAACTCGAAGCCCGCCCGGATGAACAGCCGCGTATCCCCCGAGCCGGGCACCAAGGCCCCATCCAGAGCCGCACTCTCCAGCGCCCGCACCACCGTCGTCCCCACCGCCACCACCCGCCCACCCCGCGCCCGCGCAGCCGCAACCGCCTCACACAAGGCCGCCGGCACCTCATAGCGCTCCGCATGCATCATATGGCGCTCGATGTCGTCATCCCGCACCTGCTGGAACGTGCCCGCCCCGACATGCAGCGTGACCCGCCCAATCCGCACCCCGGCCGCCGTGATGGCCTCCAACAACGCCTCGTCCAGATGCAAACCCGCCGTCGGTGCCGCCACCGCGCCCGGCCGCGAGGCCCACACCGTCTGATAACGCTCCACATCGAGCGCCTCCGGCCCGCGCGTGATGTAAGGCGGCAGCGGCACCCGCCCCGAGCGCGCCAGCACCGCCTCGAGCGGCTCGTCCAGCGCCTCCAGCTCGAACAAATCCTCCGCCCGCCCCAAGACCACGAGCGCACCGCCACCCTCGACCTCGATGCGCATCCCCGCCCGCGGCGACTTGCTCGCCCGCACATGCGCCAGCGCCCGGCGCTCGTCGAGACAGCGCTCGATGAGGATTTCCACCGCCCCGCCCGTCGCCTTGCGCCCGAACAGCCGCGCCGGAATGACCCGCGTATCGTTCAATACCAGGAGATCGTCCGGCCGCAGCAGACCCACCACATCCGGAATATGCAGATCACTCAGGCCCGCACCTGCCGCAACGGCCAGAAGCCGCGCATCACGCCGCGCCGCCAGCGGATACTGCGCAATCTGCTCAGGGGGAAGCGCGTAATCGAAGTCGCTGGTCTGCACGGCGGGATCTTAACTGAAGTGCCGCACGGCCGGCGGTCGCTAGCCCGCCCTGCGCTCTCAGTCGACCGCATCCCGGCGTTTCTTTATACTCCCCGCCCTCCTCGTCCATGCCGGGATGGCGGAACTGGTAGACGCGCCAGACTCAAAATCTGGTATCCGTAAGGATGTGGGGGTTCGATTCCCCCTCCCGGTACCACATAATTCTATTGCACTCTCTCGTAACGCCCCGATTTCCTAGAAAGAACAGCAAAATCGGCGCATTCGTTCTCTTGTACTGTCTTGGTCTGAATGTTGACATCTGGGGGTAAGTGGGGGTACTTACAGGGGTATTCCTCGACCGACGTTCCGAGATACCCCCACGATGCCGCTCACCGATACAGCTATCAAGAACGCGAAGGCCGGTGCCAAGCCGCGAAAGCTTTTCGATGGTGGCGGCCTGTACCTACTCGTCACGCCTCAGGGACAGAAGCTCTGGCGCTTGAAATATCGCTTCGGCCGGAAAGCTGACGGCATAGGGCAAAAAGAGAAGCTACTCGCTCTAGGCTCATACCCCGAGGTGCCGCTCGCTGGGCGCAAGGATCGAAAGACTGGAAAGTGGATCGACGGTGCGCGCGAGAAACGGGATCACGCACGGCAACTACTTGCCGCTGATATCGACCCTGCCGATCAACGAAAAGCCGAACGAGATGCAAAGACGACGATCGCTCGCAACAGCTTCGAATTGATCGCCCGCGAATGGCATGCAGGGCAAGCGAGAAAGTGGGCTACGGTTACCGCTAAGGCTCGATTGGCTCGCCTAGAGACGGATGTTTTTCCGAAGCTGGGCAACCGGCCAGTGCAGGCAATCACCGCGCCAGAGCTGCTCCGGCTGCTCAAGCGTATAGAGAACCGTGGGGCGCACGAGATCGCTCGACGCGTCCTCCAGATGCTGAGTCAGATTTTCCGCTATGCCATCGCCACCGGCCGAGCGGACCGCGACCCAGCCGCCGATCTCCGCGGGGCACTCGAGGTGCAGACGACACGGCATCATGCGGCTGTGACCGAGCCCAAGGCCGTCGGCGCCCTCCTGCGCGCTATCCAAGGTTACCAAGGTGAGCCCGTCACACAAGCGGCCCTGAGGCTCGCCCCGCTAGTGTTCGTCCGTCCTGGGGAGCTCCGGCAGGCGGAGTGGCCCGAGTTCGACCTGGACGAGGGCATGTGGCGGATCCCGGCGGCGCGCATGAAGATGAAAACCGAGCACCTCGTGCCCTTGTCGAAGCAGGCGATCGCCATCCTGCGCGACCTCGAACCGTTCACCAATCGCGAGCGAGCCGGTACTGAGCGCCGTTACGTGTTCCCGGGTGTCCGCAGCCGAGCACGGCCGATGAGCGAGAACACGCTGAACGCCGCGCTACGTCGACTCGGATACACCAACGAGGAAATGACGGCGCACGGTTTCAGGACCATCGCGACGACGCTGTTGAATGAGATGGGGTGGAATGCGGATGCGATCGAACGCCAGCTCGGGCATGCCGAGGGAAACAGCGTGCGGGCGGCGTACAACAGGGCTGAGCACCTGCCGGAACGTCGGGAGATGATGCAAGCCTGGGCGGATTACCTGGGGCAGCTCGCGGCGGGGGCCGATGTGGTGCCGCTGAAGAAGGGGCGGGCGAAGCGCTGAGGGTCGCTCTCCTGTCACGGAATTTGACATCCACGCTTTGGTCTTACTGATATGATTGCGGCTGTCAAGGCCTCCCAGGAACGTCATGGTTGCATCACCAGACATTATCGGCGCTTTCAGCGAAGATCAGGTCGCTAGGCTTACGGGCGTCTCGAAGTCTCAGCTACGTTACTGGGATAAGACCGGCTTCTATCACCCAAGCTATTGCGAGCAAAATCGGCGCGTTGCTTTTGCCCGCGTGTACACTTTCCGCGACATCGTCGCGCTCCGCGTACTCAATGTGCTGCGCAATCAGTATGGTGTCTCACTGCCTCATCTTCGCGAAGTCAGTAATCGGCTCAGCCATATGGACGGAACTGAGCGTTGGACGGGCGTGAGACTTTGGGTGCTGCACAAGCGCGTCATCTGGCAGGAGCCGGACACCGCACAGCCCCAGGAGATCCTGTCTCGTCAGTACGTCGTTCCCACCGTCGTACTGGGAGCGGTCGTTGACGACACCCGCCGCGACGTTGCGCAGCTTGAGCGTGAGCGTGATCCGGATGCGCGCGGAACGATCGTGCAGTCGCGCCATGTTGTTCACAACGCCCCGGTCTTCGAGGGTACGCGCATACCCGTCGCAGCCGTCCGCCGCTTCATAGAGGCAGGCTACGACACTGATCAAATATTGAAGGAGTATCCTGATCTCTCACCGGAGGACATTGAGGCCGCCCGTGCCTTCCCACTGAAGACTACTGCCGCATAATGCCCCCCACCAAGGTGGCGATTCGGTTCTTCACCGATCAGAACGTGGCTAACTCCGTCGGCGACGCCCTAGTCGAAGCGGGCCACGGCCTTACGCGTTTGCGCGACGTCATGGAAGGCACTACGCCAGACCCGATCATCGCCGTCGCCTGCGTCCTTGGTGAGCACGTACTGGTCAGCCACGACAAGGACTTCCGTCAAATCTCGAAGCGCTTGAATGTCACGCGGCGCCAATATCGCAACATGCTCCATCGCATCCAACTCTGCTGTCCCGAACCGAAGGCGGCGCTGCGTGTCCGCGAAGCGCTATCACTCATCGAGGCAGAGTGGCATTTGGCGAGCGCGAGCCGTCCGATGATCATAGATCTGCATGAGCACTCTATTAGGACCTATCGTTAGAGCGTAGCCTGGGTGATGACCGTCATCGCCCGAAGTCCTGCGGCCCGAATTTGAAAAGCGGCGGACATAGGTAATACTGATTGCACCGGCCAAGCGGGCGCCTTCTGCTGTGCGACCTGCGCCATTTCCACAAGGAGCCCGGCATGAAAACGAGATTCTTAGCATTATCGCTTGTGCTCATTTCACTGCTCCACGTCGGGTGCACATCATCGCCTCGCGTCGGTACTTCGCTTGGCGAATATCAAGACGCCTGCGAGTCGTTCGCCGAATCGAGCGCGACTACTTTTGCCAATGGGGATGTAGTGATGGCGTGCGTCGGTGAGCTATCTGGCGACGAGAATAGATATCTCTTCAGAGACGGCGTTATGGTCAGTCGCGTATCTCAGGCAGAAGTTCGGGACCGTGTTGATCATGAGAAATGCGTTTCTTGGGGCGCGACTCCAGGTTCGCC
Organism: Gammaproteobacteria bacterium; assembly: GCA_040904625.1. Classification (GTDB taxonomy): domain Bacteria; phylum Pseudomonadota; class Gammaproteobacteria; genus JACKNG01. Next base: position 9,242 of record JBBDTC010000058.1, read on the forward strand.
AGAATATCTGCAATGTCGCAGCGATGCCGAGAGTCGGCGACAGCATGCCTTCGAAACGGCTCTCAGGGTAGGGGTCGCCCTAGACGCAATACGAAGTGCCGAGCATCAAGCCGAGCAAGATCGACAGCAGCAGATTTACCAGAACCTACAGGATTCGCTGCGAGAGACGCCTGCGCTAGCCCCAGCACCAACCTCGCCGCAGACTCAGCATTGTGTGTCGAGGAGGATGGGCGACGCTGTATACACGGACTGCTATTAGGTCCCTATTCTCCACCTGCCTCATCCGAACAGCGCCATCTGCCCGGCCTTAATCTGCACGGCCCGCTGCTGGTACGCCTGAAATGCCGCCGTGTAGTGGATCCGGCCGCCCAGAGCAGCGACCACCGCTCGGTGTCGCTGCTTCGTGCCGTCCGTGATGTGCCGGCGTGGGACGTTCGACGCGATGCGTTCCTCGACCGCGGCGAGCCGTGCCTCGAGCGTCGCGACATACGGCGCCAGAGACGCTGAGAGCGCGTCGGTGATGGCTTGGTGAACGATGTTCGTGTCCATGAGGGAATGCCCCGCCGAAGCGGGGCCGTAGAAGGTCATGCTACTGCGGGCCGTCCAGGACCCACGTGAACGTCAATCCGGTGGACATCGCCATCCGAGCTGCTCGCTTACAGACTTCGGGGGGGGGGAATTCTGTATGGCTTGTTTCATCGACGCTCTGCATTTGGTCTGGTCTACAACTCGTCAAGAGAAGGGACAACAAATGCAGGCTGAACGCGACGCTACGACGCCTTGGCTATACGAATGACGAGATGACCGCGCATGGCTGTCGCACCGTCGCGACGACGCTGTTGAATGAATTGGGGTGGAATGCCGATGCCATCGAACGTCAGCTCGCGCACTCTGAGCGGAATAGCGTGCGGGCTGCTTACAACCGGGCAGAGC
>JBBDTC010000059.1:0-10130 GCA_040904625.1 Gammaproteobacteria bacterium
GCTCGTCCGTTGAATAGAACCACTATTCGCCCTCCTCGCGCCTGGCCAGCCGGGCACCTCGACGCCCCAAAATCGCCCAGTTATTTTGCGGCGGACCCTAAGGCCGGCTGGGCCGGCCGGATTCACTCGGCGAGAGATTCGAGGCCGGGCTTGGCGGCGAAGTGCTCGGCGAGGCGGGCGATATCCTCGCTGGTGAGGCCGAGAGCCTCGACCTGCATTTTCATGATGGGATGGTCGCGGCGCCCGCTGCGATAAGCCTCCAACGCCCACCTCGTGTAATCGGCAAACTGGCCGGCGAGGATGGGATAGTCCGGAGCGAGCGGCTTGTCTCCATTCTCACCATGGCAGGCGGCGCAGGCGGCCAGCTTTTCTTCATAGCTCAAGCCATCTTCGCCATCCTGCGCGCTGGCCGCGCCAGACCCCAGCGCGAGGACGATAACCAGACTCCGAATCATGTTCTGTTTCATTGCGTAATCACTCCGCCTGCGGCAGACCATCTGCCGCCCGGCCTCACTGTCCCAAACCCGCCATGTAGGCGGCGATGTCCGCCATGTCCTGCTCGCTCAGATTCGCGGCGTTTGCATGCATGGTGCCGTGCTCCCTCGAGCCGCTCTTGTAGGCTTTGAGCGCCGACACGATATAGCCCGGGCTCTGTCCGCCCAGCTTGGGAACGCGGTAAGTGGGATAGACATTGAAAAAGCCGTCGACCGCATGACAACCGAGGCAGGTTTCCGCTTTGCTGCGACCCGCAGCTGCATCACCTTCGGCCAATGCAGCCGCGCTGCCGGTCAGCAGCAAGCAGCCCACTGCAACCGAAATCAAGGGACGAATCATCAAACTTTCCTCTTCACTGGTCGACGGGACACACGTATTGTTCGGCGCCTGTCCCTGCGCACGCCGGCATCACACGATGCACGCGATACTCGAATGCGTGAACCGCCTTGCAGATCCGGGCTGGTGCCGACGGGTCCGAAAAATCCCGCCTGCGGCCGGCCCCGCGCATACTACTAAACGCGCCTCGACAGGGGAAGCAAGCACGTCCCCGCGCCGGACTCGGGCGGTATGATGCCGCCCATGCCTGACCGCGCGTCCATCATCATCAGCCCGCTGTTGGCCGTGCTCGCTGCGCTCGTTTCCTTGGCAGGTGCCGGTTGCGAGCGGTCTGCGGGCGCGGCCCATTACTTTCCACTCGAACCCGGTCATCACTGGCAGTACCGTATCGAGCGCACGACCATGGACGGCCATCGCGAGCTGCGCCACGTGGTTCAGACAGGGAAAGTCCCGCCGGGCGCCGCGTTCGATGCCATGCGCATTACCGCGGGAGGGCTGCGCTATCTGTACGAGGTCGATGATGCCGGCATCTTCCGCCTCGACCTGCGGCCCGCCCTGCCAGTACGCGGCGAGCCGCAGCGCACCCTGGTACTCCCGCATCAGCTCGATGAGACCAGTTCCTGGCAAACGCAGAGCCACACCGCCGTGCTGGAGAATTCCGGGCCGCCGTGGGAGACCTTGTTCCGTATCACGGCACCGGTCGCGATGCAGTATCAGGTCGAACAGACCGACGCCGCCATCGATACGCCGGCGGGACGCTTCGAGGGCTGTCTGGTCATCCGTGGCGTGGGCTCGGCCAGCGTCGACGCCGGCAACTACATCGGCCGCACGCGCATCGAGATCGCAAGCCGCGAATGGTTCGCGCCCGGTGTGGGGCTGGTCCGCATGGAGCGCGACGAGACGACCGGCGCAGCAGCACTGAGCGGCGGCCGCCTCCTGGTCGAGCTGGACCGCTGGTGGCATCGTTGAGTTCAACCCCGGGCAATCAGAATATGAATCCATCCAGCAACTGATCCAGATCGAGGCGCGCTGACGCCGCCCGAACGCTGCCAGCGCGAGGCCTGTAGCCTGAGTCTCGGACACAACGGTCGATTCAGCATTGCGCTGGGACATGAAAATGATTAATGTTGCGCCCCGGTTTGCGGACCGGGCGCCAAAACCAGCGAAAAATCCGCTGCGGGAACCGACCTTCGCAGCGTACCGACGAGGGATTTGTAGTGGCTAGAGCAGCAAAAAAATCCTCGGCAAAAAAGGCCGCGCCGAAAGCTGCGGCGAGCAAAAAGAAGGCGTCGAGCAAATCGCCAAAGGCAAGGAAGACAGTGACGGACAAAGCGCCAGCGAGGAAGTCGACCGCAAAAAAGACCGCGTCGCGCAAAACCGCTGCGAAGAAAACCGCCGCGAAGAAAACCGCCGCGAAGAAAACCACGGTCAAGCAGAAAGCTGCGCCAGCCAAGACGACAGAAGCCAAGAAGGCAGCGCGCGGCGGCACGGCAAAAAAAGCCGCGAGCAAACTCGTGGCGAAGAAAACCAGCACGGCGAAGAAGGCAAGCTCGGCAAAGAAATCCGCGCCGGCGAAAAAAACCGCTGCGCGCGCCAAGACCGGTACCGCCGCATCCAGGCCGTCGACGGCAGCCAGGCAAGCACGCCCGAAAACAGCCGTCGACAAGCGCACCGCGAGCGGTGCTGCTGCAACGCCGGCGAAACAAAAGAACGCTATAAAGACCGCCGCAGTGGCGAGCGCAACGGCCGTGCCGAACCGCCGGGCTCCCACCGCCACTCCCACTCCGGCCGTTCGGACACGCATGATCAATCTCGACGACGTCAAATTACCCGAAGGCTACGTGCCATCTCCCGACGAGGAGTACATGAGCCCGCGGCAGTTGCTCTATTTCCGCACCAAGTTGACGCAATGGCGGGACGAGCTCATCGCCGAATCACAGGAAACGCTCGATCACCTGCGGTCGGAGATCCGGGACGTTGGCGATGAGGCCGAGCGCGCCAGCCGTGAATCGGACAATATCCTCGAGTTACGTACCCGCGACCGCTATCGCAAACTGCTGAACAAGATCGATGCAGCCATGAAGCGTATCGAAGACGGTTCTTATGGCTTCTGTGAAGAGACCGGCGAGGAGATAGGTCTCGGCCGTCTCGAGGCCCGGCCGATCGCCACCCTCACGGTCGACGCCCAGGAGCGTCGGGAAATGCTTCAGCGTCAGTTCCGCGACGACCGCTAGCCCGACTTTCTAGCCCAACTTGCTATTGTGGCGGCCGCAATGCGCACCGCCGCTCTCCGCAGCCTCTCGTGCGGTATAGTCTACGCCGCTGCGGCCCGCCCAAACGGTGGCGTAGGGTCTGCTGCCGATGAGGGGTCGAGAGCGATGGCAACCAACATACTCGTGGTCGAGGACCAGCGTTCCGTCGCCGGCGCCTTGCGTATGCGCCTGCGTGGACTCGGTTATGGCGTTCTCGACATCGCCAAGGATGCCGATGAGGCTATCACCAAAGCGGCCGCCCTCAAGCCGGATCTGATCCTGATGGACATCCGCCTCGGCGACGGTATGGACGGTATCGAAGCGGCGCGACGCATTCGCGTCGAACTCGATATTCCCGTGGTCTACGTCACCGCCTATGCCGATCGCGATCTGCTCGAGCGGGCTCGTGATACCCACCCGGCCGGTTTCATCAACAAGCCGTTCACGACCAAAGACCTGCTGACGACGATCAACCTCGCCCTGGATCAGGAATCGGCACAGCCGCGGTCCACCGCACTGCTGCGCGAAGCCGTGATCACGGCGGACAATCAAGGCCGCATCAGCTTCATCAATGCAGCCGCCGAGCGCCTCACCGGCTGGACCCGCCGCGAAGTCATCGGCCGCTCGCTCGGTGCGGCGGTGAGCATGCTCTACCACATCCCCGCCTTCGCGGCGGAACGCCTGATCGAGGACGTACTCGCAGCCGGCCGCGAGCATCGTTTGCCGCTCGGGCCAAGCAGCGTCAGCGGCGCGCCGGACGTGCTCGCGCCGCTGAACGATCCCGACGGCGCGCGCTTTGGCGCCGCTCTGCATTTCGGCGCGGAAACGATGGCTGCGAGCACTGCCGGTGCGCATCGCGCGCTGAGCGCCATGCAGGAAGTGCTCGATCAACTGCCGCTCGGCGTGATCCTGCTCGATCGCGAAGGCCAGATCGTGCGCATCAATGCCTATGCGCGCGACATCATTGCCGCGGGAACGGTGCTGGAGATCGATGCCGGCAGATTGCGCGCGCGGGCGAGCGCGGCACAGGAAACGCTGCAGGCCCTGTTGCGCGCAGCGGCCGACGATGAACCCGGTGCTGAGGATGCCGCCGGCGAACTCGTGCTGCTCGGCGGCGACGAACCGGGGACCCGTGTTGCGGCCATCGTCACCGCGACCAGCCGCGACTACGCGTTCGCCGGCCCATCAATGCTTACAGTGACCTTGTTTGACCTCGCCCATCGACGTACTCTATCGGCAACCGTGCTGCGGCAGATCTATGGTTTGACGCGCGCGGAGGTGAATCTGGTCCAGACTCTGGTCGGCGGATGCAGCCTGGAGGACGGCGCGCGCGAACTCGGCATCGCCTTGAACACGGCACGCACGCACCTCAAGCACATCTTCCACAAGACCGGCGCGAAGCGCCAGTCGGAGCTCATCCACCAGATCGAAACCGGGCCGGCGAGCATGCCGATCCGGGTCCGCGACCGCGGCTGACGCGGCGGCGGCACAGACAGCAGCGGACGTTACCCGGCCGTCCGCCGCGATGACACCAATTGCCGGGCCGGCCCGCAGGGACTGCGGACCAGACAAAATCGACAAGGAGGTCGAACATGTTGAAAGAAAACCTACGCGCGTGTCGTCGCGCACTCACCCGCAGTGTCCTGCTCGGCGCCCTGCCCCTGGCACCTGGCCATGCGGCAGTCCTCACCGCATTCGACTTCGACGGCCCCGAGGGCGCGTTCGAAGCGACGCCTGATGCGATTCACGCTGAATTGTTCAGCGCCGAATTCAGCGATCTTGCAGGCACTCTCGGTGATTTCGCCGGGGTCAGCGGACGGGCCCTGTCAGCGACTGGGTTCAACGATGGGAACGCCATCATCCTCACTCTCGTCAGCGCCCCTGATCGACGTATCGAGGTCGATCGGGTGCGTTTCGCCGTGCGGGTGTCGGCGAGCGGGCCGAATACCTGGCAGTTGGCTGTCGGCGATGAGGCTGCCGCCAGCGGGCCGGCGACGACGAGCTTCGGTGACTTCGATATCGAATTACCGGGCCTGGGCGGTAACGGCAGCCTCACCCTGGCGCTAAGCGGCCTCGGCGCGAGTTCGAGCAGCGGCACCCTGCGTCTCGACGACGTCAGCATCGAAGGCACGGTGAGCGCCGTGCCGCTGCCGCCGGCTCTGCTGTTGGCGGCCGTGCCACTGGCCTTGCTGGGCGGCACGCGGCGCGACGGTCAGGCGGCGGGACAGGGCCATTCCCGCCAGCCGTCGACCAGCGGAAAGTAAAGGCCGAGCCTGATCGGGCGGGCATCGAGGAGCGCCATCACCCGCCCATAATGCTCGAGCTGTCCGCGGTAGCGTTCGCGCTCGTTGTCGAGCCAGTCCTCGAGCCCGCTACCGCTATGGCTGCCGGTCTTGAAATCGATGATCCAGCGTTGGCCGTCGGCGTCGATGAAAGTGCGGTCGATGACGACGCGGGCGACCACGCCCAGGCTCAGCTCGGCCGCCGAATCGCGATGCGCATCGTCGAACAGCCAACGCCCGCGTGGACTGGCCATGGTCGTGGCGAAGGCCTGCACGACGCTGGTCACCGCCGCTTCGAGATCCGCTTCGGCGACGCCGAGTGAGCGCAGCTGGCCGCGCGCGAAGCGGGCGCGGCGCGCGTCAGCCTCAGCGCCCTCGCTGATGCCACCGTGCTCGGCGAAATCCTGCAACAACCGGTGCGTGACCGTACCGATGTGACGTGCGGTAATCCCGACCCAATCGAACTCGACCGGGATTTCGTCGCTGCGCGAGACCTCGTCTGTCGTCGCCATCGCCGGCAAGGTTTCCGGCAAGGCACGCCGCAGCGTGACGGCCCGTTCCGGCGGCGCCCCCCGCGCGGACTGCGCAAGTGGCGTGCAGGCCGCCGCGAAGTATTCCCCGACGGCCGGCCACAGGAGTTCGAGCAAACTCCCTTTGTGCGGCTGGGGGACGCCCGAGCTGTTGGTCTGAGCGTGACCGAACAAGTGCACCTGCAAGCGCGCGCGCGTCAATGCCACGTAGAGCACGCGCACCGTTTCGGCCGCCGCATCGGCGGCATCGCGCGCCTGCAGGTAAGCATACAGACCGCTCTCACGGCGCATGGCGATCGGGGCGATGAGCAGACGCGGGTGGCCCAGCCGGTCGACATCCTCGCGCCACAGCAGCAGGCGCTTCTGCTCGGCGCGAGTCTTGCGGCCGAGTCCGGGGATCAACACGTAATCGAACTCGAGTCCCTTGGCGCGGTGCATAGTCATGAGTTGCACTGCGAGCGGGTCGTGGGTGACGGCACTGGCGTAGCGATTGGCCAGGCGGGCGGCGATGCGTTCGGCGCTGAGCAGGGCGTCCTCGTTTTCCAGCGACTCGATTAAATCGAGGAACGCCCGCGCGTCGGCAAGGCTCGCCGTGTCCGTCGTCACGGCCGGACCGCCGAGCGCGATCCAGGTATCTTCCAGCAGGCGCGCGAAGCCCAGTTCGCGGCCACGCCGGGCCGCAGTGGCCATGATTGCGCTGACACGAGCCACACGTGCGCGGCCGTCGGAACTGAGTTCCGCTGTCACCGCCGGCCGCGTCATCGCGTCGGCGAGCGTGCTGTCGATGCGGGCGAGCACGGCGAGATCGGCCAGCAACAAGCCGCACCACGGCGCACGCAGCAACGCCAGCCAGGCGACCCGATCGGCCGCATGCAGCAGGGCCCGGGCCAGGGCGTACAGGTCGGCGACCACCGGCACGGTCGCAAACGGCTTGATGTCGCGCGCCACGAACGGGATCTCCGCCGCCGCCAGGGCGCCGCGTATGTCGCCGAGATGATTCCGGCTGCGCACCAGTACCGCGATGCTGGCATCTGCGTCGCGCCCCCGCAGTTCGGCGATCGTGGCGCACACCGCCGCCGCCTCGGCCGCGCCGTCGTGGGCTTCGAAACCATGCAGCTGCCACGCCTCGCGGCTGGCCGGTTTGACCGCGTGCTGCGCCACGAAATGGCTGTTTTCCGCCTCGATCAGTGCCAGTGCCCGCGGCGTCAGCGCGTTGATCCAGTCGACCAGGCCGGCATGGGCACGAAAGTTCACGACCAGCGCCAGGGCCTCGAGTTCGACATTGCCGATACGCCCGTCGTCGAGCAGGCGCTGAAAAAGGCTCACTTCGGCCTGCCGGAAGCGATAGATCGATTGCATCGGATCGCCCACCAGGAACAGCGTACGGCCGTCGTCACGCTGCCACCCGGCAGTCAGACGGCGGAGCAACTCGAGCTGGGTGATCGAGGTATCCTGGAACTCGTCGATGAGCACGTGCCGCAACTGGTAGTCCAATGCGAGAGCGAGATCGGTCGGCTCCTCGGTGGGGCCGAGTGCGTTCAAGGCGGCGATCGCAAAGGCGGTGAAATCCGTGCGCCCGCTATGCTCGCAATGAACATCGAAATGCGCCGCGGCGCGTTGCAAGAGCGTCAACAAGGCACTGACGACATCCCAGTCATCGCCATCGTAAGCCGCCAGCGGAAGGCCGGCGATACGCGCCAGGTTCGCACGCAGGCCCACGATCGTGCCGAGTTCGGCGATCACGTCCTGCCAGCGCTGCTTCATGTCGGCGGCACCACTCCCCTTGGGCGGGAAACCCTGACGTTTGTCGATGCGCTGCCGCCAGCTGCCGGCGGCGGTCAGCAACAGGCTTGCCAACGCCTGCCAGGTGGCGAGATGGGCATGCGTCGGCGCTGGTAATGCCGTGAGCTCGACGAGCGGGGAATGCTCGAGGTGGCTGCCGGCATAGGCCGCGAGCGCGGTGAGTTCAGCCCGGCAGTGCTGCGGCAGGGCTGCATCGAGGGCGCCGAGTTCGGTCTCGACGATACGAGCATAGGCCTGCTCGAAAGCGGCTTTGTCGACGCTGCCGGCGGCCATCGGCAGCCACTGATCGCGCCGCGCGAGCATGTCCGCGATTAGCCCTTCGAGCTTGCTCCAGTCATTGTCGAGATGGCGCAGCACGGTCGCGATGGACTGCCGCGTGGCGCCGCCCTCGACAAGGCCGCCGAGTGCTTCGCGGGCGGCCTCGCTGTAGAGCAGTCCGGCGTCCTCCTCGATAGTCGGCAGGCCGGCCATCCGCGCCGTAATCGGCATCTGCCGGACCAGGCTCTGGCACAGGGCATCGATGGTCAGTATGCGCAAGCGAGATGGCTGCTCGGTGAGGTCCCAGCCGCGCTGTCGATCATGGTCGCGTGCGGCGACCGCGAGACGCCAACTGCCGAGAAGGAATTCGTCTTGCGGTGGTTCGCCAGCGGCCGCGGCCAGTGCGTCGACGATGCGTGTGCGCATCTCTTCGGCCGCTTTGCGCGTAAATGTCACGGCGACCACCTGCTCCGGCTCCTCGACCGTCGTCAGCAGCCGCAACACGCGCTGCGTCAGCAGCGAGGTCTTGCCGGAGCCGGCCGGCGCCTGGACGATGAACGACTGCAGCGGCTCGAGCGCACGCTCGCGGACTGCGGCGTCGTCAATCGCCGCCATGTTGCCGTCCTCCCGCGCCGGCGTCCTGAGCCTCGCTGCTGTATGCCGTATCGGCCTCGTCATCGTCGTCGCCGGCGCGCTCGACGAGGCGGCAGAACAAGGCCTGCTCGCAGACGCGGCAAGTCGCCGCGCCGCGCTTCGGTTGCGGGGCGGCCGCGCCGGCGGCGAGGCCGGCGGCAAGCCGCTCGAGATCGTCACGCCACGCCGTACAGTTCCCCGCCCACTCCTCCGCTGCGCACGCGTCAGCGGGCCGTTGCAGCCAGCGCGGCTGCCCGGCGACGACTTGTGCATACGCGATGGCGTCGACCGGCGCCTGCGGTGCGGTCAAAGCATAGAACGGCAACTGCGGTTCATTCATACGCGGCACTTCCCAGTCCGCCGGAGCGCAGCGCCCGGTCTTGTAATCGATCACGACCACGGCGCCGTCAGCCAGGCGGTCGATGCGATCAGGACGTACCTTGAAGGCCAACCCACCCCACGTCGTGGTGTAGTCCTGCTCGCAGGCGATGACGGTGAACCCGTCCCGGGTCTGTTCGAATTCGATCCACTGCCCGATCAGGCTCGCCAGGCGCGCGCGCTCGACCACGGCGACTTCGTGTTCGAGCGCCGTCGCCGCGGGCACGCTCGCCAGAGCCTGACGCACCGCCTGCTCGATGGCCTGATCGATCGCCGCGGCCGACTGCGCATGGAGCGTCGCGCTGTCACCGAATGCGCGCCACAACGCTGCCAGGCCGCGATGCACCGCGGTGCCCTTGACGCGCGCACTCAAACCCGGGCGTGGTTCCTCGACCACGCGCGCATCGAGACGGTAGCGCGCGAAGGCACGGAACGGACAGGCGCTCTGCGCGGCCAATGCGCCCACCCCACCGGTGAGTTCGTCGGCGGGCGACACGACGGGTCCCGCGCCATCGGCGATGCTGTCCTGCACAGCCGGGATCTGGCGCCAGGCTCGCGGCACATATAGCGCGGGCGGCGCGATGGCCGCGCTGGCCAGGGCCGGCAGCAAGGGGCTCGGGGTCAGACGCTGTTCCCCATCGCCGGCGGCGAAACTCGCGTGATGCGCGGTTCCGCGGCCGGCCAGGGTTTCGACGAGGACGCGGGCGCGCCACAGATCGCGGGCCGGATCCGCGCCCGGCACACCAGCCGCACGCTGCGCGTCGAGCGCCAGCAACGGCGATGGCCGGGTGGCGCCGTGCAGCGCCTCGCCTTCGCAGCCCAGCAACCACAGGTGCGTGGGATCGAGCACAGCGGCCTCACCGAGGCCGACGATGAAGACATTGGCGGTCGGTGTCGGCCGCCGCTGCGGGGTTTCGCCGAGCGCCGTACGCAGACGCGCCAGCGCCGCGCCGCGCGAGCCGGCCGGCGTCACCGCATCGAGACGGTAGAGGCGTTCGCACAGTGCGTTCCAGTTGCGCCGGGCGCGCTCCGCGAGCGGATGTCCGGGCGCGATGCCGGGCCAGCCGGCTGCCTGCAGGCAGGCATCGAAGTGTTCCAACCACGCGACCATGCGCTGGCGCCGCGGCGCGTTGCCGCGAATCAAACCCAGCGCACGCAGCACG
>JBBDTC010000060.1:0-10111 GCA_040904625.1 Gammaproteobacteria bacterium
CCTCCGCCCTTCGGGCCAGCAGAGCTGTTCAAAATCGCTCCCGGCGATTTTGTATTCCCCATAAACTGCGCTCCTCGAAGCCCACGCGCCTTGCCTTCGGGCATGCTCACTCACTTTTGCAGAGCTTCCCTAGATGCTGATGTCGATGCGGCTGCGATCGGTCGCGACATGCAGCGCGCTCTCTACCGCGGCTTTCAGGATTGCCACCGGCACACGATACCCGCGTTCGCGCAGCGTGGCACAGATCGCGGCCAGGTCGTCGTGTTCCGCTTTCACGCGCAGGACGTCGCTGCCGTCGGCAATCACCTTCGTGCGCAGTGTGAAGCTGTGTGCTGCGCCGCCGATGGTAACGCCGAGCGCGGCCTCTACTCGCGTGATATCGAAATGGCGGTGCTCGGCCTGCAGCACGCGATAGCCCCAGGTGCCGAGTTCGGCGCCGAGCAGCAGGCCGGCTTCGGCCTCGAGATCGGCGCTGATATCGAGGTAGATGATGTAGCCGGGCCGGCCCTTCTTGGTCACGCTCGCGACGACCTGCACGTTGCGCGCGCCGAGCGCCTCGGCCTGGCGGATGAATTCGCCGATTTGCTCGCCCGGCACGTCGTCGACCTGGGCCATCAGCAGGCGCATGGGCGTGCTCACGGAACACTCATCACCTGCAGCGCGACGCGGGCGGCGGCCTCGGCGTTGACGTTCGATCCCGGGATGCCCGACGAGATGAAGCCGGCTCGTTGGGCGATGACGCCCGCTTCCTCGGGGCTCAGCAGGCCCATGGCGGCGGCAACCGCGGCCGGTACGGTGACGTTGATGATGACATTCGAGGCGAGCAGGACTTCGCTCGCCAGCGGTACCACCATGGGCACAGCCCAAGCCAGATCGGGGCGTTTGCCGAGCGCGACGTCGGGGATGATCTGATCGGAATAGCGCTCGAGCACGGTGGTCTCGCCGTCGACGGTGAGTTCGGCATCGATGTGGGCGTCAAAGGCGAACCACTCGTTGGCGAGTTTGCTGGTGCGCCGGGCGCCGGGACCGATATGGGTGAGGCGCACCTGCACGCTCTTGCCGGTCATGCGCGAGAGGAACGCGCTGACCCGCTCCTCGACCAGCGTCTTGCGGGCGTCGTCGAGTTCGCGCACGACGCTGGCGAGATCCTGGCCTGCGCTCAAGGCGTCATAGGCTTTGGCGGCGCGGCGGTAGAGGGCCTGCGCGCGCACCGGCTCCGAAGCCAGCAGCAGCGCGTTGGTGACCGGCCCGCTGCGGAGCTGGGCGGCCTTCTTGGCGACGATGTTCATCGCGATCATCGACGTCTCGGGATCGAACGCGAAATCATAGCGCCGCTGGCGCAGCGCCGTGCTCACCGATTCCGGCGTGGCGCCGTCCTCGAGCAGGCATTTCATCGCGATCACGGCGTCGCTGCAGACATGACCGAGCGGCGGATTGACCGGGCCGGCCGAGGAGCCTGCAATACCTTCTTCGAACACGCCCATGATCTCGTCCACCGCCATGATGCCGATGACGGTCGGTCCGCCGATGTCCTTGAGGATGAGGCCGAGATCGCCGATCACCTGGCCGGTGACGTACTTCTGGCCGGTTATGCGTACGGTCAGTTCCGCGGGCAGGCCGGCGGTCTCGGCGGCGGTCTTGCCGGCGAGGAAGGCCGAGGTGACTTTGCCGTGGGGGCCGTATTCCTCGGCGATGTCGGCATCGGGATGAATGATTTCGAGTATCGCCGCGGCGCCGAACACGGCGGCGTTCAAGGCCTGCGGCTTCATGCCGGCGCCGGCCATGCAGTCCATCATCGCCTGGGTGCCGATGCGCGCGCCGTTGACGGCCATGGCAGGGAAGATGATGTCTTCGCCGAGGCGGCCGTGGCCGATGAGGGGGCCGCCGGAGACGGCGAGGTCGTAGCCCGACACGGGCGACAGCTTGCCTTCCATCATGGCCTGGTGGATGGCCATGACGGCGGCGAAACCAGAAACTTTATTGTTCTTCTTCGAGGTCGGGATGGCGGCGACGCCGCAGCGGTCGACGCCGGCGATGAGCCGGGCGCTGGCGCCGAGCTTGCGGTTGCCGGCGGGGATGCCGACCTGCGCCTTGGTCCCGGTGAGGTACATCATGACGGCGGCGAGTAGCGCGGCGTTGGCCGGTGCCGCGCCGGCGGCGATGGCGGCCTTGATGGCTTTGGCGAGGACTTCGTCGACCGGCTGGCTGACCGCGTTGGCGAAGCGCAGCTTGGTGTCCGCGCCGCGCCGCAGCTCGGCGGCGAGCACGTCGGCGATGTTGATGACAGCGATGTTCAGCATGCCGTGGCCGCCGAGCAGCGCATCGACCATGTCGCTGGTCAGCCAGTTGGGATTGGCGTTGGCGCCGGTGATGGCGGCGAGCAGGACCTGCTCGCGTTCAGTCTGTTCGGGGTCGCTCATCGATTCTTCCTTTGCTTGGCAGCCGTACAAGAGACGGGCGGATTATGGGAGAGCCAAAGACACCCTGCGAGGCCGCTCACCGTGCCGGCAGTAACGTCGGCGAGGTGGCGGCTACCGGGCGAGATCCGGCTTCTTTGCCCTGTTGTCATCGGCTGCGGACGGTTCGCGCGTCGGCGGCATAGCCGCCGTAGAGCGTTTGCAGGCGCGTGAACCAGCGCCCGCTCGCACTCGTCAGGTCGATCGGTGCATAACTGCTGACGATGTCCGTCCACTTCAGCACCCCGAACAGCAGGTAATCGGCGTAGGCGGGCGAGTCTCCTTTCAGATAGTCGCAGCTGCCGAGGACTTCGTCGAATGGCGCCAGCGCGGTCGCCAGACCTGCGCGGCCGCTCGCCTCGTCGGCATGGAGGTCCTCGAGTCGGGCCCCGAACATTTTCTCACGACTTTCGCGGAAGTAGCTCTGCGACGCCGGATCGAGGATCTGATAGGCCTGCCACAGCGCGATGCGGATGGCTGCAGGGAAGATCAGCTTGCCGCACAGCGCCGCGACCAGGCGCGCATGGGCCACGCCCTCGGCTCCTGCCATCAACAACGGGCGATCGGGGTAGGCAGTGTCGAGATAGCACGCGATATCCCAACTGTCGCCGACCCAGGTTTCACCGTCCTTGATTACCGGTACGCTGGAAAAGCCGGCAGCGGCAGTCGCACTGCGATCGGAGAAGCGCCAGGGCAGGACCTCGAATTCGAGGCCCTTGTGCAACAGCGCCATGCGGATGCGCCAGCAAAAAGGGCTGAACATGATGCGCGGATCGGCTGCGGCGAGATCGTAGAGTTGTATCGGCATGACCTTTCCCGGGTGCGTCGTCGCATACTCACCGACCATCCGGGTGGACACAAGCTGGCGAAAAAGACATATTCAATGGGCATATTCGCCACGCCGCCTCGCGTTCGTAACCCACGGTGTCCGCTCCAATGAACCCAGCTGTCCACATCGCCTTCGTCTCCTTCTCGGGGGGTAATGCCTCGACCATCATCGGACCGCTCGAGGTTCTCGAGTTCGCCAGTGCGCGCTGCGCCGGAGATCCGTCCATCCGTGTTTCGCTGATCAGCAAGGACGGTGCCACGGTGCGTTGCGGCGACAGCGTGCTCATCACCCCGACCTGCGCATTGGCGGAGGTCGACGATGCGGATCTCGTGTTTCTTGCCGGCATGCCCTGTGATGTCGCGGATGTGATTGCCGAGAATGCCGATGTGATGGATTGGATTCGCGCGCATGCCGCGGGCGGCGGCGCACTCGCGACGATTTGCCCGACGCAGGCCCTGCTCGCGCATGCGGGCCTGCTCGACGGGCGCACGGTCGCGATGCACTGGAGCCTGGTCGACGAGGTCAGGCAGCGCTGGCCGGCGGTACGGTGGACGGCGGATCGCATGGTGGTCGAGGATCAGGGTCTCTATTCCTGTTGCGGGGCCAGCGCGGCGATCGATCTGACACTCTACCTGGTTGACCGTTTCTGCGGCCACGATGTGATGGTTGCCTGCGCGCAATGGTTTCTCGCCGATCTGCCGCGCGTGCGCCAGCAGCTGCCGCCACCGCTGGCCGGCGGGCTCGCCGCCGGCAGCGGCGGCGTGATGGCGGCCGTGGAGTCGTGGATCATGGGCCACTTTCACGAAGCGGTTAATTTCGAATCGCTGGCGCACGAGTTCGGTATGTCCTGGCGCACGTTTTACCGCCATTTCCAGGATGCCTTCGGCGACTCGCCCAAGGTCCATCTGCAGAAGCTCCGGCTGAATGCCGCGCGTCGCCTGCTGGAAACGGACGCGGGTTCGATCGATCAGATCGCTGCTCGCGTCGGCTACACCGATCCGGCATTTTTCCGTGTACTGTTCAAGCGCCACGTCGGCATGACGCCGTCGCGCTATCGGGACAACTTCCGCTTTCGCTCCGTGCTGGCGGCTGGCTGAGCCGTACCTCACCATTGCCGGCACGAACGCGCACTCCCGCGTCGTCGGCTGGCATCACATCGTTCACTGATCTTTGGGGCCGAAGGCCATGAACACGTTGCCCGGCATGCCGAACAGGCCGTAGCCCGAACTGAAATAGACCCAGCCGTCGACGACGATCACCCCAGCGCCCTTGATCGAGCCGCCCTTGGCCGGGACGCCGTTGACGGTCTCGTAGTCGCCCTTGGTGTCGATGTCCCAGATGACCTCACCGGTGGCCGGGTCGTAGGCGCGCATGTGGCCGTCCATCGAACCGGAGAAGAGGACGCCCGGGATGAGCGTGGCGGCGGCCGGCTGGCCGGCGTTGCAGCCGGCGATGTCGAGGCAGTCGGGGGCGGCGGCGGGGGTGTTCCAGCGTTCCGTGCCGTCGGCGAATTCCAGGGCGTAGATGCCGCCGGCGTGGCCGGGGGCGTGCTTGGTCTCCCAGACGTCGGAGATCGGGACGTAGAGATATTTGTCGTCGGCGGCGAAACCCCACTCGATGCCGCCGAGTACGCCGCCAGGCGAGAGCCGCTTCTGCCACACGATGGCGCCTTCGCGATCCGGATCGATGGCATGCATCACGCCCGACTTCTGCCCGGCGAGCAGCAGGCGGCTGCCGTCCGGGAGGGTACGGAGGATGGCCGAGGCACCGAAATCGACGTCCGGGCCGCAGCCTTCCTGGGTGACCGGATCAGCGTTGGGGGCGACGCAGGCGGTGGTGAAGGCATCGTCGGCCGTCATCTGCTGGTGCCACTTCATAGCGCCGGTGGTCATGTCGAAGGCAACGATGGCGTCGGAGGTATCGGCGGCCGGCGACGAATAGGAATCGCCGGTGGTGACATAGACGGTATTGGTCGCCGGGTCGAGCGTCGGGCTCGACCACACCGCGGCGCCGGAAGGCCCCCACAGCTGGGTGCCGGTGGTGGTCTGCTTGGTCTTGCGGGGCTCTTCGGGGATGACGTAGCCGCGCCAGATACGTTCGCCGGTCTCGGCGTCGTAGGCGAGCAGGGCGCCGCGGAAAGTGCAGCATTCGTAGGTCGGCGAGCCGCCGGCGAGTTCTTCGAACGACGCGGTACCGAAATAGAGTTTGCCTTCGTGCAGCACCGGCGAGGAGGTGATCATCGCCCACGGGTGATCGTCGACGCGGTCTTTCCACAGCAGTTTGCCGGTATTGGCGTCGAGGCCGTAGAGCCAGGCCTTGCGATCGCCGGCGTAGAGGCCAATAGAGCCGTCGGCGCGTGGTGCGACGACGATCGCGGCGCGGACTTCGCCTGCGGTCTCGTACTTCCAGTGGGCGCAGCCGGTCTTGCGATCGAGGGCGTAGATGGCGCCGCTCGGCGAGCCGACGAAGATGCGCTCGCCGACCACGGCCGGCTGGGTGGTGAGGGTGGTCGTGCCGGGATGGCCGAGCGCCCACTTGAGTTCGAGATCATCGAGATCGGCGGCGCGCAATCCGGCCTGCGCGGCGCTCTGGAAATGGGTGTGCTCGAGATCGGGACTCCAGCCGATCCAGCGCGGCTGCTCGAAGTCGGCCGCCGTGATGGCGGGGGATTCGCTGCACATGACCAGCGCTTCGTGCGCTTTTTCTTTCTCCACCGAACCCCAGGGGATGTCGGAGAGGTAGATGGCAACGGCGCGTTTCTCGATCTCGTTTAGGGCCGCGGCCTGCAGTGCCATCAAACCCTCGAGCTGGGCCTGCAGGATCTTCTCCGGCGGCATCTGGGCCAATTGCGCCCGCGACGGCGCGCGGGCCACCGGGGTCTCGCCATGACAGGCTGCGCAGGCCTGCTCGAAGGCATCCTTGCCGATGGCGCGGTCGTCGGCCGCAGCGACGGCGCTGACGGCGCACAGGTAGAGCGCCAGGCTGGCGGCGCGGACAGGACGGAACGGCATGAAACGCATCGAATCTTCCTCAGTGTCTGGGACCTCTCGGCGACGACATGGCAGCGGTTGCGACGCGCGACATAGGCGAGCACGCGTCCTCCTCCGGCCGGTGGATGTCGTGGAATGCTGCTAGGCTGCCATCGCCAGCAGCTCGCCGAGATGTTTGTCTACCTGGGCATGGTATTCGGGCTCGAAACCGAACAGCCCGAAATGCCCGCCGATGCTCTTCAGAACGCGTAGTTCGGCACCTTTGATCAGCTTCTGCTCGCTCTTGCAGTCGGCCACGCGGAAGAACATGTCGGTGTCGATCGGCATGACGAAAGTCTTGGCCTTGATGCGCCCGAGAGCGGCCTTGAGGTCGCCGCCGGTATGCCGGCTGACGTCGCCGCGCTGCCATTTCCAGGCCATGCAGAGCAGGTCGTTCGGATCCATCTGCGTGAACAGACCTTCCATGAAACCGACCTGAAAATCATCCAGCGTGGCGCAACCGAGCGCGCGCCAGCTCTCCTGGGCGAAGAAGTCCGTCGACAGCCCCATCACCGACCACAGCTTGGCCTGGCGGCGCAATCCGGCATGCACATCGCTGTGCGACCGATACCAGCCATCGTTCCAGTTGGGATCGGAGGTAATGGCTTCGCAGAGGGTTTCGGTGAAGAGGAAATCGTGATCGGTGTTCTTGGCATAACCCGCGATGGCGGCGGCCCGCGCCACCATGTCCGGGTAGCGCACGGCCCACTCGAAGGTCTGCTGCGCGCCCATCGAAGCGCCGACCACCAGGGCGAGGCGTTCGATCTTGAAATGCTCGGTGACGAGCTGATGCTGGGCACGGACGTCGTCGCCGATGCGCACATGCGGGAACCTGGCCATGTTCCAGGGCGGCGGTGTGTTGTGCGGCGAGCTCGATAAGCCGCTGCCGATCTGGTTGACACAGATGATGCAATATTTGGTGGGATCCAGTGCGCGGCCCTTGCCGATGTAGATCTGCTCGATGAGCTTGCTGGTGCCGGAGTACCAGGTTGGAAACAGCACGGCATTATCGCGTTTACGATTGAGCTTGCCGTGCACGGCGTAGGCGAGCTGGAGTTCGGGGATGACGCCGCCGTCCTCGAGTATGAAGTTGCCGGCGGCGAAGTTCTCATAGGGCCCGTGCAGGGCCTGCGAGTAATAGGCGTTGTCGATCATGGAGGATTCCTCAGTAGATGCCCTTGTGCTGCACACCGTCGACCGGCAGCGTCACACCCGAGACCCACTTGGCGCGCGGCGAAGCGACGAAAACTACCGCGTCGGCGACTTCCTCGGGCGTACCCATGCGTCCGGCCGGACAGTTGGCGAGCGTCGCTTCGTACATGGGCGTCATGTTGGTCTTGACCATTTCCCAGAAACCGCCCGGGAAGTAAATCGATCCGGGGGCGATACAGTTGACGCGAATGTTCTTCGCCGCGAGCTGGGCAGCGAGGGTCTTGGCGTGATTGAACAGCGCCGCCTTGACTGCGGCATAGGGTGCCGGGGAGCCTGCTTCCAGACCCGAAATGGACGAGATATGGACGATCGATCCGGCGCCGGCCGCTTCCATCCAGGGAATGACCTGATTGGTCGCGCGCACGGTCGCCATGAGGTCGATGTCGACGCTCACTTGCCAGCCGGCCTCGTCGTCGGTAAGGCCGAAACCCGACGGATTGTTGACGAGAATGTCGACGCTGCCGAGCGCCGCCCTGGCAGCGTCGAGAAACGCGCTCAAGGCGGCGGCGTCGGCGACGTCGCAGCTCGCGGCGTAGACTTTGACGCCTTTGGCGACGAGGTCTTTGCGGGTCGCCTCCAGGGCTTCCGCGCCGCGCGCGCAAATGGCGACGTTGGCGCCTTCGTCGGCGAGTGCGAGCGCGGTCGCGCGGCCGATGCCTTTACTGCCGCCGGTGACGACGGCGTTCTTGCCTTGCAAGCCGAGATCCATGGATTCATCTCCCCTGTTTGTGCGCGAAGTACGTGGGTGCGGGTAGCCGTTTCACGGCGGACGCCGATAAAGCCCTTTCACGGTTATCGTGCGCCCTTGTTCATTGTTGGCGAGCGCGTTGGCCATTTTCCGTTCGACATCCTCGGGCACGATGACCGCGATGCTGAGTGTGGCAGGCGTGGCGGCAGCGATCTGCGCCTGGCGTTTGTGCGCCTGGGCGATGACTTCGGCGGTGGTGTCGTCGAGCGCACACATCTCGAGGCCGGCGGCCGCCAGCAGCTCAGTCAATTCATCGCGCGTGACGAGGTGACTGAGTTCGGCGCGGGAGGCCCAGAATGCAGGTAGATGTATCGATTCGCCGTTGCCGGCCAGCACGGTCTCGAATGCAAACAGGCCGCCTGGGCGCAGCACTCGTGCGACTTCGGCGAAGAACGCGGCCTTGTCGGCGACGTTCATCATCATGTTCTGCGACCACACACAATCGAAGCTTGCGTCAGCGCAGGGCAGAGCGGTGGCACTGCCCTGGCGAAAGCTGCACGAGGCACTCATGCCGACCCGGTCGCTCAACATCGTGGCCGCGTCGACGAAAGCCGCGGTCAGGTCGATACCGGTGACCTGGCAGCCGAACTCCGCGGCCAGCGTTCGCGCCGGACCGCCGATCCCGCAGCCGATGTCGAGTACCCGCATGCCGGCCGTGAGCCCGGCATAGCGCGCCAGATCGCGGGTCGAGGCGATCCCGCCGCCATGAAACTCGTCGAACGGGCTCAGGTCACGGCGTTCGAGGTGATCGGGATCCTTGCCGGCAGCGGCCAGCGCGGCGAGGATGCGCGCGCTGATGTCGGCATCACCGTAGTGTCGGGCGACCGCTGTCTCGTCGACTGCCATCGCGCGGCGCTCAGGCAAGGTAGTCGTGAAGGACTTCACCGTCCGGCAACACGAGCGTGCTGCGGAAATAATAGCCGCCGGTAATCTCGTGGATGGGCACGGTCGACAGCTGATCGGCCGGCGACGCGCCGAAGCTGAGTGTCGCCGGGCCGGCATGGGCCTCGCCGACTTCGATGTCGGTCAGGGTCGTCGAGGTCAGCTGGTCGACGTCCGGCGGTGCCGACAGGGACACATTGGGAATGGTTTTCCGCGCGACCCATTCGGCGGTGCCGCCGAGTTCTTCCGCATCGGTCATGCGTGCCAGGCGCACGGCGGCATCGACGACGGTGATCCCGCCGCGCTCCACCGTGCCGCGCACCACGTCGTCCTGCATGTCGAGCGTGAGGCGGCCCATCTTCTTCGGGAAGCCCCAGATCTCGCGTCCGGCGCCGGTCGCGACGTCGTTGTCGAGAATGAGGTAGAGACTGTAGTTGACCAGGCGCCGCTTGTAAGTGGCGTGCGTGAACAAGTGCATCTCGAGGTAGTGGCCGAAACCGGAGCAGAGGAACTCGGCGATGGTGAGGAACAGGGTGTCGTCATGGTTGGCGACGAGCGGCGCCGGCACCAGACGCTGCAACACGCCGGGCGCGGTCTTGAAGGCGACGACTATCTGTTCGGTCTCGCGGTAGTGAAACGGCGGTCGGCCGTAGAGCTCGCAGAGCTCGGGCATGCTGTAGCTGCGATCTGGCGGCGCGCTGGCGCGTTTACGGGCCATGGTCTTCCCCTCGGACACTGTCGGCAGGCCCGACAGTATAGCCGCAAGCGCGGCTGGCAGCCTTTCTCAGCCTAAGCGCCCGTCCCAGAACAACTCAGCTATTTGGAACGCCGCTCCATCCCGTCTGGCGGCGTTGCTCGTCAGGTGAATAGAACCCCAATAGCAATTACTCAAGTGCGGAGAGGCCTCTCCTGCGGGGAGTCCTTTGGCGGAATGGCTCCCTTCGGTCCGCTTTAT
>JBBDTC010000061.1:0-51897 GCA_040904625.1 Gammaproteobacteria bacterium
CCGCCGACCGCATGGTTTGCGAGTTCCCGCAACATCCGATCGATATCGGCCAGCCGGACACAGGGCCGCGCCGCATCGTGCACCAATACCCAGTCGTCGGCAGCAGCTTCCGCGGCCAATCCTTCGAGGCCTGCCAGCACCGAGTGGCAGCGCTCGGCGCCGCCCACCACCGCAATAGCGCTGGTCGGCCGTGTCAGCGTTGCGTAGCGTTTGTCCTCCGCCGCCACGGCGACGACCACCCGACGCACCGCAGGATGTGCGGCGACACGCTCGAGCGTGTGCTCGAGCACGGTACGGCCATGCAGCGGCAGATACTGTTTGGGAATCTCGCTGGCCATCCGCCGACCACTGCCGGCCGCCGGCACTACCGCGAAGACCCTCGGTAGGGCGGCGTTCACTCGTCATCATCCTCAGTGCCGATGACCGTGGCGGGCTCCGGATCGGGCATGCGGAAGAACACCTCGCCTTCCTTGATCATGCCCATTTCGCTGCGCGCACGTTCTTCGATCGCTTCGAGCCCCTGTTTGAGATCCAGCACTTCGGCAGCCAGCGCCTGATTGCGCTCGCGCAGCTGCTGCAGCTCCGCACGCTGCTCGGCCAGTGCTCGTTCGAGTTTGCGCACATCCGGAATTCCTCCCCGTTCGAACCACAGCACATACTGCAGATACAGCGTGATCAGCACGAGCAGGGCGATGAAGACACGCATCGGGCGTGCCGCTCGCCTCAGCTACCGAGGTTGTAGAAGGCTTTCCGGCCTGGATAAACCGCGCGTTCGCCAAGCATCTGTTCGATGAGCAGCAGCCGGTTGTACTTGGCGATGCGATCCGAGCGCGACATCGATCCGGTCTTGATCTGCCCGGTACCGTAGGCGCAGGCAATGTCGGCGATGGTCGTATCCTCGGTCTCGCCGGAGCGGTGTGAAACGACGGCCGTATAGCGGGCCGCCCGTGCGAGTTCGATGGCGGCGAAGGTCTCGGACAAGGTGCCGATCTGATTGACCTTGATCAGTATCGAATTGGCGACGCCTTCGTCGATGCCGCGCTGCAAGGTCTTGACGTCGGTCACGAAGAGATCGTCACCAACCAGCTGCACACGGCTGCCCAACGCCTCGGTCAGCAAACGCCAGCCGGTCCAATCGTTCTGGTCCATGCCATCTTCGATGGAGATGATGGGATAGCGCTCGCTCCAGGACTTGAACAGTTCGACCATACCGGCGGCATCGAGACGACGCTGTTCGGATGCCAGCACGTAGGCGCCGTCCTCATGGAACTCCGAGCTCGCCACGTCGAGGCCGAGGAGGATGTCGTCGCCGAGCCGATAGCCGGCCTTGTCGACGGCGCGCACGATGAGTTCGAGTGCCGCTTCGTTGGACGGCAAGTCCGGGGCGAAACCGCCCTCGTCGCCGACCGCCGTACTGGCACCGTCGGCATGCAGTAACGCCTTCAGGGCATGGAAGACTTCGGCGCCGTAGCGCAGCGCTTCGCGGAACGTCGGCGCCCCCACCGGCAGGATCATGAACTCCTGCAGATCGACGCTGTTGTTGGCGTGCGCACCGCCGTTGATGACGTTCATCATCGGCACCGGCAGCACATATTCGTCGCACTGCACCAGCGCCTCGAACAGGGGCTTGCCCTGCTCGGCGGCTGCCGCGTGGGCTGCGGCCATCGATACCGCGAGCATGGCATTGGCGCCGAGCTTGCCCTTGTTCGGCGTACCGTCCAGATCGAGCATGATGCGATCGATGCCGGCCTGATCGGTCACCTCATGGCCGCGCAGGGCTTCGGCGATTGGACCATCGACATTGGCCACCGCTTGCGTGACGCCCTTGCCGAGATAGCGCGACTGGTCGCCGTCACGCAGTTCGAGTGCCTCGCGCTCTCCTGTCGATGCACCGGAAGGGACGGCGGCGGCGCCAACCGCACCACTGCGCGCATGCACTTCGGCACGGACAGTGGGATTGCCGCGCGAATCGATCACTTCGAGGGCCCGGATGCTGCTTATTGCTGTCATGGTTGTTATATCTGTAAAAAGAAACGGGAGGTCAAGCGCTTATCCGCTTGGCCAGCGCATCGAGATCGCGCAGCGTCTCGAGCAACGCCGGCATGGCGGCCAGCGGGATGGAATTGGGGCCATCGCTCAACGCCTGCTCCGGATCGGGGTGCGTCTCCATGAACAGGCCGGCCACGCCGACGGCAACGGCAGCCCGTGCCAGGGCCGGCACGAACTCGCGCTGCCCGCCGGACACACTGCCCTGCCCGCCCGGCAACTGTACCGAATGGGTCGCATCGAATACCACCGGACAACCAGTCTCACGCATGATGACCAGCGCGCGCATGTCCGAGACGAGGTAGTTGTAGCCGAAGCTGGTGCCGCGCTCGCAGACCATGATCTGCTCGTTACCGGTCGCGCGCGCCTTGTCGACCACGTTCTGCATGTCCCAGGGCGCGAGAAACTGGGCTTTCTTGATATTCACCGGTTTGCCCTGGCGGGCCACGTTCTGGATGAAATTGGTTTGGCGACACAGGAACGCGGGCGTCTGCAGGACGTCGACGACGTCGGCGACTTCGTCGAGCGGCGTGTCCTCGTGGACGTCGGTCAGCACCGGCACACCGAATTCTTCGCGGACCCGCGCGAGGATGCGCAGGCCAGCTTCGAGGCCCGGCCCGCGGAAGCTCGTATGCGAACTGCGATTGGCCTTGTCGAAGGACGACTTGAAGACCAAGGGCAGGCCGAGGGCCGTGGTCATCCGTACCAGTTCGGCCGCCGTGTCCATCACCAGCGCCTCGCTTTCGATGACGCAGGGGCCGGCAATCAGGAACAGCGGCCGACTCCCACCGACCTCGTAGTCACACAGCCGCATCGGAAACCTCGTTCGCGGTCCGCGCCTGATACTCGAGCGCGGCGCGCAGGAACGCGCTGAACAAGGGATGTCCGTCGCGCGGCGTCGAGGTGAATTCCGGGTGGAACTGGCAGCCGACGAACCAGGGATGGCTGGGGATCTCGATGATCTCGACCAGATTGCCGTCGATCGAGCGTCCGGCGATGCGCAGTCCCGCCGCTTCGAGTTCCATGGTGTAGGTGTTGTTGAATTCGTAGCGATGGCGATGCCGTTCGGTGATCAGGTCCGTGCCGTAGGCGCGCGCCACGAAACTGTCCGGGGCGAGCTTGCAGGGCTGCCCGCCGAGACGCATCGAGCCGCCCACTTCGCCATCGGCCGAACGGATTTCTATCGTGCCCTCGGCCGTCTTCCACTCGGTGATCAGCGCAATGACGGGGTGCGGCGTCTTGGGGTCGAACTCGGTACTGTGGGCCTGATCGAGCCGTGCGCGGCTGCGCGCATATTCGATGACCGCCGCCTGCATGCCGAGACAGATACCGAGATAGGGCACGCCCTGCTCGCGTGCGTAACGCACTGCCAACACCTTGCCCTCGATGCCGCGCTCACCGAAACCGCCGGGCACCAGGATGGCGTCCATCATGGCCAGGATCTCCAAGCCATCGGTCTCCAGGCACTCCGAATCGACATAGTGGATATTGACCCGGGTGCGGGTATGTATGCCGGCGTGGATCAAGGCCTCAGACAGCGATTTGTAGGACTCGGTGAGGTTGACGTACTTGCCGACCATGGCGATGTCGACGCTGTGATCAGGGTGCTCTAAGGCATCGACGACCGTCGACCACTGCTCGAGGTTGGCCGGCGGCACGTTCAAGCCGAGTTTCTCGACGACGATGTCGTCGAGACCTTCCGTGTGCAGCAGCATCGGGATACGGTAAATAGTCTCGGCATCGCGTGCCGTAATCACCGCCCGCTCCTCGACATTGGTGAACAAGGCAATCTTGCGCCGCTCGGACGGCGGAATGGCGCGATCCGCCCGGCACAACAGGATATCGGGCTGGATACCGATGGAGCGCAGCTCCTTGACCGAGTGCTGGGTGGGTTTGGTCTTCATCTCGCCGGCCGATTCGATATAGGGCACGAGCGTCAGATGGATGAACAGCGTGTGCTGCGCGCCCATCTCGACCCGCATCTGGCGAATGGCCTCGAGAAACGGCAGCGACTCGATGTCGCCGACAGTGCCGCCAATCTCGATCATGGCGACCTCGGCAGTGCCGGCACCTTGTTTGATACAGCGGATGATTTCGTCGGTGATATGCGGGATCACCTGCACCGTCGCACCGAGATAATCGCCGTGGCGCTCCTTGCGGATGACGTTGGCGTAGATACGCCCGGTAGTGTAGTTGCTGTTGCGCGATGTCTTGCAGCGCACGAAGCGCTCGTAGTGGCCGAGGTCGAGATCGGTCTCCGCGCCGTCCTCGGTGACGAACACCTCACCATGTTGGAAGGGGCTCATCGTGCCCGGATCGACATTGATGTAGGGGTCGAGCTTGACCATGGCGATCTCGAGCCCGCGGGCTTCGAGAATGGCACCGAGCGACGCTGCCGCGATGCCCTTGCCTAGCGAGGACACCACGCCGCCGGTAACGAAGATATAACGTGTCATGCAGTCTGAACGTTCTGTTTGAGGTGAAGAACGAGGCCGGGCGACACGTTCTCGCGCGCATCGATCAAGCGGGCGTGAAGCTACCAGAACGCCTCTCGATTCTCAATGGCGCTGCCGCCGTGAGCTATTGCGATCAAGGCCTTACGCGAGCGCTTGTGCGCATGCGGTGATACCATTCGCCGCCGCCGGCAAACATCGCCCAGCCACGCCCCCGTGGCGCCGGCAGGCCGCTGCTTCGAGATAGTGCACGAACCGCGAATACCTACCGATAGACGAGGATAAAGCTGATGTCCGATATCGAAATCGCGCAGGCCGCCAATATGCGCCCGATCGTCCCGCTGGCCGCGGAACGCCTGGGCATCGCCGCCGAGCATCTCGTCCCCTACGGCCACTACAAGGCCAAGCTCGCGCCGGACTGTCTCCGTGCCCTGGAGCCGCGGACGGACGGCAAGCTCGTCCTGGTAACCGCCATCAGCCCGACGCCGGCCGGTGAAGGCAAGACCACCACGACCGTCGGTCTCGGCGACGCCATGAATCGCATCGGCCGGCGCACCGTCATGTGTCTGCGTGAGCCGTCGCTGGGACCTTGTTTCGGGGTCAAGGGCGGGGCGGCCGGCGGCGGCTATGCGCAGGTCGTGCCGATGGAGGACATCAATCTGCACTTCACCGGCGATTTCCACGCCATCGGCGCCGCTCATAACCTCCTGGCCGCGATGCTCGACAACCACATCACGCACGGCAACGCACTCGACATCGACCCGCGGCTGGTGAGCTGGAAGCGCGTGCTCGATATGAACGACCGCGCCCTGCGTGACATCGTGATCGGCCTCGGCGGCACGGCCAACGGCAATCCGCGCGAAAGCGGCTTCGACATCACGGTGGCATCCGAGGTCATGGCCATCTTCTGCCTGGCCACGTCGCTCATCGATCTCAAGGAGCGCCTCGGGCGCATCGTCGTCGGCTATACCCGCACAGCGCGCGCCCCGGTCACCGCCGCCGATCTCGGCGCCGATGGCGCCATGGCAGCGCTGCTCAAGGACGCCATCAGCCCCAACCTGGTACAGACGCTGGAGAACAACATCGCCATCGTCCACGGCGGACCGTTCGCCAACATCGCCCACGGCTGCAATTCGGTTACCGCCACACGCACCGCACTCAAGCTGGCCGATTACGTCGTCACCGAAGCGGGCTTCGGCGCCGATCTCGGCGCCGAGAAGTTCATCGACATCAAATGCCGCATGGCCGGCCTGAAGCCGCAGGCGGTGGTGCTGGTCGCAACCGTGCGCGCGCTCAAATACCACGGCGGCGTCGCGGTGGCGGATTTGAATCGGGAGAATCTCGCGGCGCTCGCAGCCGGCTGCGTCAATCTCGAGCGCCATCTGCGCAATATCACCGCCCACTATGGCCTGCCCTGCGTGGCCAGCATCAACCATTTCACCCACGACACCGCAGCCGAGGTGGCCTTGTTGGTGGAAAAGGTCGAAGCCCTGGGCGCGAGAGCCGTGGTGGCGCGCCACTGGGCCGAGGGCGGCGCCGGTGCGGCGGATCTCGCCCACGCGGTCTGTGCGATCCTCGACGGCGCCGAGCACACGCACCGCTACGTCTATGCCGACGAACTGCCGCTGTGGGACAAAATTCGCACCGTCGCCCAGACCATCTATGGCGCCAGCGACGTCAGCGCGCCTGCCGCCGTGCGCAGCCAAATCGATGACATCGACAAGACCTATCCCGGATTCCCGGTGTGCATCGCCAAGACGCAGATGTCGTTCTCCACCGATCCTGCGCTGCGCGGCGCGCCGAGCGGCCATGTGGTGGAGATCCGTGAAGTACGGGTCGCCGCTGGCGCGGGCTTCGTCGTTGCCATCGCCGGCAACATGATGACCATGCCCGGCCTGCCCAAAGCGCCAGCCGCGGAACGCATCGACGTCGACGCCGATGGGCGGATTAGCGGCTTGTTCTGAATCGTGCTCAGGGGATTAAGGAGATTAAGGTGACAGTTACCAATGGCACTTGCTTAAGCGCGGATAGGCCTCTCCTGCGGGGGTCCTTGGGCGGAAATAAAGCGGACCGAAGGGAGCCATTCCGCCCAAGGACCCCCGCAGGAGAGGCCGGATGAGCATGGCCACCTCTTTTGGGATTAAGGGATTAAGGTGACAGTTACTGTATTTTCTCGAAAATACAGTAACTGTCACCGTGATTTCTGCAGCCTGTCGGATTCACTCCCGGCCCAGTTCTATGGTGCCGTCGACATTGACGCTCAAGGTCTGCTGTCCGGCTTCGATACTCGGGTCGGCCATCTCGGCTTTCATGGCCAATGCGCGGCCTTGATAGGGCATCGGCGGCGGCTGGTAGCCGGAGGTGCCGACGTTGACGTTGACGATGGCATAGCGCGTGTGGCCGAACGCCCGGGTAATGCGCTCGGCGCGCTCGCCAAAGCGCTGGATGGCGGCTTCTATCAGCCGTTCCTCGGTTGCGACGCGGACCGTTGGCGATACTTCATAGCTGATCGCCTCGATTGCCAGCCGCTCCTGCAAGGTGCCGAGCAGTTCGGTCAGCGCCGTACGCTCGGCGCTCTCCAGGCGCAGGGCCTGCTGCATGCGCCAGGCCGTGATACGGCGATCGTCATAGACCGGATTGGTACGGTAATCGAGGGTCTGGGCCCTGATGCCGCTGGATTGGCGGGCTGCCGCGAGTGCCCAGGCCATGTCTTCGTTGACCCGCTTGGCAGCCTGCGCCTGTTTGACCGCCTCGTGGGTCGCAACCAGGCGCACCACCAGCAGGTCGCTGTCGACCTCTTCCTCGGCGCTGACCGAGAGCGTGACCAGATTGCGCGACGGCGCCTCCGATTCAGCAGCACCGGCTGTGTTGGCGGCGAACAGGAACAGGCCCAGGACGATGATGCGAAGCATGACAGACTCCTTGCGGGAAACCGGATTCAGAGGTCGCCGTCCGCCGCCGTGGCGCGGATGAGTGTCCAGGCGGCTTCGACGTGCGTGCGGGTGGTATAGGTCTGGCCGACACACAGCCGCAGACAATAGCGGCCGCGGATCACACCGTGGCTCATGAACAGGCGGCCGGAGGCGTTGACACGCTCGAGCAGACGCCGGCTTCTGTCGTCGTCGCCGCGCGCGGCAAAGCACACCAGGTTGAGCGAGCGTGGCACGACCAGGTCGAAATCCGCCGAGTCATCGATCCAGGCTGCGAGTTCGCTCGCGAGTGCAACGTGGTGGCGCACGAACTCGCGCAGCGCCGCCGCCCCATAGCTGCGCAGGACGAACCAGAGCTTGAGCGCGCGAAAACGCCGGCCGAGCGGGATCTGCCAATCACGGTAATCGATGGCGCGCCCGCTATCGCTGGCCGCGTTGCGCAGGTACTCCGGCATCACGCTCAAGGCGCGATTCAGCGGTTCACGATCCGCGACATAGAAACAGTCGCAATCGAAATTCGTCAGCAACCACTTGTGCGGGTTGAAACAATAGGAATCGGCCTGCTCGAGCCCGGCATTCAGATAGCGGAACTCGGGGCACAGCGCGGCCGTACCGGCCATGGCTGCATCGACGTGCAGCCAGGCGCCGTGACGTCTGGCCAAGGGCGCAATCGCGGCAACCGGATCGATCGCCATCGATGTGGTGGTGCCGACCGTGGCGCAAATGAAAAAGGGCTGGAGGCCGGCGGTGACATCTGCACGCAGGGCCTCGTCCAGTGCCGCCGGGTCCAGCGCGAGACCGGCATCGGTCGGAATCTTGCGCAGCCGCGCACGGCCGCATCCGGCGATCACCATCGCCTTTTCCATCGACGAATGGGTTTCCGCAGAGCAGTAGGCGACGAGATCGGCTGGCGTGCCGTGCTCACGGGCCTGGAAATCACTGGCACGCTCGCGCGCGGCCAGCAGTGCGCACAGCGTCGCACTCGAGGCCGAGTCCTGAATCACGCCGCCGCCGGCGCCGCTGGACCTGAAGCGCTCGGGCAGGCCGAGCAGATCGATCAGCCAGTCGAGGACATGGGTTTCGAGTTCGGTACAGGCCGGGCTGGTCTGCCACAGCATGCCCTGCTGGCCGAGACCGGCGCTGACGAGTTCCCCCAGGATCGACGGCGGCGACGCGTTGGCCGGGAAGTAGCCGAAGAAATTGGGAGACTGCCAGTGCATGAGTCCGGGCAGGAGGATGTCCTGCACATCGGCCAGAATCGCTTCCATGCTTTCGCCACATTCCGGCGCCGCGGCCGGCAAGCGGGCACGGATGTCACCTGGGGCGACCTGCGCCATTACCGGCCGCGCTGCAATCCCGGCCTGGTAATCGGCGAGCCAATCGATAATCGCATGTCCCGCCTGCCGAAACTCATCCGGACTCAGATGGGTCGGTGCGGAAGTTTCTTCGGCGCTCACGTGGCGCCGGTCAGCAGCGTTCCGTCAAGGTCGAGGTGCATGACATCGTCCGCCAGGGGTTGGTCGTGGCCTGGGAGCGGTCACGGCCGCATCTTGGGAAAAGCTGCCTGTGCGGCGCTGCCCCGATGGTGCGACCGCGACGCAATCACAGATTGGCCAGGAGGTTCTCGGCCGCGCTCGCCTTGACATCCGACGGAGCGGCTTCACGATGCAGCTGTGTGACCACACCGTCTTCGACAACGATGGCGAAACGCTCACCGCGCGTGCCCATGCCGAAGCCCGATGCATCCAGCGACAGGCCCAGCGCCTTGACGTAGTCGGCGTTACCGTCGGCCAGCAGGATGACCTTGTCGCCCGCGCCCTGATCCTTGCCCCAGGCGCTCATCACGAAAACGTCATTGACAGACAGACAGGCGATGGTATCGACGCCCTTGGCTTTCAAGGCATCGGCGTTCTGGATGTAACCCGGCAGGTGTTTGGCGGAACAGGCAGGTGTGAATGCACCTGGGACGGCGAACAGCACGACCTTTTTCCCCGCGAAGAGCTCGTCGCTGGACAGCTTGCCCGGGCCTTCCGCCGTCATGATGCCGAATGTGCCCGCAGGCATCTTGTCGCCAACTTTGATAGTCACATCAACCTCCTTATGTCTTTTGTTGTGGTGAGCCGAGCATTCTGCCACTGCCGCCCGAGCGATGATAGGTCGGCGACCGCCTGAGTCCGCGGTTCAAATCACCCGATCAGGAGGCTCGCCACCGGCAAAGAATTGCTCGAGGTTCGCGATGACGCGCCGGCCCATGGCGTTGCGCGTCTCTACGGTAGCGCTGCCGAGATGCGGCAACAACACCACGTTGTCCATGGTTTTCAAGGCAACCGGCACGTTGGGCTCTTCCTCATAGACGTCCAGACCCGCCCCGGCGATACCACCGTCGCGGAGCGCCGCGACCAGCGCGTCGGTGTCGACTATTGAACCGCGCGCGGTGTTGATCAGAAATGCGTGCGGGCGCATGCAAGCGAGGCGCCGGGCATCGATGAGATGCCGCGTCGCCGCACCACCGGGGCAATGCAGGGAGACAAAATCGGCACATTCGAGCAGTTCTTCGACGCTGCCGCAGGCGCCGGCGCCGAGCGCGTTGCTCAACTCCGGCAGCGGCAGCCGCGGGGTGTGGAACAGGATACGCATGCCGAAGCCGAAGTGGGCGCGCCGGGCGACGGCTTGCGCGATGCGTCCGAAACCGATCAGGCCGAGAACCTTGCCGCTGAGCCTGCTGCCCAACAGCTGCGTCGGATTCCAGCCGGACCACGTACCCGCCCGCACCACGCGCTCGCCTTCGCCGGCGCGCCGCGCGAGCATGAGCATCAGGGTCAGCGCGAGATCGGCGGTACAGTCGGTCAGCACGTGAGGCGTGTTGGTGACGGCGATCCCGGCAGCGCGTGCGGCTTCGATATCGATATGGTTGTAGCCGACACCAAAATTACCGAGGATGCGCGCGCGTCCCGAGCCGTCGCCGATGACCTCGGCCGTGACGGCATCGGTCACGGTCGGGCAGACCGCATCGAATTCGGCGACGGCGGCGGCGAGCTCCGCCGTCGTCAACGGCCTGTCGGGCAGGTTGCGGACCACCTCGAAGTGCTGCGCAAGCGCCTCCTCGACCGCTGCCGGCCAACGCCGGGTCAGGAAAACGCGCGGCCGCGTCATGCCGTCGCGCTGAGACGCAGGAACTCGGCAGCCGCGCCTACGCCGCTGCCGGGTACGACATCGATGCCGCTGTCACGCAGCGCCATCTCAGTGCCGGCGAGTGCGCTCAAGATCATGAGCTCATTCAAATCGCCCAGATGGCCGATGCGGAAGACCTTCCCCGCCACCTCGGCCAGCCCCTGTCCGAGGGAGAGGTTGTAGCGCTCATAGGCATTGCGTACGACGACATTGCTGTCCATGCCGGGCGGCACGCAGATAGCACTGACGGTGTCGGAATAGGTGCGTGGATCGACGGCGCAGAGTTTGAGGTCCCAGGCCGTCACTGCCGTACGCACAGCTTCGGCGTAACGCCGATGCCGCGCGAACACGTTGCTCAGCCCTTCCTCGAGCAGCATATCGACCGACTCACGCAGTCCGCGCAGCAGGGTCATCGCCGGCGTATAGGGGAACCAGCCATCGGCATTCATACGCGCCATGTCGTCGAAGCTGAAGTAGGCGCGGTGGCAAGCGGCGCTGCGCGATGCCGCCAGCGCCTTCTGGCTGGCGCAGACGAGCCCCAGACCGGTCGGCAGCATGAGACCCTTCTGCGAGCCGCTGACCGCGAGATCGATGCCCCACTCGTCCATGCGGAAATCGAGGCTGCCGATGGAACTCACACCGTCGATGGCGAGCAGGGCCGGATGGCCGGCATCGTCGAGAACCTTGCGCACCGCTGCGAGATCGCTCGTCACCCCGGTCGCGGTCTCGTTGTGCGTGACCAGGGCCATCTTGATGGCGTGTCCGGTGTCCGCCCGCAGGATCTCGGCATAGCGCTCGACCGGCACACCCTCTCCCCACGGCGTCTCGACCAGTTCGACCTGCATGCCGTGGCGACGACAGAGTTCCGCCCAGAGATGGCTGAACTGTCCGAAACGCGCCTGCAGCACGGTGTCGCCGGGGCTCAAGGTATTGGTTACCGCGGCTTCCCAACCACCGCTGCCCGAAGACGGGAAGACGAAGACCTGGCCTCGCTCGGTCTGGAATACCTTCTTCAGATCGTCGAGCAGCGGCTTGGCGAAAGCGGGAAAGTCGCCCGCGCGGTGATCTTCGAGAGGGATATCCATGGCGCGGCGGATCCGCTCCGGGATATTGGTAGGTCCAGGCACGAACAGGAAGTTTCTTCCGGGCACGAGATGATTCTCCGGTTTGGGATCCGCCGCCGAAACCGCTCTCTTGCCGCCGCAGAAGGATTTCCAGGGATCCAGATAGGATATGAAGCCAGCCCTCGCCGCTTTATGGAATCAAGCCGATAAGGCGCCGGAGCCGCGCGCACTCTACACGCCGACTCCCTCTGGACGCAACGCATAGCGCTTCCCGACATGAACTCGCTGTTGTACTCGGCTGGATGGACGCCGCTTCCTGAGTTGTGTGCTGTCGCGGTGTCGTTATGTCGGTGTCTCAGCTTGGACGCCTTTCTTTTGTTTCCCCCCGCCGCGATCTCGATGTGATCCTGGGCGACGGTCAGATGTTTTCCACCTCCTGCATCCACGCCGGAATGTCGCGCTGGCCGTGCAGCACGCGCCAGACATCGATATGGTCCGAGCGCTCGACATAGAACACAAGATGGGGATAACGGATCAGCGACCATGCACGCAGGCCTGGTAGATTGAGTTCGTGCGCGTAACGTGGCGAACCCATACCCGGGCTGCGGCCGATATGGGCGTAAGCCTGCTCCAGGGCGTCGATGAATCCGAGCGCTGCTTGCTCTGCACTTTCCCCGATGTAGTAAGTGATGGCCTCGTCAACATCCCAGTTAGCCTGCGCACGCGGGACGACTGGTTTTATCCTCACCCTCGAGTGCCGGCCTTGGGGGCCTTGCGTACCCGGTCTCGCAAACCTTCAAAGTAAGTATCATCAGCCGGAGCTGCGGACGCAGTGGAAGCACCGGCCAGCAGCAAGCCTCGCAGTTGCAGCCGATCTTGGTCTTTACGGATCAACTCGCGCACGTACTCACTGCTGGTGCCGTAGCCACGCTGGCTGACCTGCTCGTCGACAAAGGCTTTCAGGGTGTCGGGCAGAGAAATATTCATCGTGCTCATGACGGCAGATTAGGTGCTTTGGCAAAAATTGGCAACGCCATCCCCGCTGAGCCCCGCTATCCGGCTCGTGTCAGGCGTGCATTCTCGATGCTTGCCCTCTCGTTTACTACAGCGATCGGTGAGACGACTGGGAACCACTGGTGGAGCCACTGGGACCGACATCTAATTGAGAGACACTCGAGATGATGCCTGTCCTTATTCTCGTGATGTCCCCGCGCGGGTTCGTGACCTGAATCACACGCCCCAGATCGTCATACTTATAGGCCGTCGTGAGAGCGAACAAGGTCGGATCAGTCGGTGACGTCGCACGGTACAGGGTTCCGGGCGTCTTGCGGCCCAACGAGTCATACGCGAACGTCGTCCGAATCGTCTTGTCAGATCTGCCGTCGCAGTAGCGGACAGATCGAGATCTGTCACGTTCACGATTTCGCCTTGCGTGACTGCATTCAAGCGAATCTTGTCCAATGACGTGAACTCTGCATGGAGCGCGATGTGGGGAAACTGGACCCGATCTGGATTGGATGTCAACCCGCGCGAGCGCCGGCACCGCTATGCAGCGCCGGCCAGGGCCTGCTCGAGATCGGCCATCAAGTCGGCCGCGTCCTCGAGACCGACGGACAGACGCAGCAGGCCTTCGCCGACCCCCATGTCGTCGCGCTCGGCCTGGCTCAAGCGCCCATGAGTGGTCGTCGCGGGATGCGTGACGATGCTCTTGGCGTCCCCCAGATTGGCCGTGATCGAGAACAGGCGCAGATGGTCGACGACATGCCAGGCCTGGCGGCGATCGGCCAGTTCGAAACTGACGATACCGCCGAAGCCGGATTGCTGGCGGGCAGCCAGTGCATGTTGAGGATGCGTTGCCAACCCCGGGTAATGCACACAGCGGACCAGCGGGTGCGCCGCGAGCCCGGCCGCGATAGCAGCCGCGTTGCGGCTGTGCCTCTCCATACGGATGGACAGCGTCTCCAGACCCTTGAGAAATACCCAGGCATTGAACGGGCTCATGCTCGGCCCGGCGCTGCGCAGAAAAGGAAAAACCTTGTCGTCGAGCAGCGCGGCGGGCCCGACGATGGCGCCGCCCAGGCAACGCCCCTGACCATCGAGATATTTCGTTGCCGAATGGATGACGACATCGGCGCCCAAGGCCAGGGGCCGCTGCAGCACCGGCGTGCAAAAGCAGTTGTCGACCACCAGTCTTACGCCGCGTGCGCGCGCCAACGCGCCGAGTGCTTGCAAATCAGCAATCTCGGTCAGCGGATTCGAGGGCGTTTCGAGAAACAGCATCCGCGTCGCCGGCGTGATCGCGGCCTCCCAGGCTGCGAGATCGGTCATGTCGACGAAAGTCGTGCGCACACCGAAACGGGTCAAGATGCTCTTGAACAGCGTGACCGAGGAACCGAAGATGCTGCGCGAAGCGACCACTTCGTCACCGCTGGACAGCAGTGCCATCACCACGCTCAGTATGGCGCTCATACCCGAGGCGGTCGCGATACAACGTTCGCCGCCCTCGAGCGCGGCGAGACGTTCTTCGAACGCGCGCACCGTCGGATTGGTGAAACGACTGTACACATTGCCCGGCTCGTCGCCGGAGAAACGCGCCGCAGCCTGCGCCGCGGACTCGAAACAGAAGCTCGACGTCAGGAACAGCGCCTCGCTGTGCTCCATCTCGGCGCTGCGCAAGGCACCGGCATGGCAGGCCAAGGTCGCCAAACCATCATCATCGCGGTAATCGTTCATTTCCAAGAACCCACCATTGCTATGCGGCCCGCCACGCAAGGGCGGCAGAACGCTCTGGAAGACTGGTAGCAGGCAGGCGGAAACGACCCGCAGCCATGCTTCCCGACGGCGGGCGTGCATCGCTTTAGCGGAATTTCTTCGGCGCCCGCAAGCTGATTTCAAATCGGCGCAAAATGCAGCGCTACCCTAATCGAGGCGGGCGCAGGCTGTCAATTCAACCGCCGCGCGCGGCGCTCAGACGTCAGCAGCGGCGCCGCTGGACGTGAACAGATCCTGCAAGGAATCCTCGTCGCGGTCACGACGCTCTTTGGCGCCATCGGAACGCGAGCGGCTGACCTGGTCGAGATATTTGGCACTGACGTCGCCGGTGACGTAGTCGCCGCTGAAGCACGACTGCTCGAACTCGGTCACGCGCGGATTGCCCCGGCGCGCGGCATCGATGAGCGCCTCTAGATCCTGGAAGATCAGGCGGTCGGCACCGATCAGGCGGCAGATTTCCTCCTCATTGCGATTATGCGCGATGAGTTCGTCGCTGGTCGGCATATCGATGCCGTAGACATTGGGGTAGCGCACCGGAGGTGCCGCCGATGCGAAGTAGACGCGTCGCGCACCCGCTTCTCGCGCCATTTCGATAATCTGACCGGAAGTGGTGCCGCGCACGATCGAGTCATCGACCAGCAGGACGTTCTTGCCTTCGAATTCCAGGCCGATGGCGTTCAGTTTCTGGCGTACCGACTTACGCCGCAGTGCCTGCCCCGGCATGATGAAGGTACGCGGAATGTAGCGATTCTTGATGAACCCTTCGCGATACTTCACGTCGAGCGCATTGGCGAGTTCGAGTGCCGCCGTGCGGGCAGTATCCGGTATGGGAATCACGACATCGATATCGTGCACCGGCCAGTCGCGTGCGATCTTCTCGGCCAGCGCCTCACCCATGCGCATGCGCGCCTTGTGTACCGAGATGCCATCGATGATGGAATCCGGCCGAGCGAAGTAAACGTGCTCGAATATGCACGGCGCATGGTGGCCGACCGCGGCACACAAACGGGTATGCAATTCGCCATGCTTGCTGATGAACACGACCTCGCCGGGTGCCAGGTCGCGGATCAATTCGAAGCCCAGAGCATCGATGGCAACACTCTCGGACGCCACCATGTACTCGTCACCCTCGGCGGTCCGGCGACGGCCGAAAACGATGGGGCGGATCCCGAACGGATCGCGGAAGGCCACGATGCCAACCCCCGTTATCATCGCCACCACGGCGTAGGCGCCCGCGCAGCGTTCATGCAATCGGGCGACGGCAGAGAAGATGTCCTCGGCGTCTATGCGCAGCTTGCCGCGGCGCTGGAGTTCGTGGGCAAACACGTTCAGCAGAACTTCGGAATCCGATTCGGTATTGATATGGCGCAGTTCGTCTTCGAACAGCTCCTGCTTGAGACGATTCGAGTTCGTCAGATTGCCGTTGTGGGCGAGTGTGATGCCATACGGCGAGTTGACGTAGAACGGCTGTGCTTCAGCGCTCGAAGACATGCCGGCGGTGGGATAGCGCACGTGGCCCACGCCCATGCGACCGCGCAGGTTGAGCATGTGGCGCGTATGGAAAACGTCGCGCACCAGCCCGTTGGATTTGCGCAGGAACAGACGTCCGTCATCGTATGTAGCGATGCCGGCGGCATCCTGCCCGCGGTGCTGCAAGACCGTGAGGCCGTCGTAGATCATTTGATTGACCGCACTCCGGGCCACGATACCTATGATTCCACACACGTCAGTTCACCCGTGTCAGAAGCTGAAATTCTTCGCCAGATCGGGCGGCAGCCAGCGCAGCACGTAAATGGCCGCGTTCTCGAATGGCACTATGGCGCGCGATTCGGCCCACCAGGGTTGCGCCGGCAGCGGTGTCAAACCCGCCAGCAGGACGGCGATGCCGACTATCGCCGCGCCGCGGGTGGCGCCGAACAATGCACCGAGCATTCGATCGGTACCGCTCAGACCGGTACGCGAAATCAGTTTGGCGATCACAAGATTGACGAGGCCCGCCGCGATCAAAGTCACGATCATCACGGCGATGAAGGCTATTACCATGCGCAAGGTCGCGATATCGATATAGGGTTCGAGCACAACGCTGGCCGGTGCAGCGAATGCAGCTGCAACCCAGAAGGCGGCGACCCAGGCTACCAGCGACAGCACCTCGCGCACGAATCCACGCACCAGACTGATCACGATCGAGACCACGACGACGAGCAGAATGAGAATGTCCGCCCAGTTCATAGCGCGGCTGGTCCAGGTGGGAGGTGCGAGTGTAACAAAGCTGCCGCGGCATCAGAACCGCGGCACGCCCCAGGCCATTACGGTCAAGGTGCACGGAGGATCAGGCCGGGAAGGTCGAAGCGATCGGCCAGTTGGGCGCGCAGGCGCGCTGCGGCAGCCCGATCAGGCTCCGGTCCGACGCGCACCTTGTGGGCGGTGCCGCCCTGTTCCTGGCGCCTTTCGATAAAAGCCGAAAAGCCCGCTGCACGAAGTTTTTCGGCGAGACGGGTCGCATTATTCTGTTCGCTGAAACTGCCGACCTGGACCACCCATTGCGGCGCACTGTCCGCAGCGGTGGGGGGTTGCGCCGGCGGCGGCGGCGCAGTCGCTGTCGCAGGCGCCTGCCGCAGCGGCGGCTCGAAGGGTACGGGCGCCTCCTCGGGCGCCGCGGTTTCGGCGCGGGGCGGCGGTGCCGGTGGCGCAACTGATGCCGGCGGCAAAGCATCCTGCGGGGTATCGGGCACGGCTGCGTCATCGGCGCGAATCTCGACGCGCTGCTCGCTCAGCACCTCCAGGGCGTCCATTTCGTGGTCGTCGATCGGCGCGACCGGGCTGACGAATTCGCGCGCGGGCGGCGAGACCGGCACGACTTCGGGCAGTTCTGTCGGGTGGGGGCGCTGGTCGAGAAAAAGCGGGATGAATATCACCCCCAGCACCACCAGTACGGCCGCACCGACCACTCGCTGCTTGAGCTGTCGATCCATGTCAGCCGGTGTCGCTCCGATTGGCGTTGAATATCCGCATCATCGCGCCGACGGTCAGAAACGAACCGAGCACCAGGATACGATCGCCTGGCCTGGCCTCGGCGAGCAGGGCCGCGTGTGCCTGCACCACACTGCCATGACAGCTCGTCCGGGTGCGCGGCGCCAGGCCTGTCAGTGCGTTTGCGAGGTCCTGTGCACGCGCGCCATTGGTCCCCGGCAGATCGGCGAAATACCAGCCGTCGACCAACGGCACCAGCGGCCGCAAGAATTCGCGATGGTTCTTGGTTCGCAGCATTCCGATGAGTGCCAGCGTACGCCCGGCCGCCGGCGCAGGCGCCAGAGCGGCGGTAAAGATTGCGGCCGCCTGAGGATTGTGTGCGACGTCGAGGATGTATTCGTGGGCTTCGTGCAAACGCTGGAAACGGCCGTTCAGGATGAACTCCCGCAAGCCACGGTCGATCGCCGCGCGGGCGATCGGCAAATGGGCCTGCAGTATCTCGACGACGGCCAGCACGCCAGCCGCGTTACGAAACTGATGCACCCCATACAGCGCCGGTAGCGGCAGGTTCTCGTACACGGTCGCACTGTCCCACCAGGTCCAGTCGGCCTCACCGATCTCGAAGCCATAGTCGACGCCGAGCACAGCGAGCTGTGCGCCGCTCTGTGCCGCATAGGCGGTAAGGGTTTCAGGCACGGCATGATCCGAACACACCGCCGGCCTGTTCGACCGCATGATACCGCCCTTCTCCAGCGCGATCTGCTCGCGGGTCGTGCCCAGCCAGTCTTCATGGTCGATACCGATGGCGGTGATCAGCGCCACATCCGCATCGATGATGTTGACCGCATCGAGGCGCCCCCCCAGGCCGACTTCGAGTATGACGACGTCGAGCTCCGCGTGGCTGAAGATGATCAGGGCCGCCAGGGTGGCGAACTCGAAATAGGTCAAGGGCACTTGTGCGCGAGCAGCTTCGACAGCGGCGAATGCGCCGCAGATGGCACGATCGTCAACGGCCTGGCCGCCGATCCGGATGCGCTCGTTGTAACGAATGAGATGCGGTGAGGTATAGGTGCCGACGCGGTAGCCCGCGCTGTGCCAGATACTCTCCAACAGCGCGACGCTCGAGCCCTTGCCGTTGGTACCGGCGACGGTCACCACCTGTGCCGCCGGCCGACCCAGCCGCAATCGTGCCGCCACTTCCTGGCAGCGCTCCAGGCCGAGATCGATATGCTCCCCGCGTCCGGCTTCGAGCCAGCTCAACCACGCGTCCAGCGTCCCGTCCGCGGCAGGAGCAGGCGCGGGATCCTGGGCCAGCACGCCCTGTCCTCCCGCTGCGATCATGCGGTGATGTCATCCACCGGTTGGTCTTCGGCGGATTGCGCCTGTGCAGGCAGGCGGTGCAGGAGTGTCGACAGGATCGATGCGATCGTATCCTTCATCTCGCGCCGATCGACGATCATGTCGATCGCCCCATGCTCGAGCAGGAACTCGCTGCGCTGGAATCCTTCGGGCAACACCTGGTGGACGGTCTGTTCGATTACCCGGGGCCCGGCGAAACCAATCAGCGCACCCGGTTCGGCGATGATGATGTCGCCCAGCGTGCCGAGGCTCGCCGATACACCGCCGGTGGTGGGGTCGGTCAGCACCACAATATAGGGCAGGCGCGCCTCACGCATTTCGGCGATGGCCGCGCTGGTCTTGGCCATCTGCATCAGCGAGACCAGCGCCTCCTGCATCCGGGCGCCGCCGCTGGCGCAGAAGCACACCAGCGGCAGGCGCGCCTCGCAGCAGCGGCGTGCCGCGCGCAAGAAGCGTTCGCCGACTACCGAGCCCATCGAACCACCCATGAAACCGAACTCGAAGGCGGCTACTACCACGGGCTGAGCGTGCACGGTACCCTCCATCACGATCAAGGCATCGCTCTCCCCGGTGGCCTTCTGGGCGGCATTGATGCGGTCGCGGTAACGCTTGGTGTCCTTGAACTTCAGAAAATCGACGGGGCCGATGTCGCCGCCGATTTCGCGCCCCGTTCCGCCATCGAGAAAACGTGCCAAACGGCGTCTGGCATTGATTCGCAGGTGATGACCGCACTTGATGCAGACGTCGTTGTTACGTTCGAGTTCGGCGCGATAGATGACCGCCTTGCACTCAGGGCAACTCGTCCACAGACCTTCCGGAATCGAACGTTTCCCGGCCGATCCCTGGGTACGAATACTGGCGGGGATGAGGCGTTTGAACCAATTCAAGCTGTTTCCTCCCCACCGCTCAGGCAGCGTCCGCCTGGCTGTCGATGGCCGCGCGCAGATCGGCGACCAGGCTCTCGATTTTCTGCTCCAACGCCGTCATCTCGCCGCCTTGCTCGATGACTTCGACAATCGCGCTGCCGATAATCACGGCATCGGCAATGGCCGCCGCACGCGCCGCGGTTTCCGGCGTACGTATGCCAAAACCGATGCCGACCGGAATACCGGCGAACTGCCGAGTGAGTTCGATGCGCGCAGCTATTTCCTCGAGCGCGGCGGCCTTGCCCCCGGTCACGCCCTTGACCGACACGAAGTAGACGAAGCCTGATGCGGCCTCGCACACTTTGTGCATGCGGCTCTCCGGCGAATTCGGAGCGACGAGGAAAATCTGATCGAGGGCCGCCGAGGTCAGCGCCCGATTGAAATCGGTAGCCTCTTCAGGCGGCAGATCGACGACCAGAACACCATCGACGCCCACCTCTGCGGCCCGCGCCGCGAAGCGTGCTGCACCCATGTGCTCGTAGGGGTTCAGATACCCCATCAACACCACCGGCGTGCTCCTATCGGCTTGCCTGAATTCGGCCACACAATTGAGCACATCGTCGAGATTCGTACCATGCGCGAGTGCCCGTTCACTGGCACGCTGAATCACTTCCCCGTCGGCCATGGGATCGGAGAACGGCACGCCGAGTTCTATGACGTCCGCGCCACCGCGGACCAGGGCATGCATGAGCACGGGTGTCGCCGACACCGTGGGATCGCCAGCCGTGACGAAAGTGATGAGGCCTTTGCGGCCGCTCGTCGCAAGTGCGGCGAAACGCCGGGCAATGCGGCCATCGGCCGATTTGCTTGCGCTGCTGTCGGTACTCACAGCGTAATGCCCTTGAGCGCTGCAACCGTCTGGATGTCTTTGTCACCCCGTCCGGACAGATTGACGACGATCGTCTGATCCGGCGACATCTCGCGAGCCAACTGCTCAGCATAGGCCAGCGCATGGCTCGATTCGAGCGCCGGAATGATGCCCTCCAGATGAGTCAGCCGTTCGAACGCGACAAGAGCCTGTTCATCGGTGACCGAGGTGTAGCAGGCGCGGCCGCTGTCCTTCAACCAGGCGTGTTCCGGTCCTACTCCCGGATAATCGAGTCCCGCCGAAATCGAATGAGTGGCATCGATCTGGCCGCATTCGTCCTGCATCAGATAGGTCCGATTGCCATGCAGAACGCCCGGCGTGCCCGCGCTCAGCGGTGCGGAATGATGCCCGCTCGCGATACCTTCTCCAGCCGCTTCGACCCCAATCATCTGTACCGACTCGTCGTTGATGAAGGGATAGAACATACCGATGGCGTTCGAGCCCCCACCGACGCAGGCGATCAGAACGTCCGGCAGCCGCCCCGTGAGTTCGAGGCATTGGCTGCGCGTCTCTCGTCCGATCACCGACTGGAAGTCGCGGACCATCGCCGGATAGGGGTGGGGACCCGCGACCGTTCCGATGATATAGAACGTATCGTCGACGTTGCTGACCCAGTCCCGCAGGGCTTCGTTCAGGGCGTCCTTGAGCGTGCGCGAGCCCGAATGCACGGGGCGCACTTCGGCACCGAGCAGCTTCATGCGAAAGACATTGGGCGATTGGCGCTGAATATCCTCCGCCCCCATATAGACACAGCACTGCATGCCGAAACGGGCAGCGACGGTAGCCGTGGCCACCCCGTGCTGGCCTGCGCCGGTCTCGGCAATGACGCGGGGCTTACCCATGCGTCGCGCCAACAGCGCCTGGCCCACCGTGTTGTTCACCTTGTGGGCTCCGGTATGGTTCAGATCTTCGCGCTTCAGATAAATCCTGGCCCCACCAACCTCGTCGGACCAGCGGCGGGCGAGATACAGCGGCGACGGCCGCCCGACGAAATGGCGCAAATCATAGTCGAGTTCGGCCAGGAACTCCGGATCGTTCAGGTAGCGCTGGTACGCCGCCTCGAGCTCGATCAAGGGCTCCATGAGGGTTTCGGCAACGAAACGTCCGCCGTAAGGTCCGAAATGGCCGCTGGCATCGGGAAATGCGGTCTCACGGCCGAGTCCGCTTCGAGCGCGTTGTTCAGGTATGGCATTCAACGTTGTGCACCTCGGTAACGAATTTCTGCATTTTTTCACGGTCCTTGAGGCCCTTGGCAGCCTCGATACCGCCACTGACATCAACCGCGAACGGTCGCGTCCGGCGGATAGCCTCACTCACGTTTTCCGGCGTGAGGCCGCCGGCGAGGATGAGGGGGCGGCCCAGTTCCGCCGGCACCCGGGCCCAATCGAAAGTATTTCCGCTGCCTCCGTAGACGGTCTTGTCCCACGCATCGAGGAGTATGGCCGCGGCGCCCGCATAACCCCGGGTCGCAGCGGCAATGTCCGTGTGCGCCTGGACACGAATGGCCTTGATCCAGGCGCGCGGGGCATCGCGGCAGGCGGCGGGAGTCTCGTCGCCGTGGAACTGCACCACATCGATGCCGGTTTGGGCGATGGTCTCACGAAGCGTCGCCGCGGGCGCGTTGACGAACAAACCGACCTTGCAGACCAGCGGCGGCAGGCGTTCGATGATCGCGGCCGCCACAGCCGGCGTGACATGACGCGGACTCGCCGCGTGGAACACGAAACCCAGCGCATCGACGCCTAGCGCCACCGCGGCCAAGGCATCGTCCACATTGGTGATGCCGCAAAACTTGATCCGCACCCGCATCCGCGTCAGTCCAGCAGCCTCATGCCCATCCGTCAACCGGCGATTATCCCACCTACGGCCGTCGACAGATAGCGCAGCGGGCGATCAACCCCAGGCGCGTCCGGCATAGGCAGCCAGAATCGGGATGGTCGAGGGTGGTGGCGGCAAGTCGAATTCAGGCGGATAACGCACCGCGCCGAGATAGAGGCCATGGGGTGGCGCGGTTACCCCCCCGCGCTCCCGCGCACGGTATTCGAGCACCTCGCGCGCCCAATCGGGTTCATGCTGACCGCGGCCAATCTGCATCAGCACGCCGGCAAAATTGCGCACCATGTGATGCAGGAAAGCATTGGCTTCGACAGTCACCACGATCAGGCCGTCACGTTCGGCAACCGTACACTGATGGACGGTTCGAACCGGATGTCGCGCCTGGCAAGCCTGCGCCCGAAACGAGGAGAAATCGTGCTCGCCGAGCCAATGCCGCGCCGCTTGCTGCATCCGTTCACAGTCGAGCGCACGACATTCCCACGAAACCCTGCCGTGCCAGACCCCGGGACGGGCCTCCCGGTTGCAGATGAGATAGTGGTAAAGGCGACTGGTCGCACTGAAACGGGCGTGGAATCGTGGCGGGACCGGGCGCGCCCAGGAGACGCTGACGTCGTCCGGCAGGTTGGTGTTCGCGCCGAGCACCCACGACCGCGCCGACCTTTCGGCATGGGTCTCGAAATGGGCGACCTGGTAGAGCGCGTGCACGCCACTGTCGGTGCGCCCGGCACAGCTGACGCTGACGGCGTGGTCGGCCACCCGCGACAGCGCCTGCTCGATCTCTTGCTGGACAGTCCGCACGCCGTGCTGGCGTTGCCAGCCCTGG
Source organism: Gammaproteobacteria bacterium (assembly GCA_040904625.1). Taxonomy (GTDB): domain Bacteria; phylum Pseudomonadota; class Gammaproteobacteria; genus JACKNG01. The sequence goes on from JBBDTC010000061.1 coordinate 23,219, forward strand.
AACGCCGTGCCGTCGTACTCGATTCCCAAGGCTATTCGCATGACGATGATGCGCTCCGGCGAGCGCGGCCGCACAGCGGCGCTATCATGGCAGCGCCGCGATCGCCCTTCGAGGCTCCCGTGAGCGAATCAGCCAGGCAGTTGTGTGAGCAGATTCCGTGCCTCGGCCTTCTGCGCGTCGCTACCGTCAGCGCTTACTTCAGCGAGGATCGAGCGTGCGCCGTCCGTATCCCCAAGTTCGATGTAGGCCTTGGCCAGATTGAGCTTGGTGTCGGCATCATCACTGGCCATCTGCTCGTCGTCGCCTTCGCTACCCGGCATGATGACCGTACGCTCGTCGTCGAAATCGAGATCCAGAGATGATGCGTCGTCCTCGTCGAGCGTCAATTCATCCGTCTGATCGCCCTGGTCCTGCTCGGGCTGATAGGCCTCGATCTCCACCGTATCGAGCACGGCTTCGGCGTTGTCGAGATCGCCACCGTCAGCGGGCGTAGCCATCGTGGCCATATCCACCGTATCCCCGGCGGCGACGGAATACATGTCCATCGTGCCATCGAGTGAAAGGTCGAACTCTTCGTCACTGTCCTTGCCGTCGTCGAGGGCCAGTTCGTCGAGCTCTCCGCCCTGTAACGACAACTCGCCATCGATCGGGTCATCGTCGCGGGAACTCATCGTGATTTCGAGCCCACCCCCGTCGTCCTCGTTCTCGATGACGTCGAGCGTGCCGTCGAGATCGTCGCTACCCATCGTGATATCGAAATCTATCGCGGATTCGTCGCTACCCTGAGCGGTATCGAAAGCCGCGTCCATGTCGATCGTTTCGGTCGAATCCGAGCCGCCGCCGGCAGTGGACGCGGCTGCCGGGCCGCTCGTCGCGGACCCGTCAGGTGCCTTCTCGTCAGCGCGTTCGTCATCCAGTCCGCCGATATCGAAATCAAGTGCGGCGTCGTCGTCCTGTTCGGTTTGCCCGCCGGTCAGGTCGAGGAAGTCGTCGGCGGCGCTTGCAGCGGGACGTGAGGCCTCGTCGTCATCGGCCGGTGTCGCGGCCTCGCTGAGATCGAAATCGAGTTCCGCATTGGCGTCTCCCTTGTCGTCAGCAAGCTCGAGTTCGGCAGTTTCATCAGCATCGATGCGTTCCGCAGACTCATCCGATTCGCCTAGACCGGGGGCGGTAACATTGAACAGATCGCCATCCTCGACATCGGAAACGTCACCGGAGCGGGTGACGTCGAGCAAGTCGCCGCCTCCGCTGTGGGTATCGTCGAGAGAATCCAGATCGAAGACCCCGCTGCTGCGCTCCTGCGCCGGCGCGGACTGCTCCTCGGTATCCTCTGTGAAATCGAGTTTCTCCGTTTCTTCGGATCCGGCACCGATATCGGGATTTTCGTCATCGCTTTTCGGCGCATCACCGCCGGTGATATCGAGCAATTCATCTTCGGCTTCGAATTCGAGCGTTTGACCCGCCTCGGCGTCGCCGCCGGTGAGATCGAACAACTCGTCGGCCGCATCGTCACCGGTAATGTCGATGATATCGTCGTCACCTTCGCCGGGTGCTGTGTCGGGCGCTTGCACCATGTCGCCGGTCTCGCCGAATCCCAGATCGAGGCTGGTCTCGTCGTCGTCACCCGGCATCTGGGACAAGGTCTCCTCGCCGATGTCGGAGGAATCACCCGTGATATCGACGAATGCCGATGCCGAGTCCGGCGCGGGCGCGGCCTCGGCAACCGCTCCTTCTGCAAACAGCTCGCGTTCGGGTGACATCTCCGACCACATCGCCACGGCACTGGACCACAGAGGATCGTCGGCGCCAACCGCATCGAACAGGTCGCGAGCGGCAAGTTCGTAGGCGCCACGGTCGTTCGACGAATAGTAGACTTCGAGCAGCCGCAGCTTGTATTCGTGGCGATCCGGATATTCCTCGATCACGCGTTTGACCAGTTCTTCGGCTTGGTCGAAGCGTTCGTAAGCAAGGTAGACGTTGACTTCTTCGAGCGGATCTTCTGCGTCGGGCGGCGCCTGCGCGACCGGGATGTCGGTGGCCGTCTGGTCGGCAGCCGTTGCTTCGACGGTGGCGTCGGGATCGAATGCCGCTGCCGCGGATTGCGTATCGTCGTCCGTAAGGTCGGTCGGCGCTGCAGTCTGTTCCTCTGCGGCAGTTGGGGCCACGGTCGCCGTCGCCGCAGCCGCGCTGGTCACGGTGGCCTGCGCGGTGGTTGCCCGCCCTTCACCGCCGTCACGCCGCCGGAGCACGGCAACCACGCCAGCCACCAGCGCAGCCAGCACCAGCGCCGCGCCGATGCCGAGGATGGTAAAACTGCCTCCCGGCACCCGCTCAGCCACATGCTCGGGAACCAGGTTGGCCGGAAAACCGCGCTCCATGGCCGGCTCCGGCGTACGCGCTGCCGGCGGCGCGTCCGTACCCGCTTCCGACGCTGCGTCGTCGACCCCAGCGGCGCGAGCCGCGGTCTCCTCTGTGCCGGTATCTGCGGTGGCGTCCTCATCGACGCCCAGGTCGAGCGTATCAATGTCACTGTCCGCTGCCGCGGCGTCCGCCATCGGCGCTTCGTCCGCCGACGGGTCCGCGCCGTCGTCGCCGGTATCCGTTTCGGCGCCGATTTCGCCGTGATCGATGCCCAGCTCCGCCAGGCGCGCCTGCAGCGCGGCGAGTTCCTCATCCTTGATATTCACCTGACGCTGGAGAATATCGATGATCTCCTCGGCCTCGGTCAGCTTGGTTTCCAGATCGGCGGCTAACTGCGTCCGCGTATCGATGTCTTCATCACGCAATAAATCCGAACCCGTGCCCACGCTGGCGCTGCCAGGCGTACCGCCGCCGTCGGCATCGGCGCCCGGTGCAACGAGTTCGAGACGCGCCCCGTCGACGGCAGCTGCCATCGCGTCGCTCGGCGCAGCCGGAGCCGGAGCGCCAACGGGTTGGGTGTCTACCGCGGCGGCGGCCTGGGTACGGTAGCTTTGCCACAGTTCGTGCTGGCGTTTGACCTCGGCGAAGGCCTCGCGCGGTGATACGGAACTCAGGCTCGATTCCGCAGGTAGACGCAACACCGCACCGCGACGCAGCAGGTTGACGTTGTTCTCGCCAAACGCCTGCGGATTCTCGCGCAGGATGGCGAGCATCATTTGTTGAATGGTGACGCTCTCATCCGGGCGGTAGGCAGAAGCCAGCGACCAAAGGGTGTCTCCCGCGCCGATCGGGCCGATTTCCCGCCCCGCCACGTAGCGACCGGCAGTCGCCGGAGCAGGCCGCGTGGCCGCCTGCGGCGGCGCTGTCGTCGCACGCGTTTCCGCCCGCGGCGGCGGTGTTGCCGCGGGCGCAGCCGTCGTGGCACGGCGCCGATTGGGATCATAGAGCGGCGGGTCGAGGAGAACCGTGTATTCGCGCAGCAGGCGACCGTTCAGCCAATTGACTTCGAGCAGAAAATTCAGAAACGGCTCGCGGACCGGATCTTTGGAGGAAATCGCGATGTAGGTCTTGTCGCTGCTGCTGTCGTCAATCCTGAAACGCAGTGCCGACACGACGGGATTGAAATCGATACCAATTCTTTCGAATTGTTCCCGGTCCGCCAGCGACACCTTGAGCGTGTCGAAATCAGCCCGACTGGCGCCGGTGATCTCGATCCGACCACTAAAGGGCTCACTGAGCGAAGACGTCGATTGGAGCGGGCCTAAACCCAACGCAAATACGAGGGTGCTCGCGGTACAGCAGAGTAGCAGGGCGACGGCTCGGTTCCGTAGCATGACGTCATTCCTTCACATCGGTTCGCGCACGATTGAAAAGCAACAGAGTCGCCGCACACGGCTGGGGCCGCGAACTCCACGTTCGGACCAGCAGTCCCAAACCTTTGAACATTCTTTATGATCGGTGACTAACTATAGCTTACAGATGACTTTTTACCAACATTTCGGCAATCTGAACACTATTAAGTGCGGCCCCTTTCCGAACATTGTCGGAAACGACCCACAGGTTGATCCCTCGCGGATGGGAAATGTCCTCCCGAATCCGCCCGACGAACACGGCATCGTGGTTCGCACCCTCCGTTACGGCGGTCGGATAGCCGCCGTCGACCCGCTCGTCGAGCACCGTCACGCCGGGGAAGTTGCGCAGCAGGGCGGTGACCTCTGCGGCACTGATCCTGGCCCGGGTCTCGATGTGCACGGCTTCTGAATGACCATAGAACACGGGCACTCGAACCGCCGTCGGATTCACGGCAATCGCTTCGTCTCCCATGATTTTGCGCGTCTCCCAGACCATCTTCATCTCTTCTTTGGTGTAGCCGTTGTCCTGGAAGGTATCGATATGGGGCAGGCAATTGAATGCGATCTGCTTCGGGTACACGCTCGGTTGGACGGCGCGTCCGTTGAGCAAGGCAGCGGATTGTGATGCCAACTCCTCGATCGCCTCCTTGCCGGTGCCGGATACCGCTTGATAAGTGCAGACATTGATGCGTTCGATGCCCACCGCATCGTAGATGGGCTTGAGCGCCACGACCATCTGAATCGTCGAACAATTGGGATTGGCGATGATATTGCGATTGCGGAGCTGCTCCAGTGCCTGTGGATTGACCTCAGGCACGACCAACGGAATATCCGCATCGTAGCGAAACTCCGAGGTGTTATCGATGACGACGCAGCCGGCCGCGGCTGCGCGCGGGGCGTGGATCCGGGAAACCGCAGCGCCCGGCGAAAACAGGCCGATGTCGACACCACTGAAATCGAAACCGTCCAGATCCTGAACAGTCAGTTGCCGGTCGCGAAAGGCGACCTTGGATCCGGCCGAGCGAGCACTGGCGAGTGCGTGGACTTCGCCCACCGGGAAATTGCGCTCAGCCAGTATGGCGAGCATGACCTCACCGACGGCACCGGTTGCGCCGACGACGGCGACATTGAAGTTCTTAGCCATTATTCGCTCCTCAGCTTCGTCTTGTCACACAGCATCCAGCGCACGTATGACCGCGGCGGCCATTTCCTGGGTACCCACGGCTTGGCCGCCGCTGGCCGCGATGTCGGCCGTGCGCAGACCACTCTCGAGGACCCGGGCCACCGCTGCTTCAACGCGGTCCGCGAGCGCGGCCTCGTGCAAGGTGTAGCGCAGCATCATGCTCGCCGAGAGGACAGTCGCCAATGGATTGGCCAGATCGCGGCCCGCGAGATCGGGCGCTGAACCGTGTACGGGCTCGAACAAGCCCTTGCCGCTCGCACCCAACGACGCCGACGGCAGCATCCCGATCGACCCCGTCAACATCGCAGCGAGATCGGAAAGAATATCCCCGAACAGGTTGGTCGTGACGATGACATCGAACTGTTTCGGCGCACGGACCAATTGCATCGCGGCATTGTCCACATACATGTGCGACAGCTCGACATCCGGATATTCCGCCCCCAGGGACTGCACGACTTCGCGCCACAGCTCGCTGACTTCGAGCACATTGGCTTTGTCGACCGAACAGAGTCGCCGCTGGCGTTTGCGTGCGATTTCGAAGGCCGAACGAGCGATACGCTCGATCTCGTACTCACTGTAGACCAGGGTATTGAAGCCTCGCCGCTGTCCGTCGGGTCGGGTGTCGATGCCGCGCGGCTGGCCGAAATAGATGCCACCCGTCAGCTCACGGATGATCATGATATCGAGGCCGGCGACGAACTCGGCTTTGAGACTGGACGCATCGGCCAGTGCCGAAAGCAGGATGGCGGGGCGCAGATTGCAAAACAATTCGAGTTCCGCCCGCAGGCGCAGCAAGCCGCGTTCGGGGCGAATCGCGCGCTCTACCTTGTCCCACTTCGGCCCGCCCACGGCTCCGAGCAGAATGGCGTCGGCGGCGTGCGCCTGGGCCAGCGTGTCGGCTGGCAGTGCATCGCCATGCGCATCAATGGCGCATCCGCCCATCAGCGCATGATCGATCTCGCAGGCCAAACCGAAACGGTCGCGCAGGGCGATGAGCAGTTGCTCGGTCGCGCCGACGATTTCCGGGCCAATGCCGTCGCCGGCAAGCAAGAGGATCTTGTGGGTCATGGTCGTCACGCATCGAAAAAAGGGGCGCAAGGATACAGCATAGCTCGCCGACCTTGCACGCGACCGGACGCCGATGGCCGATTCTTTCGGCTATACTGCGCGCCCTCGCGGCCCATGTTTCTGACGCCATGAACCCCGGATTGCAAGCATTGAAGCCCTATCCGTTCGAACGGCTGGCCGAGATCCGTGCGCGCAACCCGGCCCCGCCCGACAAGCCGCTGATCAACCTGTCGATCGGTGAGCCGCAACATCCGACGCCGCCGTGTATACACGAAGCCCTGGTCGCGCATCTGGCCGACACCGCCCGCTATCCGGCGACCCGCGGCCTGGCCGAGTTCCGCTACGCGGTCGCGGCCTGGGCCAGCCGGCGATTCCAGCTCGCCAACGGCCTGCTCGATGCCGATAAGCAGGTCTTGCCGGTCAACGGCACACGCGAAGCGCTGTTCGCCATCGCTCAAACGCTGTTCGACGGCGCTGCCGGCAAGCCGTTGATCGGCATGCCCAATCCCTTCTATCAGATATACGAAGGCGCGGCACTGCTTGGCGGCGCACAGCCGTATTTTCTGCCGTGCCCGGCCGGTCGGGGATTTCGACCTGACTGGACTGCGGTCAGCGAGCAAATCTGGCGGCAGATGACCCTGGTTTACATCTGCTCACCGGGTAACCCGGCCGGTACGGTGATGACCGCCGACGACTACGCGATGCTCACCGACCTCGCCGATCGCCATGATTTCGCCATCATCGCCGACGAGTGCTACAGCGAAATCTACGCTGACGAGTCCGCCCCGCCACTCGGCCTGCTGCAATGGTGCGCCGCCAATGGCCGCAATGATTTCGCCCGATGTCTGGTGATGCACAGTCTGTCCAAGCGATCAAATGCACCGGGCCTGCGTTCGGGCTTCGTCGCCGGTGATGCAGGCCTGATCGGCGCGTTCTACCGCTACAGAACCTATCAGGGCGGCGCCATGTCGCTGCCGGTACAACATGCCAGCATTGCAGCATGGAGTGACGAAAATCACGTCAAGGAAAACCGGGCGCGCTATCGCGCCAAGTTTGCTCGTGTCCACGCACGCCTGCGGCCGGTCCTCGATTTCACACTACCCGTTGCCGGCTTCTATCTGTGGCCGGCATTGCCGATCGACGGCGTCAGTGCGTGTGAAAGGCTGCTCAGCGAAGCCGGCGTGCTGGTGCTGCCCGGCAGCTTTCTTGCCCGCGACAGCGCCGCCGGCGACAACCCGGGCCAGAATCGTATCCGCATCGCCTTGGTAGCCGACCTCGCGGAATGCGAAGAAGCCGCCGATCGCCTTTATTCCGTCATCCAGAGATTTTGAGGAGAACGTCCCGATGCAAGAACTCGCCAATGTAATCGACGGCGCCTTTGCTACGCGCGATCAGTACGACGCGCAATCGGCAAGCGAGGAAATTCGCGCCGCGGTGAGGGAATGCCTGGACGGCCTCGATGCGGGAACCATACGAGTGGCCGAACCCACCGCCACCGGCTGGCACGTCAACGAGTGGGCCAAAAAAGCCGTGCTGCTGTCGTTCAAGCTGGCCGGGAATGACGTCATTCCCGGCGGGCATACCAATTACTTCGATAAGGTGGCGCTCAAGTTCGCCGGCCTGGAGCGCGCCCGATTCGAACAGATCGGTGCGCGCATCGTCCCGCCGGCGACGGCACGTCACGGTTGCTACATCGGTCCCAACGTGATCCTCATGCCGAGCTACGTCAACATCGGCGCCTACGTCGATGCGGGGACGATGGTCGATACGTGGGCGACAGTCGGCTCCTGCGCCCAAATCGGCAAGAACGTCCACTTGTCCGGGGGCGTCGGCATAGGCGGTGTGCTGGAACCCTTGCAGGCGACACCGACGATCATCGAGGACGGTTGCTTCATCGGCGCCCGTTCGGAGATCGTCGAGGGTGTCATAGTCGGAGCAGGCTCGGTCATCTCGATGGGCGTCTACATCGGCCAGAGCACCAAGATCTACGACCGCGAGAGCGCCACGGTGAGCTACGGTCATGTCCCGCCGGGTTCGGTGGTGGTGTCGGGGAATCTACCCGCCGCAGACGGCAGCCACAGTCTCTACTGCGCGGTAATCGTCAAACGGGTCGACGAAAAAACCCGCGCCAAAGTGGGGATCAACGAACTGCTGCGCGACATCTGAGCGGCGCCGCGGACGAACGGCTTCAGTGCCTTCAGGCCGCGCATCCGGCCGCCGCATCGCGTGCCGCGCCATCGACGGCGGCAGCGATACTGTTGGCGAGCGCTTCGACCATGGTTTCATCCTGGCCCTCGACCATTACCCGGATGAGCGGTTCGGTGCCCGACGGCCGCAACAGGACGCGGCCGCTGTCCTTGAGACGCAGCTCGGCGTCCGCAACCGCTTCCCGCACACTGGGCCAGTCCAGCACGTCGACCTTCTGCTTCATCCGCACATTGACCAGCGCCTGTGGATACTTGCGCATCCCACAGCGCAGTTCGGCCAGCCCCTGGTCACTGGCATTCATCGCTTCCAAGACCTGCAAGGCCGAAATGATACCGTCGCCCGTGGTCGTGAGATCGAGGCAGATGATGTGACCCGACGATTCTCCGCCCAAGGTCCAGTTGCCCTGCAGCAAGCGCTCGATGATGTAGCGATCGCCCACCTTGGCGCGCTCGAAACCGAGGCCGAGCGTACGGATCGCCTGCTCCAGGCCGAGATTGCTCATCTGGGTACCGACCACGCTACCGCGTAGTGCGCCGCTCATATAGCGGCGGCGGGCGATCATGAAGACGATTTCGTCGCCATCGACGACCTCGCCCGCGGCGTCGACCATGATCAAGCGATCCCCGTCACCGTCCAGCGCAATGCCGACATCCGCACGATGTTCGAGTACCGCGGCCTGCAGCGCTGCCGGCGCGGTCGCGCCGCAAGCTTCGTTGATATTGAATCCATCCGGGTTGGTACCGAGGGTGACGACTTCCGCACCGAGTTCCTCGAACACCGCCGGCGCAACGTGGTAAGTGGCTCCGTGGGCACAGTCGACGACGAGTTTCAGGCCCGCGAGGCTCAGGCTCGAACGCACCGTGCTCTTGCAGAATTCGATATAGCGGCCGGCGGCATCTTCGACCCGGCGTGCTTTGCCGAGTTGCTTCGACTTGACCGTTTCCAGCGGCTTGGCGATCTCGGCTTCGATGGCCAGTTCGATGTCGTCGGGGAGTTTGGTCCCTTCCTGCGAAAAGAATTTGATGCCGTTGTCGTCGAAGGGATTGTGCGAGGCGCTGATCACGATGCCAGCCTCGGCGTGGAAGGTGCGGGTGAGATAGGCGATGCCGGGGGTCGGCATTGGCCCGAGCAGGTGAATATCGATACCGGCAGCTGACAGCCCCGCTTCCAGGGCAGATTCGAACATGTAGCCGGATACGCGTGTGTCCTTACCGATCAGGACCTTGGGTCGGCCTGAGGCCCGCGCGCCGAGTACGCGTCCAGCGGCCCAGCCGAGCTTCATGACGAAATCGGGGGTGATGGGCGCCTCACCGACCGTGCCGCGAATGCCGTCGGTGCCGAAGTACTGGCGTTCGTTGCTGCTCATCACTGATTCCCCGCTACTGGATTCGGACTCTTGCCAGACCGGTTCAGCCAGCAGCCCCGCATACACGTTTCAACGGCAGGATCCGCGCGTTCAGACTGATGGCGGCCTGCGCGCCGGTTTCTGTCGGCAATGCCCCCCTGTCCGCGCAAGCTCTCGTCGGCCCCAGCGGCAGCGCCGGGGCGGCGTTCAATGCAGACTGGCCGGCCCGCCGATCTTACCGTCCTTGCTGTCTTTATCGTCCGCCGCATCGGGTTCTTCAGTTACCGGTGCAGCGTGTCCGCCGCGCGAACCATCATCGCCCCAATCCTGGGGTTCACGCGGGGGGCGGCCTTCCATGATGTCGTCGATCTGCCCGGTGTCCAGGGTCTCGTATTTGACCAGCGCTTCGGCCATCAGATGGAGTTTCTCGATGTTCGATTCGAGGATTTCACGGGCCCTGGTGTAGTTCCGATCGACGATGCCACGCACCTCCTCGTCGATGATGCGCGCAGTCTCGTCCGAAACCTGCTTGTGCTGTGTCACCGAATGGCCAAGGAAGACCTCTCCCTCGTCGTCGCTGTAGGTCATCGGGCCAAGCTTGCTCGACAAACCCCAGCGCGTGACCATGTTGCGCGCAATCTCGGTTACCCGTTCGATGTCGTTCGATGCGCCGGTCGTCACCGCATCGCTGCCGAAGACCAGCTCCTCAGCAATGCGGCCGCCGAACAAGCTCGAAATCTGGCTCTCGAGGCGTTCCCGACTGTAGCTCAATCGGTCTTCTTCCGGCAGGAACATCGTCACACCCAGCGCGCGACCCCGTGGAATGATGGTCACTTTATAGACCGGATCGTGCGAAGGCACCAGCCGGCCGACGATGGCGTGCCCGGCCTCGTGATAAGCAGTGAGTTTCTTCTCTTTCTCGCTCATGACCATGGAGCGCCGCTCGGCGCCCATCATGATCTTGTCCTTGGCTTTCTCGAACTCCTCCATGTCGACCAGGCGCTTGTTCACACGCGCCGCGAACAAAGCCGCTTCATTGACGAGGTTGGCGAGATCGGCGCCCGAGAAACCCGGCGTCCCGCGCGCCAGAATACCCGGACGGACGTCGTCGGACACCGGCACCTTGCGCATGTGTACTTTCAGGATCTGCTCGCGCCCGCGGATATCAGGCAGCGGCACCACGACCTGGCGGTCGAAACGGCCCGGCCGCAGCAACGCCGGATCGAGGACATCGGGCCGGTTGGTCGCAGCGATGATGATGACGCCTTCATTGCCGTCGAATCCGTCCATCTCGACCAGCAACTGGTTGAGCGTCTGTTCGCGCTCGTCGTGGCCACCGCCGAGGCCGGCCCCGCGGTGACGGCCGACGGCGTCGATCTCGTCGATGAAGATGATGCACGGCGCGTGCTTCTTGGCCTGCTCGAACATGTCGCGCACGCGCGACGCCCCGACGCCGACGAACATCTCGACGAAATCCGAGCCGGAAATGGTGAAAAATGGAACCTTGGCCTCGCCTGCGATGGCCTTGGCAAGCAGCGTCTTGCCGGTGCCGGGTGAACCGACCATGAGTACGCCGCGCGGGATCTTGCCGCCAAGTTTCTGGAACTTGCCTGGATCCTTGAGGAAATCCACCAATTCCTTTACTTCTTCCTTGGCCTCGTCCACGCCGGCCACGTCATTGAAGTTGATGCGGACCTGATCTTCGCCAAGCAGCCGTGCGCGGCTCTTGCCGAACGACAGTGCACCGCGCCCACCGGCGCCGCCCTGCATCTGCCGCATGAGATAGACCCAGACCGCGATCAGGAGCAGGAAGGGGAACCAGGAAATGAAAATCTGCATCAGCAGGCCCTGCTGATCCGGTGGTTGGGCCTCGATACGCACGTTGTTGTCGAGCAGCATCCCGATCACCGGACCATTGTCGGTTTCGGGGCTGTAAGTGAACAATCGTGAACCGTCGTGCATCTCGACTTCAATCGTTTTGCCGTCGATAGTGGCTTTGGCCACACGGCCACTCTTGACCTCGGCGATGAAGTCGGAATAATCCATGGAACGCGCCGCGCCATGACGCGGCGTGAAATTCTGGAACACGAGCATCAGCACCAGCGCGATGACGATCCAAAGAACGAGATTTCTGGCCATAAACTTCCTGGAACCTTGCCAATCGCTGCGCCGTGGGAAATACGGAATTTGCGGCGGATACCCTGGCTGACTTTGAAAAAACTATATACCAAATCCCTTGGCTACGACATAAAACTCCCGCGACTGTGCGCGCGACGCGGCCGGCTTGCGCCGCGCCACTGTCTTGAAGCGCTGCCTGATCTCGCGTACCAGCGAATCGCTACCGGCCGACTCGAACAATTTGAGCAGCAGCGCACCGCCGGGACGCAGATGGCGATCGGAGAGTTCCAGGCACATGTGCACCAGTTCTTCGAAGGCCGCCAGATCCTTGATCGCGATCCCTGAAATATTGGGCGCCATGTCCGACATTACAAGGTCTACCGGCCTCTCATCGAGCGCAGCTGCGACAGCGGCATGGACCGCAGCATCGCGGCAATCGCCGATAATCAGGGTCGCACCCGCCACGTCGGACATTTCTAGGACATCAACCGCAACCACAGTTCCCTCGGGTCCGACGATTTCGCTGGCAACCTGGGTCCAGCCGCCCGGGCTTGCACCGAGATCGAGCACCCGCGACCCGCGCTTGATCAGTTTGTCGCGCTGATTGATGTCCTTGAGCTTATAGGCAGCACGCGAACGATAGCCCTGCTGGCGGCTCTGCTTGACGTAGGTATCGCCGGCCTGACGCTGGAGCCAGCGGCTACTCGATGACGAGCGGCGCGGCATGCTCAGCAACGGCTCTGGTCTGCTGCACAGAACGCCACGGCGGTGCCGGCTGGCGCGGCCACCGCGTCTGTGAGGCCGATCACGGTGCGATGCGGGCCATACCCATTCGTGTCACTACGCCAGCGGCCGACTCAGTCGTAGCGCACGGCGAGGAGTTCGTATTCGATCTCTCCGCCCGGCGCCCGAACCACCGCGACGTCGCCCTCGCTCTTGCCAATCAAGGCCCGCGCCACCGGGGAATTGACCGAAACCATACCGGCCTTGATGTCGGCTTCGTCCTCACCGACGATGCGGTATTCGACCTGTTCCTCCGTCTCCACATTGCACAGCTCGACTGTCGCACCGAAAATGACTTTGCCGCCGGCGTCGATCTTCGTCGCATCGATGATTTCGGCGTTGCTCAGTTTCGATTCGATTTCGGCGATACGGCCCTCGTTGAAGCTCTGCTGTTCACGAGCGGCATGGTATTCCGCGTTCTCTTTCAGATCGCCATGGGCGCGCGCCTCGGCAATTGCCGTGGTTATGCGGGGTCGATCTTCGGACTTGCGTCGCTGTAATTCATCGCGCAAGCGCTGCGCGCCGCGCGCAGTCATCGGGGTCTTGTTCATGACGAGCACTCCTGGTGGAGGTCTTGCAAGCGCCGTATCGTCTCGGCGCTGGTGTCGGTCAGGGCCATGACCGCCGCGGTAGCGCCCGCGACAGTGGTGGTGTAGGCGACCCGGCGGCTCAATGCGCTGGCCCGAATCGAGAACGAATCGGCAATCGAGCGCTTACCCTCGGTGGTATTGATGATCAAATCGATATCGTCATTCTTAATCATATCAACAATATGCGGCTGACCCTGCGCGACTTTGTTGACGCGCTCACAATCGATGCCGGCTTCGCGCAGAACGCGTGCGGTCGAGCCAGTCGCGACGATGCGAAAACCGTGCTGGAAAAGTGCCCGCGCCAGGGGCACTACCGCGGGTTTGTCGGGATCACGGACGCTGATGAAAGCGGTGCCTCCGGTCGGCAGGGCCATGCCGGCCGCCTGTTGCGACTTGCCGAACGCCTCGCCGAACGTCGCACCGATCCCCATGACTTCACCGGTCGATTTCATTTCCGGCCCGAGCAGGGGATCGACGCCGGGAAATTTCACGAACGGGAACACCGCTTCCTTGACGGAATAGTAAGGCGGCACGCGTTCGCCGCCCACGCGCTGCATCGCCAGCGTCTCTCCCATCATGCAGCGGGCAGCCACATACGGCAACGAGAGCCCAATGGCCTTGGAGACGAACGGGGCGGTGCGCGATGCACGCGGATTGACTTCGAGGACATAGATATCCTCACCCTGGATCGCGAACTGCACGTTCATCAAGCCGATCACGTCGAGCCCACGCGCCATCACTTCCACCTGGCGCCTGATCTCGTTCTGGATCATCGGTGTCAGCGTATGCGGAGGCAATGCGCAGGCGGAATCTCCAGAATGGACGCCAGCCTGTTCAATGTGCTCCATGATGCCACCGATGAACACCTCGGTACCGTCACAGATGGCATCGACATCGACCTCAATCGCGCTCTCGAGGAAATGATCGAGCAATACCGGCGATTCGTTCGATACCGCGACTGCTGCCTGCATGTAACGCTCGAGATCGGCGTCGTTGTAGACGATCTCCATGGCGCGGCCACCCAGGACATAGGATGGGCGCACGACCAGGGGATAACCGATTTCCGCGGCGCGCATCGTCGCCTCGTCGGCCCGGCGCACAGTGCGGTTGGGCGGTTGGCGCAAGCCGGTGGTTTCCAGGAATCGTTGGAAGCGTTCGCGATCCTCCGCCAGATCGATGGAGTCGGGTGACGTACCGATGATCGGCACACCAGCCTGCTCGAGCTCACGGGCGAGCTTCAATGGCGTCTGCCCGCCGAATTGAACGATGACCCCGCGCGGCCGTTCGATCGCCACGATCTCGAGTACGTCCTCGAGCGTCAGGGATTCGAAATAGAGACGATCGGATGTGTCGTAATCGGTGGACACGGTCTCCGGATTACAGTTGATCATGATCGATTCGAAGCCGGCATCACGCGCCGCGATCGACGCCTGCACGCAGCAATAGTCGAATTCGATACCTTGCCCGATGCGGTTAGGCCCGCCGCCGAGAACGATAATCTTCTCGCGCTCCGTAGGCCGCGCTTCGCACTCGTCTTCGTAGGTCGAATACATGTAAGCGGTGCTGACATCGAACTCGGCCGCGCAGGAATCGACCCGCTTGAATACCGGACGCACATCCAGATCGTGGCGCAAGCGCCTGAGTTCGACCTCATCGACGCCGACCAATGCGGCGAGGCGGGCATCGGAGAAGCCTTTGCGTTTGAGCTGGCGCAGGCGAACCGCGTCGAGCGCGGCGACTCCGGCCGCTGCAATCGCGCTTTCGAGTTCGACGAGCTCGGCAATCTGAGTGAGGAACCAGCGATCGATTCGGGTCATGTCGAAGACGTCTTCGAGTCCCAGGCCATAGCGGAATGCTTCGCCCACATACCAGATGCGCTGTGGCCCTGCTGCAAAGAGCTCCCGGCGCAGCACATCGTCGGCCAGCGGCGCATCGGGGGGCGCCAACGGGTCGAGGCCGTTTGCCCCGGTCTCGAGCCCGCGCAGGGCCTTGTGCAGCGATTCCTGAAACGTGCGGCCAATGGCCATGACTTCGCCGACGGATTTCATCTGTGTCGTCAGACGATCATCGGCCTGCGGAAACTTCTCGAATGCGAAGCGCGGGATTTTGGTCACGACATAATCGAGGGTGGGCTCGAACGAGGCCGGTGTCGCTCCACCGGTAATCTCGTTGTCGAGTTCGTCGAGCGTGTAACCGACTGCCAGCTTGGCGGCCACTTTGGCAATGGGAAAACCGGTTGCCTTCGAGGCCAACGCCGACGACCGCGAGACGCGCGGGTTCATCTCGATCACGATAAGCCGACCATCGTCCGGATTGACTGCGAATTGCACATTCGAACCGCCCGTATCGACGCCAATCTCGCGCAGCACCGCGATCGAGGCGTCGCGCATGATCTGGTATTCCTTGTCGGTCAAGGTCTGTGCCGGCGCCACCGTGATCGAATCGCCGGTGTGCACGCCCATGGGGTCCAGATTCTCGATCGAACAAATGATGATGCAATTGTCGGCGTGGTCACGCACGACCTCCATCTCGTATTCCTTCCAGCCCAGTACCGATTCCTCGAGCAGGATTTCGTTGGTCGGTGAGGCATCCAGACCCCGGCGGCAAATCTCCTCGAACTCTTCCTTGTTGTAGGCGATGCCACCGCCGCTGCCGCCGAGCGTGAACGACGGCCGGATGATGACCGGGAAACCCAGCTTTTTCTGCCCGGCGCGGGCGTCATCCATGTCATGGGCAATCTCCGAGCGCGCCGAAGCGAGCCCGATGTTGTCCATCGCCTGGCGGAATTTCAGCCGGTCTTCGGCTTTGTCGATGGCTTCGCGCGAGGCGCCGATGAGTTCGACGCCGAAGCGTTCGAGCACGCCCTCGCGGGCGAGATCGAGCGCGCAGTTCAGGGCGGTTTGTCCGCCCATGGTCGGCAGCAATGCATCGGGACGTTCGCGCTCGATGATTTGCGCCACGGTCTGCCAGCGGATCGGTTCGATGTAGGTGGCGTCCGCCATGCCCGGATCGGTCATGATGGTCGCTGGATTGGAATTCACCAGGATGACGCGATAGCCCTCGTCGCGCAGGGCCTTGCAGGCCTGCGATCCGGAATAATCGAATTCGCATGCCTGCCCGATCACGATGGGCCCGGCGCCGATGACGAGAATCGACTCAATGTCGGTACGTTTACCCATGATCAATCCTGCCCATGACCTGTTGCCATGAGTTCGACGAAGTGGTCGAACAGTGCTTGTATGTCGTGTGGGCCGGGGCTCGCTTCGGGGTGTCCCTGGAAGCTGAAAGCAGGCCGCTCCTTATGACGTATGCCCTGCAGGCTGCCGTCGAAGAGTGACACGTGGGTTGCACTCAAGGCCGGCGGCAGCGACTGGGCGTCGACGGCGAAGCCGTGGTTCTGGCTGGTGATGAAAACGCGCCCATCCGCGAGATCCTTGACCGGATGGTTGGCGCCGTGATGGCCGAATTTCATCTTCACCGTACGCGCGCCGCAAGCGAGCGCAAGCAGCTGGTGGCCGAGACAGATGCCGAATAGCGGCATGCCGTGGTCCAGCAGCGTGCGGATTGCCGTGATGGCGTAATCGCAAGGTTCCGGGTCTCCTGGACCGTTGGAGAGGAACACGCCGTGCGGCCGACGTCCAAGCACATCTTCCGCCGGGGTCGTCGCCGGCACGACCTCGATCTCACAGCCGCGGTCGGCAAGCAGCCGGAGGATGTTGTGCTTGACCCCAAAGTCATAGGCGACGACCCGCCAGCGACCGTCACCAGGTGAGCTGTAGCTATCGCTGTCGAGGTCCCAGCTGCCGCCCTGCCATCGGTATGCTGCGTCCGTGGTAACGACGCGCGCGAGATCGGCGCCGGCAAGACCGGGAAAGGCGCGCGCATGGGCCAGGGCCTGATCGACGTCGGCATCAGCACCGGCCGCGATACAGCCGGCCTGCGCACCGTGTTCGCGTAGTCTCCGGGTCAGTTTGCGTGTATCGATATCGGCGATCGCCACCACCTGCTGCTCATGCAGGAATGCCGCCAGTGATTTCGACGCGCGCCAATTGCTGACCACCGTGGAAGCGTCGCGTACGATCAGCCCTGCCGCAAAGCTCCGCCGGGCTTCGTTGTCCAGGGCATTCGTCCCCGTATTGCCGATATGCGGATAGGTCAGGGTAACGATCTGCTGCGCATAGGAAGGATCGGTAAGGATTTCCTGGTAGCCCGTGATGGCGGTATTGAACACCACCTCACCGACACCAAAACCATCGCATCCTATTGATCTTCCTTCAAATAAGGTGCCGTCCGCAAGGACGAGAACTGCTCGTTGATTCACATCTCCACCCATATATGCAAAGCGGGAGACAGCCCGTTGACTGCTCCCGCTCGATGGTCGCGGATTGTACTGCGAGGCCTCGACGCATGGAAAGGCCGCCTGCGGCCGCCCCGCCCGTCATCCGCACTTCAGGGCAGGTCGCTGGTACTCGGCCGGGCCGCCCGGTATCGATTGATCCGATGGGATATATCGATCGCCAGGGCCAGCGCACGCTTGCCATCTTCGCCGCTGACCTGTGGCGCCACACCGAGACGTACGGCCTCGATGAAGGAAAAGATCTCGTCCATCAGCACGTCGCGGCCGAGCAGGGTTTCCGTCTCGAAGGTACTCTGTGAGCGGGCCTCGCGCTCTCCTCCCGCTCCCAGCTCGCCGCTGCGCAGCTCATGATTCGTGAAATCCAGCTCGATGTAGTGATCGTCCTGCCAGACTTTCATTGCCCGCGTCGGCTCCTGAGACACCCGACTCGCTGCAAGCTCGGCGACCAGACCGCTCTCGAACTCGATGCGCGCGTGGGCGATGTCGATGTCGCTGGTCATCACCGCCGTGCCGGACGATTGAATGGTCCGCACCGTGCTATCGGCAATGCTCAGCACGATATCGATGTCGTGAATCATCAAGTCGAGAACCACATCGACCTCCGTTCCGCGCGTCTTGTACGCGCTGAAACGCCGTCCCTCTATCAGGTGCGGACGGCGGATGTGCTTGCGCAAAGCGAGTATGACAGGATTGAAGCGCTCCAGATGCCCCACCTGGAGGACCAGCTGTCGAGCTGTCGCCAGGCGAATGAGCTCCTCCGCCTGTTCGACCCGCTCCGTGACCGGTTTCTCGACCAGGGTATGAATGCCGGCCGTCAGGCAATCCCGTGCGATGCTGAAATGCATGGCCGGCGGGACCACGATCGAAACCAGATCGATGCCCCCGAGCACATCCTCGTAGCGACTCAGAGCGCGGGTGCCGTACTTCGCGGCAACCTCCCGGGCGCGCTCTTGATCGCTGTCGATGACCGCAACGAGGTCGACCTGAGGGCACTGGGTATACTTTTGGGCATGGAAATTGCCAAGGTAACCGACGCCGATGACGGCCGCACGGAGCTTCTGCATGTGCTGTTCCCGCTGCTCGTATACGCGAATCGCCCGCGCCCCTCCGCACTGCTCCCGTGCGGCGGCCGGCAGTATAGCGCAGGCTCAGTCGCGCAAACCCAGCACATCCTGCATGTCGTACAAACCGCGGTCCTGCCTGGCGAGCCAGGTGGCGGCGCGCAGCGCGCCGTGCGCGAACGTCGAGCGATCGGCTGCTCGATGCGTGATCTCTATGCGCTCGCCGGCGCCAGCAAAGAGCACCGTATGGTCACCGACGATCTCACCGGCACGGATGGTCTCGAAACCAATGGTCTTTCGATCACGCGGCCCGGTACGCCCCTCGCGGCCATACACGGCGCAAGCCTCGAGATCGCGCCCCAATGCCGCGGCGACGATCTCACCCATACGTATGGCGGTTCCCGAGGGCGCGTCAATCTTGTGACGATGATGGGCTTCGATGATCTCGACGTCGAATTCGTCACCGAGTGCTTGCGCCGCGAGTTCGAGGAGACGAAAACACAGATTGACCCCGACGCTCATGTTGGGAGCGAAGACGATGGCAATGTCCGTCGCGGCCTCCGCTATGCGTTGCGCATCGTCGCCGAGGCCGGTAGTCCCGATGACCAGCCGCTTGCCCGCACGGCGGCAGATCTCGACGTGGCGCAGGGTCGATTCAGGCAGTGTGAAATCGATGAGCACATCGAAATCCTCGACGACCGTGGCGAGATCGGCGCCGATCGAAAAGCCGGCCGCTCGAGAACCCACCAGGAGCCCGGGATCGAGTCCGACGTGCGGTGACTGTTCATGTTCGACCGCGGCTGTGAAGCGAACTTCAGACGAGTTCTCGCACAGTCCGATCAGCGTACGCCCCATGCGTCCGGCCGCGCCGGCAATCCCGATCCTGGTCATAGTCATGCCACACCACGCTTCAGGAGAACTTCATGTCCTCGAAAAATTTCTTGACGCCATCGAGCCAGGAAGTGGCGCGTGGACTATGCTTGGTGCCGCCACCGGTGAGCGCCTTACCGAAATCCCGCAACAGGTCTTTTTGATCTTTGGTCAGGTTGACCGGTGTCTCCACCGCCACCCGACAAATCAGATCCCCGACGCCGCCGCCGCGCACCGAGCGCACGCCTTTACCACGTAACCGGAACATCTTCCCGGTCTGTGTTTCCGGCGGGATTTTGAGCACCACGCGGCCTTCCAGCGTCGGCACCTCCAGCTCGCCGCCGAGCGCGGCGATGACGAAATCAATCGGCACCTCGCAGCGTAGATCGCTCTCTTCACGGACGAAAATCGGATGCGGTTTGACCACGACGTTGACATACAGATCACCCGGCGGCCCGCCGCTTTGGCCAGGCTCACCTTCTCCACTGAGGCGTATCCGATCGCCGTTGTCGACCCCGGCCGGTACTTTCACCGAAATGGTCTTGTTGCCGCGCGCCTTGCCGGATCCGGCACAGGTAGCACAAGGATCAGCGACGACTTTGCCGCTGCCGCGGCATCGCGGGCAGGTCTGCTGGACGGAGAAAAAGCCCTGTTGCATCCGCACCTGGCCGACGCCGTTGCAGGTGCTGCAGGTGTCGGGCGCCCGTCCACTGCGCGAGCCCTTGCCATCACAGGTTTCGCAATCGATAACGGTAGGTACGCGAATCTTGATTTCGGTTCCGGCCACGGCCTCCTCGAGTGTCATTTCGAGGTCGTAGCGGAGGTCGGCGCCGCGATAGACGCGCGCCCCGCCGCGCCCGCCGGCGCCGAAGATGTCGCCGAACACGCTGTCGAAGATGTCGCCAAACCCCGCACCACCGCCGAAGCCGCCGGCCGCCGCATCGACGCCATCGTGACCGAACTGGTCGTAAGCAGAGCGCTTCTGTCGGTCGCTCAGGATCTCGAACGCTTCCTTGACCTCTTTGAACTTTCCTTCGGCCTCGTCATCACCCGCATTGCGGTCGGGGTGAAACTTCATGGCCAACCGACGATAGGCCTTCTTGATGTCGGACTCGTCCGCATTGCGGTCGACGCCCAGCACTTCGTAGTAGTCGCGCTTGGCCATAGATGTCCCGGCTGTAATTTCCAAGTCTCTTCAAAACACAAGCCCGGCGAGGCTGTGGGCCTGGCCGGGCTCGTCGCGCTTGAATCGCGCGCTTATTTATCGTCTTTGACTTCCTCGAAATCGGCATCGACCACGTTGTCATCACTCGATTTCCTGGATTCGCCGCCGGCGGGTTCATCGCCGCCGGCTGCGCCCGCGCCGCTACCGCCTTCGCCCTGCTGCGCTTTCTGCGCGATCTTACCGGCGAGTTCAGCGAGGCGTTGTGTCTTCGCTTCGATATCTCCGATATCTTCCCCCGCCATGGCGGTTTCGGCGGCGGCCAACGCGTCTTCGACTTCCTTACGCTCGTCGGCACTCACCTTGTCGCCCAGATCCTCCAGCGACTTGCGCGTGGTGTGTACCAGCGAATCGGCCTGATTGCGCGCGTTGACGACCTGCTGGAATTTGCGATCTTCTTCGGCGTGCGCTTCGGCGTCCTTGACCATACGGTCGATCTCGTCGTCGGTCAGGCCGCTCGAGGCCTTGATGACGATGGATTGGGCCTTGCCGGTCGCCTTGTCCTTGGCCGATACATTGAGGATACCGTTGGCATCGATGTCGAACGTGACTTCGATTTGCGGCATGCCGCGCGGCGCTGGGGGTATGTCGGCCAGATCGAAACGCCCCAGGGACTTGTTGGCATCGGCCCGCTCGCGCTCACCCTGAAGCACGTGTACGGTGACTGCTGTCTGGCTGTCGTCTGCGGTCGAGAAAACCTGGTTGGCTTTGGTCGGGATGGTCGTATTCTTCTCGATCAGTTTGGTCATGACCCCGCCCAGGGTCTCGATTCCGAGAGACAGCGGCGTCACGTCGAGCAGCAGGACGTCCTTGACGTCGCCGCCCAGTACACCCGCCTGAATGGCAGCGCCGACCGCCACGGCCTCGTCGGGATTGACGTCCTTGCGCGGTTCGCGACCGAAGAAGTCCTTGACCACTTCCTGCACTTTGGGCATACGCGTCTGGCCGCCGACGAGGATGACGTCGTCGATCTGCGACGCCGACAATCCGGCATCCTTGAGCGCCATGCGACAGGGGTCTATGGTGCGCTCAATCAGGTCATCGACTAGGCTCTCCAGCTTGGCCCGCGTGATCTTGACGTTGAGATGCTTCGGCCCCGTTGCATCAGCCGTGATGTAGGGCAGATTGACGTCCGTCTGCTGACTCGAGGACAGCTCGATCTTGGCCTTCTCCGCCGCTTCCTTGAGGCGCTGCAGCGCCAGCGGATCGTTGTGCAGATCGATGCCCTGCTCTTTCTTGAATTGGTCGGCCAGGAAATCGATCAGGCGCAGATCGAAATCCTCGCCACCGAGGAACGTATCCCCGTTGGTTGCGAGCACCTCGAACTGGTGTTCGCCGTCGACTTCGGCGATTTCGATGATGGAGATGTCGAAAGTCCCGCCGCCGAGATCGTAGACCGCGATCTTGGCGTCGCCCTGGCGCCGGTCCATGCCATAGGCCAGCGCGGCCGCAGTGGGCTCGTTGATGATGCGCTTGACTTCGAGGCCGGCAATGCGACCGGCATCCTTGGTGGCCTGACGCTGGGAATCGTTGAAGTAGGCCGGCACGGTGATCACGGCTTCCGAGACGGGCTCGCCGAGATAATCCTCGGCGGTCTTCTTCATCTTCATCAGTACGCGCGCGGAAATCTCCGGCGGCGCCATCTTCTTGCCGTTGGCCTCGACCCAGGCATCGCCATTGTCGGCTTTGACGATGGGGTAAGGCACCATGCTGCGGTCGCGCTGCACGACTTCATCGTCGAACTTGCGTCCGATCAGTCGCTTGACGGCGTACAAGGTGTTGCTGGGATTGGTTACCGCCTGGCGCTTGGCCGATTGCCCGACCAGCACCTCATCGTCACTGGTGTAGGCGACGACAGACGGCGTCGTGCGTGTACCTTCACTGTTCTCGATGACTCTGGCCTTGCCGCCCTCGAGCAGCGCCACGCAGGAGTTCGTTGTGCCGAGGTCGATTCCGATAATTCTGCCCATGTTGTGCCTCTACTGGAATTTTCAGGTTGTCGCGGCCCGCTGTGGGGATATCGCGTGATTGCTGCTCTAGATGGGGCCCTCCGACCCGAATTCAAGCGCCGTTTGTGGCCGGCGCCTTGGCCACGACCACCAGCGCGGGGCGCAGCAGACGATCG
The DNA here is from genome assembly GCA_040904625.1 of Gammaproteobacteria bacterium. Classification (GTDB taxonomy): domain Bacteria; phylum Pseudomonadota; class Gammaproteobacteria; genus JACKNG01. The sequence goes on from JBBDTC010000061.1 coordinate 45,922, forward strand.
TTGAGGAGGTAGCCTTTCTGCATGACGCGCACCACCGTGCCGGGCTCGGCGTCGGTAGTCTCTGCGGTGGTCATGGCCTGGTGGCGCTCGGGATCGAAGCGCTCACCGGCAGGGTCGACTGCACAAACCGCGAGCTTTTCGAAGAAATCGCCGAACATCTTGGCCGTCAGCTCCATGCCCTGGCGCAGGGCGTCGATATCCGTCGCGGTGTGGGCGGCTTCGAGTCCGAGGTCGATGCTGTCCTTGACCGACAGCAATTCGCCGACCAGGCGCTCCTGGCCATATTTGTGCGCCGCCTCGACATCGCGTTCCGCGCGCTTGCGCGCATTCTCCATCTCGGCCCGCACGCGCAGTATTTCGTTTTTCATTTCAGCGAGTTGTGCGTTGAGGCTCGCAATCTCCGCCTGCTCCGGGCTGATCGCTTCGGCGCTCTCGTCAGCGCCGCTGTCGACGCTCTCGCCGGCCGGCTGTTCGTCGGATAGTGGCGGCGTTTCCGTTTCTCGATTCACTGGCAATGGGCCCTTTGTCTGTTGAGTACTCGCAATGCATGAGGTCGCCGTCCCACCTGTGCGGGCAGCGTCCAACCACTCACATGCGGTTCAGTTTCTGGAATTCAAGGCCGTGCCGAGCATCTTGGCCGTGAGGTCGACGATGGGGATGACTCTCTCGTATTCCATGCGCGTCGGCCCAATCACGCCGAGCACGCCCAGGGTGCGATCGTCGTCGTTGTAGGTCGCGGTGACGATACTGCATTGATCGAGCACTTCGTAGCCCGATTCCTCGCCGATGAAGATCTGCACGCCGCTGGCGCTCAGAGCCTGGTCCAGCAGATGCAGGATATCGCGCTTCTGACTGAAGGCTTCGAACAGGCCACGCAGCTTCTCGATATCCGACAGCTCACTCTTGTCCATCAGATTGGTTTCGCCGGCGAGCACGTAGTCCTTGGTGCGCTCTTCGGCATCGACGAACACCTTCTGCGACATTTCGATGACCAGCGCCATGAGTTGGTCCATCTCCGCCCGGGTGTCGGCCATCTCGGCGATGATGCGCGCCTTCACCGCTTCGAGGTCGCGCCCCGCAAATGCCGAGTTGAGGTAGTTGGCCGCGTGGGTGAGTTCGTTCTGGCCATAGACGCGGTTGGTCTTGATGATGCGATTTTCGACTTCGCGATCGTTGGTGACCAGGATGGCCAGCACGCGGTTGTCGTTCAACGACAGAAATTCGACCTGGCGCAGGGCGCGCCGCTCGACGACCGGGACCATGACCAGGCCGGCGAGCCGGGTGACATCGGAGAGCAGACGGGAGGTGTTACCGAGCAAAGCCTGGATGTCGCCCTCGCCACCGAGGCTCGACTTCATCTGCCGGATCTCGTCCGGACTCAAATTGCTGAAAGTCACGATAGAGTCGACGAACAGACGATAACCGAGCGCCGTCGGCACTCGTCCCGCCGAAGTATGCGGCGATTTGATCAAGCCCATGTCTTCGAGATCCGCCATGACATTGCGGATACTCGCCGGGCTCAGATCGAGCTTGGCATCGCGCGCGAGCGTGCGCGAGCCGACGGGCTGGCCGTCAGCGATGTAGCGTTCGACCAGTCGCCTGAACAGGTACTGGGCACGCTCGCTCAGCTTGATGTCGCTAGTTCCTCGAGTCATGGCAGCCCCGTGCGGTTATCGCGTTGGCTTGATGGAAAAAAATCTAACACCCTGACCTGAGCAGTGCAAAATGCGCGTTGCCGGTCGGATCACCGAAATGCTAACTTGCCCGCAGATCCAGCCTGAGGGTGCCCGCCATGTTCACGCGCATCGGGATCGTGACGAAGACACACGATCCCGCAGTCCAAGACACCCTGCAAGCCGTGGTGCAGGTCCTCAATGAACGTGGTGGTGCGACATTCGTCGACGATACCACGGACGTCAGCGGCATTGTCGGTTCGTTTGAACTGCGCGCGCGCGAAAAGTTGCCGGACGCCTGCGATCTGGTCATCTCCATCGGCGGCGATGGCACCCTGCTGCAATGCGCTGGCTCCATCTACCCACGTGAGGTCGCCTTGCTCGGTATCAACCTGGGCCGTCTCGGATTCCTCACCGATCTGCCCCCCGCCGGACTCGAGCAGGCCTTGAATGCCGTCCTCGATGGTGCCTATCTGAGCGAGCAACGCGCAGTCCTCGGCTGCGACGTCGTCCGCGACGGGCGCGTCGTCGCCTCCGAAGACGGCTTGAATGACATCGTCGTGCAGAAGTGGAACACTGCCCGCCTGGTCACCCTGCACACCCACGTCGACGGCAAATTCCTCCACGCCCAGCGGGCCGACGGGATGATCGTGGCCACCCCGACCGGCTCGACCGCCTACGCCCTGTCCGGCGGCGGCCCAATCCTCGACCCAGCCATCAGCGCGCTGGTGCTGGTGCCGATCTGCCCCCATACCCTGACCAATAGACCCATCGTGGTCAGCGACTCGGCGGTCATCGAGATCCAGGTCGTCACGGATCGGGAAGACGAATGCCGTGTCACTTGTGACGGCAACGCGTTTCTCAAACTGCTGCCGGACGATTGTGTGCGGATTTTTCGGCGAGGACAGTCCATTCGACTCATCCACCCCGCCAATCACGACCATTTCGCGACATTGCGCGCCAAACTGAACTGGGGACGCGATCCTTGCTGAATGCGCTCACGGTACAGAACCTGGTGGTTGTGCTCGAGATCGACGTCGAATTCGCGCCGGGTCTCAGCGTACTGACCGGCGAAACCGGCGCCGGAAAATCGATTCTGATCGAGGCGCTCGCCCTCGCGCTCGGTGAGCGCGCCGACAGCCAGATGGTTCGCACCGGCGCGGATCGCGCCAGCGTCACCGCGCGCTTCGACATCGCGGACAATGACGTGGTCAACGCGTTCCTGCGTGCTCACGATCTGACCGCAGAGGACGAATGCCTGCTCAGGCGCGTGGTCTCCCGCGACGGTCGTTCGCGTGCCTACTGCAACGGCACCCCGATCGCCGTCCACACCCTGCGTGAACTCGGCGCGCTGCTGGTCGACGTCCACTCCCAACACGCCAGCCACCGCCTGCTCGAACGCGACCGGCAGCGAGAGCTGCTCGATGCCTATGGCAATCTCGACCAGGAACTGGCGGATGTCGCCGCCGCGCACGGCGACTGGAAAACGGCCGCAGAGGCACTCGCCACCCTCGAACACGACGGCGAAGACCGCGCCCGGTTCGAACTATTGCGCTACCAGGTCGACGAACTGGCTGGCGCCAAACTCGATGCGGACGAACTCGGCACCATAGAGAATGAACACAAGCGGCTGGCCAACAGCGCAACCATGCTCGAGCACTGTGCCGCCGTCAGTCACGCCCTGGACGATGACGAGGCGGGCGCGATGCGTGCTGTGGAGATCGCACTGCAGAGCGTTCGGGCTCTCGAACGCCTCACACCCGTTGCCGCCAATCTGCGGGTGCTACTGGAGCAGGCTGGCGTCGCCATCGACGAAGCCCACGGTGAACTCCAGCGCCTCGAACGCGACTGCGCCGCGGATCCGGCACGCCTGGAGGCGATCGACCGGCGCCTCGGCGAACTCCATACACTGGCGCGCAAACACCAGGTGTCCTTGACCGACCTCGCACGACGCGCTGATGAACTGGCAGCCGAACTCGGTGAGCTCGAGAGTCGCTCGGGCGATATCGATCAATTGCGCTTGCGTCGCGACGAGGCGCGCCGCCACTACGATGACGCCAGCGCGCGTTTGACCACGGCGCGACAGCAGGCCGCCAAGGCCATGAATGCCGAGATCACGGCGCGGCTGCGCGATCTCGGCATTCCGCATGCGCAGTTCGCCGTCCAGCTCAGCACCTCCACGGCAACCAATCCGCAAGCGCACGGACGGGACCGCATCGAATTCTCAGTCACGACCAATCCGGAACTCGCGCCCGGCCCGCTGAACAAGGTTGCCTCGGGCGGCGAGCTCTCGCGCATCGGTTTGGCGATACAAGCGGCGACTGCCGGGCGCAGCGGTGTGCCCGTAGTCGTCTACGACGAGGTCGATACAGGCATAGGCGGTACCACCGCCAACGTAGTCGGGCGCAACCTGCGCGAGGTCGCGGCGCATTGCCAGGTCATCTGCATCACCCATTCACCGCAGGTGGCGAGCGCCGGCGAGCATCATTACCTGGTATCGAAGGAGGTCGTGGACGGGCAAGCGGAAACGCGGCTCGAGGCCTTGAGCAGAAAAGCGCGCGAGAGCGAGATCGCGCGCATGCTCGGTGCGGAACAGGCGACGACCCCCAGCCTGCAGCACGCAAGGGACCTGTTGGCGCAGGCGGCGCGCGGCTGAACGGTACAGGCAGGGCCAGCTCGTCAGTCTGCTTTACCACTCCCCGGGCGCGGGCGCACGTAGAGTACGAGACTGTGTTCCATCAATTCGTAGCCGTGTGCGGCGACGACTTCACGCTGCCGGCGTTCGATCTCTTCATCGTAGAATTCGATGACTTCGCCGGTATCGGTGCGCACCATGTGATCGTGGTGATCGTCCTGGGCCATTTCGAACACGGCGTGTCCACCGTCGAAATTATGGCGCTGCACCAACCCCGCGGCTTCGAACTGGGTCAGCACGCGATAGATAGTTGCCAGGCCGACGTCGTCTCCGGCTTCGATCAACGCCTTGTAGACGTCTTCGGCGCTCAGATGATGGTCGCGCGATTTATCGAGAATCTCGAGTATGCGGAGGCGCGGGAGGGTGGCCTTGAGCCCGGCTTTCTTGAGTTCCTGCGTGTCCATGAGTCCTGTCAGATTTAGGTGGCGGGGATTAGTGCGCAGGATAGCACCTTCGCGGCGACTACGAGGCATGTGCTAAGATCGGCCCCGCTCACGGATTCGCGTCCAGGGCCGCAGAATCCACTACATCCAGTGTGCTTAATTCGCGGCCGAATATTTCGCCAACTTGCCGCCAGGGCTTGCCCGTCCAGACTCCAATGCACCACCACCCCACTATCGTCGTTCTCGTTCTCGCATCACTGCTGGTACTGGGCGGCTGTTCGGGCTCCGGCATACCCGGGCTGAGCCGCTTGCCGAGCCCCCGTGATCTGCCGTTCATACACAAAATCGACATCCAGCAGGGCAACGTCATCACTCAGGACATGCTCGCCCAGCTGACCCCGCAGATGGACAAGAAAAAGGTGCTGTTCATCATGGGATCGCCCATAATCGAGGACACTTTCAACGCCGAACGCTGGGATTACATTTATACATTCGAACCGGGCGGCGGCGATCCCGAACGGCGCCTCATCACACTCTATTTCAAAGACGACAAGCTCGATCGTGTCGGCGGCGACGTGACGCCGGCAGAAGCGCCCCTGGTGGCGACCCTGCACCACGACACCACCGTCGACGTACCGAAATTCAAGAAAAAAAGCGTCCTGACAAAAATCAAGGACACCCTGCCATTCGTCGAAGAATCGAAATACGAAATCGCCGATGAGGAAGACGAGCAAGCCGAGGACGGCAAGCTCGCACGGAACGACAACCTGCCCACACAGGCCGAAGCCAAACCGTATTCGCGCAGCCCTTATGCCGACCTTCAGGCCGCTCCGGGTGAGGGTGTCGTCGTCCCGCCGGATGCTCCGAAACACGGTCGCAAGCGCGGCTTCTTCGGCACTTTGCTCGGCAGCATCGGCCTTGCCGAAGAAACCGATGAAATCGACGAAGAAAGCGACGCCACCCCGGTCGACCCGCGTTTCCGCGACGTTCGCGATCCGATCGAGCGTTGACTAAGGGCCCGCCGCAAAATAACTCAACGATCTGGAACGCCGATCCATCCCGTCTGGCGGCGTTGCTCGTCCGTTGAATAGAACCACTATTCGCCCTCCTCGCGCCTTGCCAGCCGGGCGCCTCGACGCCCCAAATCGCCCCGTTATTTCGCGGCGGACCCCAGGGCCTGTTGATCTTTCATTGTTCGGTGCTGTTGCCCCTGTAAGGAGGCCAA